>CAYWPZ010000115.1:13578-14313 GCA_964460135.1 uncultured Caldilineales bacterium | reverse complement strand
ATGCGACGGGTACAGGGGATGCTGGACGAGGTGCTCGGCGCCGGCAAAGCGAGTGTCCGCGTGTCCGCGCAGGTCGAGTTCTCGCACGGGGAACGGACCGAGGAGCGGGTGGATCCGAACACCGTTGTGCGCAGCGAGCAGCGCAGCAGCGAAACGTCCAAGAACAACTCGACACGGCCGGCCGGGGTGGTGGGGGTGACGGTAGGGGTGGCGGTCGGCAGGCTGGTGGGGGTGGGGGTGGCGGTTGGCAGGGGGTCGTGGCCGAAATGCCAGCTGCGGGTGGTGTTGGCCTGGATCGAGAGACCCACGGCGCTGACCGGTTTGGCCGGGCCGTAGCCCGTCGGCGGCGTCTCGCTGAGCAGGTAGTCGCCCGGCGGGACGTTGCCGAAGCTGTAGCTGCCGTCGGCGGCCGATGTTTGCTGCAAGTTGACCGGGCCGACCAGGTTCAGGGTGGCCCCGGCCAGGCCCTCGCCGAGGTCGGGCTGATTGTTGCCGTTGTTATCGACGTACACTTTGCCGTTGACGACGCCCACATTGGGGGTGGAGGTGGGGGTGACGGGCCGGCTGAGCCCGCACTCGCTGCGGCACACGTTCGCCCGGAGCTACCTCGTCAACGGCGGCGACGTGTTCAGCCTCCAGCGGATCCTCGGCCACACGTCGCTCGACATGGTCAAGCGCTACGTGGCCCTCGCTGCCCTGGCCCGGATGAGGCCGATCGAGGCCCGGCGCGAAGAA
>CAYWPZ010000115.1:0-13568 GCA_964460135.1 uncultured Caldilineales bacterium | reverse complement strand
GGGGGGGGGGGGGGGGGGGCGGGGGGGGGGGGGGGGGGGGGGGGGGGGGGGGGGCGTCGGCGTCACCTCGATGAATTCCTGCACCTTGCGCACATCGACGTGATGGATGTATTCGTCGCCGTCGTTCTGGCCGCTGGGACTTTTGCTCTCGATGTAGAGGTCGGCGCGGGCCTCGTTCAACAATCCGTTGTTGAAGTTGCCATCCTCGATCACGAAGGTCGCCACCTTCCACTTGTTGCTGTTGGTCTTCTGGATGTAGTTGACGGGCGGCGTCACCCGGCCATCGAAGGGCAGGAAATCGTCTACGGCCAGGCCGCGGCGCACGTTCCAGTCGTTGATAGCGTAGACGGCGGCGGCTTTGGGGCCGGTGGTGGAGTCGTAGACCAGTAGCCAGCGGTCGTCGCCGTGGTCGAGATAGGTGATGGTGACGATGACCTTGAAGGTGCTATCGGCGGGCGGCTGCGAGCGAGCGAAATAGCGGTCGGTGGCGTCGAAGATGAACTTGCTGTGCCCGTGGGCCTGGTCGCTGCGCCGCGTCACCCAGCCGGGGTCGACCTGTGTCTGAACGCCGTTCGAGCCAAGCTGGTAGAGGCCGGCGTCGCGCAGGGCCTGATCATAGGGATCGGTATTGTAGTGCCAGGGCTTGTTGACCACCGTCGATTCGCTGCTGTCCCAGCCGGTGATCTCGGTGCGGTCGTCGGGCGTGACCGGGATGGTGATGCCGCCGAAGTCCTTGAGGTGGAGCTGGGTGAGGTAGAACTCGTAGTTGCCGTTGGTGGGCCATTGGTTACATTCGCTCCGGCTCAGGGTGGCGTAGCCCAAGTGGCAGGGGGCGCGGTGTTCGCGCATGGTCGACCAGATGCTGAACGGCTGGTTCTGGCCGGAGGAAAAGCCCGTGCCCACATAGTGCGTCACCCACTCGGCGGTGCTCAGGTTGTCGGGGTTGGTGAGGTTGCCATCGCTGATGGCGGCGTTCCAGAAGGAGGAGAGGCGGATGTAGTCGGCCTTGATGTCCAGCGCCCGCATCATCGACCAGTAGAAGCTGTTGCGCGTGGGCATCATGTAGGCGTAGCTTTCCAGCATCACCGGGGCGATGTTGTTGTATTGGCGGGCCTGGTCATAGATGGCCGTGCAACGCACATTGGTGTTGGTGCTGGCGCAGGCTTCGACGAAGTTGAAGTCGGGGGTGATGGTGTTCAGCGAGACGCCGACGCGGCGGGTGGCCACATAGTTGGCAATGTCGCGGCGTTCGGTGGGGCTTTTGTAGAAGGGCGCGTTCTGGCTGATAACCTGGATGCGAGGGTAGCCAGAGCCGTCGTAGAAGGCGGCGATGTAGGCGTCGGTCGTGTCCTGGACGAACTGCACCCAGGCGGGGACGGTGAGGCCGTGCGCTTCCAACGAGGGGTCGTCGCGGTCATCGGCCGGTTTGTTCTCGCCGTCCTTGCCGGTGCCAATGGCCACCCAACCGACCTTGTCGCGGTAGGGCGAGCTGAGGAGGTGGTCGGCCAGGGCCTCGACAAAGGTGAAATACTGTTCCTTGTAGTAGGAGTCGGTGTAGTCGGGCAGCAGCCAGATGGCGTTGGGGCCGCGATCGGGGTTGCCATCCTGGTTGCAGTCGCGGGTGTCGGGGATATCCGAGGCGAAAACGGTGTCGTCGGCGTTGCCGGCGATGTTGTCGGGGCCGTTGCGGACAAAGGCCGGGATCAGGTCGGTGCCTTGTTCCAGGGGGTGGCAGAAGCGCCCGGTGTAGGGGGTGATGGCCAGACCCACGGCCACATAGCCGGCGTCCAGGCTGTCCTGGATCCACTTGTCAAGGATGGTCCAGCTGTAGCCGCCTTTGGTTGGGTTCAGGTCTTTCCAGGCCCAAAACAGGAAGGAGCCGGCGGCGAAGTAGTCGGGTGCCGGTTGGAGGATGTTGAAGCGCCCATTTTCGATGTAGAAACCGGTGGGGCCGGCAGGCGGCGGGGCATAGTCCGCCTGGTCGGGGGCGGTGGAAGCCGCATCCGGGGCTGCAACCGGCGTGGCTGCCTGGGCGAGTAGGGCGGCGTTGGGTCTGGCGACGACGGCAGGCGCAACGATGGCGATGGCGAGGAGCGTGAGGACGAGGAGAAGGGAACCCTTCTGACGCATGATGGTGTTCGAACCTCCGAGAGGATGGAAAATCAGGGCGTTGTCAGCGCACAGACGCTGCTCTGGTCGTGGCGAGAAGCGCCCCGGTCATTGTAGGCAGGTGACGTGAAAACAAGATGAACAGGTCGCGGCTGGCAGATGACAAAGTTGTAAGAAACATGCAAAGTAAAGCCTTCAGGGTCTGGCGCCATCCGGCCGCGTCCCCGGCTGCGGCCCGACGATGACCGCCAGGGCTTGCGGCAGCACGCGGATGGTCAGATCGTGGGCATCGCGGTGGATGATCTCGCCGTCGGCCAGCACGGGGATGGGGTCGGCGCTGGTGATGTGTAGCCGGGTGCAGCGGGCCGAATGGACGCGCTCATCGTGGATGTGGCTGCCGTCGAAGGTCTTGGGCAGCAGCCGCAGCAGCCGCAACCGGCTCATGGCGTCGCCATAGATGAAATCGAGCAGGCCATCGTCGGCTATGGCGTTGGGGGTGAGATGAAAGACGCCGCCCGTGCGCCAACCGATGCCGACATAGGCCAGGACGATGGCCCGATTCTCCACCCGGCCGCCATCCCACTCGAAGGTCACCTGCGGCTGGTGATAGTGCGCCAGGGCCTTGAAGACGCCGCCCAAATAGATCATCGCCCCACGCAGGCGGTGGATGGCGGCCGCCTCGATGTTGACCTGGGCGCCGAAAGCCAGGGTGACATCATTCATGAAGGCGCGCTCATTCACCCGGCCGGCATCCAGCCTGCGCACCTGTTTGGCCTCGGCCAACATGCGGCAGGCCCCGGCCACGTCGGTGGGGATGCCGAGTTGCACAGCGTAGTCGTTGGCCGAACCAAGCGGAATGACGCCCAAGCGGACGCTCGTTTGTTCGCCCTCGGCCAGGAGGCCGTTCACCACCTCGCTGATCGTGCCGTCGCCGCCGGCGGCGACGATCGGGTCGAACCCGGCGGCGGCGGCCTCGCGCGCTAGCCGGGTGGCCTCGCCCGGTCCGCCGGTCTGAACAAGGTCGAAGCCAAGGCCAGAGCTTTCGAGGGCGCTTGCGACCGCGGCAGCCTGTTGGCCGGCGCCCCAACGGTTGGAGTAGGGGTTGAGGATGATCTTGGCGGGCATGGAAGGAAGGGCGAACAGTGAATGTCGAACTGTCGATCGAGGGCGGTTAATCGGCGCTGAGGCATGGCGCGGCCGGCCAGGGCTGCCCGCGGGCGATGACCGAGGCGACGGCCGGGCCGGGGGCGGGAAGAAGCAATTATAGCCGCGGACGGGGCAGGCGACGAATACGAGCACGACCAAAACACCCTCCTGCACGGCCACCACCCTCGCCCTCGCCCCGCCTGCCCCCTTCGCGCTCTTCGCGTCCTTCGCGGATCACCCCCTATCAGCGATCCATGCGCCTTGCCCCATTCATCACGCGGCCATGATAATGCGGCCGACACCCGCGTGCATCCACGCACCCCCAATCACGGCAGGAGGCTCCCAAGATGAAAGTCCTCGTCATCGGCGGCGGCGTCATTGGCGTCTGCGCCGCCTACTCTCTGGCTGAGGCCGGGCAGGAGGTGGTCCTGGTCGAAAAGGGCGACCTGGCGGCCGGTTGCTCGTATGGCAACGCCGGCCTGGTCACGCCCAGCCACAGCATCCCCCTGGCCGCGCCCGGCGCCCTCCGCAGCGGCCTGAAATGGCTGCTCGACCCGGAAAGTCCGTTCTATGTTCGGCCCCGGCCCGACCCCGCCCTCATCGCCTGGCTCGCCCGCTTCATCCTGGCCAGCCGCCAACAGCCGATGCTGGCCGGCCTGGCCGTCCTCAGCCGGCTTAGCCTGGCCAGCCGCGCCCTTTTCGACGAACTGACCACCCGCGAGGGGCTGGAATTTGGCTTCCAGGGGCGGGGGCTGCTGCTCGTCTTCCACAGCCGGCCAGGACTGGAGGCCGGCCGCGAAGAGGCGCATCTGCTGCAAGGCTACGGCCTGGCCAGCCAGGTGTTGGATGGCGAGGCGCTGCGGGCGATGGAGCCTTCGCTGCGCCCGGACATGGTGGGCGGCGTCTACTTCCCCAACGACGCCCATCTCGACCCGGCTGCATTCGTGCGTGGGCTGGGGGGCTGGCTGGCCGGGCGCGGCGTCCGCATTCTGACCGGGGTCGAGGTTGTGGGTTTCGAGACGAGCGGGGGTCGGGTGCAACGGGTGCAGACCACGCGCGGCGATCTCGAAGCCGAGCAGATCATCCTGGCCGCGGGTTCATGGTCGCCCGGCCTGGCCCGCGCCCTCAAGCTGCGCCTACCGATCCAGCCGGCCAAAGGCTACACCCTCACCGTGCGGCGGCCTGCCCTTGGCCCTGCCTACCCGCTCATCCTCGGCGAGGCGCGCATGGCCGTCACCCCGCTGGGCGAGCGGCTGCGCTTTGGCGGCACACTGGAACTGGCGGGGTTCGACGAATCGATCAACCGGCGGCGAGTGGCGGCGCTGGAGCGGGGGCTGCGCCGCTATCTGGTTGGGATGGAGGGGCTGGAAGTGATCGAACTCTGGCGCGGGCTGCGGCCCTGCACGCCCGACGGCCTGCCCATCCTCGGCCGCGCGCCCGGACTCGGCAACCTGATCATCGCCGCTGGCCATGCCATGTTGGGGATGTCGTTGGGGCCGGTCACGGGCAAGTTGGCGGCGCAGCTGATTGGCGGCCAGACACCTGACTTCGACCTCTCGCCGCTCAGTCCTAGCCGCTTTGCGTAAACGAAGCAGCCACTTATACTCCACCTCCACAACCCTCTTTCCACTCAGGAGAAGAATGCGATGCTTGTCCGCGAACGTATGACCCCCAACCCTGTGACGATCACGCCCGACGCCTCAGTGCCGGAGGCGCTGCGCTTGATGCGTGAGAAGAAAGTCCGCCGCTTGCCCGTCATCGATGCGCACGGGCGGTTGGTCGGCATCGTCTCTGACAAAGACCTGCTCCACGCCTCGCCCTCGCCGGCCACCTCGCTGGCCATCTGGGAGATTCCGGAGCTGCTCTCGCGACTCAAGATCGAAAAAGTCATGACACAGGCAGTCATCACCGTGGGCGAGGAGACGCCGCTGGAAGAGGCTGCCCGCCTCATGGCCGATCGGCGCATCGGCGGCCTGCCGGTCATGGCCGGCGAGAGACTGGTGGGCATCATTACCGAGACGGATCTGTTCAAGATCCTGCTGGAACTTCTCGGTGGGCGGCGGCTGGGCGTGCGGATCACCGTCGCCGTCACCGGCGCCAAAGGCAAGCTGGCCCAGATCGCCGGGGCCGTGTTCGGCGTAGGCGGCGACATCGTCGGCCTGGGCCTGAGCGAGGTCGCCGGTTCGGGCGGCCAGCGTTGGCAGATCATGCTCAAGGTGCAGGATGCGTCGCGCGACCGTCTGGTGGCCGTCATGCAGCCGCTGGTGGATGAGATTCTGGATGTACGCGAGACGGTTTGAGACGTGTGCTGGGTGCTGGGTTCCGTGTTCCGTCATGCGTCCTGCTAACCTACGCCTGCATCCCCCGTCCATGAAATGACTGCCTCGAAACCCCTATCCAATCTCCAATCTCCAATAACCAATCTCCAATCTCCAACACCCATGCCCCCCATCATCCGCATCGCCGACGCCAAAGACTACGTCGGCCAGATCGTCACCGTGCGCGGCTGGCTCCAACGCCTCACCGGCAAGGGCAAGCTCAACTTCCTGCGCCTGCGCGACGGCAGCGGCATCTTCCAGGCCGTCGCCTTCCGCCCCACCCTCGGCGATGAGAAATTCGAGCTTGTCAGCCGCCTGAGCACCGAATCCTCCCTCATCGTCACCGGCGAGATCAGGGCCGACCCGCGCGCACCCGGCCTGCCCGGCGGCTACGAGATCGATCTGCGCGACATCGAGATCGTCCAGATTGCCGGCGAATACCCGATCACGCCCAAAGAACACGGCCCCGAATTCCTGCTCGACCGCCGCCATCTCTGGCTGCGCTCCAACCAGCAGTGGGCCATCACCCGCGTGCGGGCGACGGTCATCCGCGCCATCCGCGACTGGCTGGACGACCACGGCTTCCTCTTGGTCGACACCCCCATCCTCACCCCCGCCGCCGGCGAGGGCACCACCACCCTGTTCAAGATCGACTATCACGGCGTCCCCGCCTTTCTGGCCCAGACCGGCCAGCTCTACAACGAGGCCAACATCTTTGCCTTTGGCAAGGTCTACTGTTTTGGCCCCACCTTCCGGGCCGAAAGATCGAAAACGCGCCGCCATCTACAGGAATTCTGGATGGTCGAGCCTGAGATCGCCTTCTGCAAGCTGGAAGAATTGCTGGAAATCGAGGAGCAGTTCGTCAGCCACATCGTCCACACCTGCCTGAGCCAGTGCAAAGATGAGCTGGCCCTGCTGGAGCGTGACACGACCCTGCTGCAAAACGTCACCCCGCCCTTCCCGCGTCTTCCCTACGACCGGGCGGTGGAGATGATCAACGCCGCCGCGGCCGCGGGCGTGACCGTGCCCCCCAACGATGAACTGCTCCCTGGCATCGAGTGGGGCGGCGACTTCGGCGCCCCGCACGAGACCTATCTGGCCAGCCAGTTCGACAAGCCCTTGTTCGTCACCGGCTACCCCACCGCCATCAAAGCCTTCTACATGGAGCCGGAACCGGGCCGCCCCGAAATCTGCCGCAGCGCCGACCTGCTCGCCCCCGAGGGCTACGGCGAGATCATCGGCGGCAGCGAACGCATGAGCGACCCCGACCAGCTGGTCGCCGCCATCGCCAAACACAAGCTCCCCGCCGACGCCTACGACTGGTATGTGGAACTGCGCCGCTATGGCTCTGTCCCCCACAGCGGCTTTGGCCTGGGCGTCGAGCGCACCGTCGCCTGGATCACCGGCATCCATCACCTGCGTGAGGCCATCCCCTACCCGCGCCTCCTGGGGCGGCTGACGCCTTAAGGACAGCGCCCTGCACCTGGGAGCAAGACCCATGGACATCCTTCGACACGCCATCGCCCATGTCGCCGGCGGCAAAGACCTGACCGAAGACGAAGCCTATTGGGTGATGGCCGCAATCATGAACGGCGAAGCCACCCCTGCCCAAATCGGCGGCTACCTGGTCGGGTTGGCAGCCAAAGGCGAGGGGGTGGCCGAGATCGCCGGCAGCGCCCGCGCCATGCGCGAACACGCCATCCCCGTTCACCATCACGCCGATAGCAGGCTGGTGGACACCTGCGGCACCGGCGGCGACTACGGCGGCACCTTCAACATCTCCACGACCGCCGCCTTCATCGTTGCCGGCTGCGGCGTCCCCGTCGCCAAACACGGCAACCGCTCCATCACCTCCAAGTCGGGCAGCGCCGACGTCCTCAAGGCCCTCGGCGTCAACCTCGACCTCACGCCCGACCAGGTGGGGCGCTGCATCGACGAGGTGGGGATCGGCTTTCTCTACGCCGTCCACCACCACCCGGCCATGAAACATGCCGCCGGCCCGCGCCGCGAACTGGGCCTGCGCACCATTTTCAACGTCCTCGGCCCCCTTAGCAACCCCGCCGGCGCCACCCATCAGATCATCGGCGTCTTCAACCCGGCCCTGACCGAGCCGATGGCCGCAGTCCTGGGCCGGCTGGGTGGCCGCGCCGCCCTTGTCTTCCACGGCGCCGATGGTCTCGATGAACTCAGCACCACAGGCGTCAACCGCGTCAGCCACCTGCTGCACGGCCGCGTCCGCACCTTTGCCTTCGACGCCGCCGACATTGGCCTCCACCGCGCCCACCTGACCGACCTTCTGGGCGGCGCCGCCGAAGAAAACGCCGCCGTCACCCGCGCCATCCTCAGCGGCGAAGAACGCGGCCCCAAGCGCGATATCGTCCTCCTCAACGCCGCCGCCGCCCTGGCCGTCGAGAATCTGGACTGGGTCGCCGCCCTGGAACAGGCCCAGCACAGCCTCGATTCGGGCGCGGCCCTGGCCAGGCTTGAAGCCCTGGTCGACCATTCGCAGCGCTTCGCCTGAGCCGGCCATGAAACGCTCGCAACGCCTCAAGGCCCAGGGCCTGCTCCTCGACGAGATCATGCGCTGGAAACGCCAAGAACTGCCCCGGCGCAAACAAGAGACGCCCGTAGCCACCCTGCGCTCGCTGGTCGGCTTCACCCCGCCGGCCCTGGATTTCGCTGCCGCCCTTTCTCGGCCCGGCGTCAACCTCATCGCCGAAGTCAAGCGCGCCTCGCCCAGCAAGGGCCTGCTCTGCCGCGACTTCGACCCTGTGCAACTGGCCCTGACCTACGCCCAGGGCGGCGCCGCCGCCATCTCTTGCCTGACCGATGAACGTTTTTTCCAGGGCAAACTCGAATTCCTTACCGCCATCAAAGAAGCCTTGCGCGCACGCCCCATCACGACCCCGGTCCTGCGCAAGGATTTCATCTTCGACCCCTACCAGGTGCTGGAAGCGCGCGTGGCTGGGGCCGACGCCATCCTTCTGATCATGGCCGTGCTCAGCGACAGCGAGTATCGGCATCTGCTGGGCGAGGCGCACGAACTGGGGATGCAGGCGCTGGTCGAAGTCCACGACGAAGCCGAGGTCGAACGGGCGCTCAAGCTCAGCCCGCGCATCATCGGCGTCAACAACCGCAGCCTACGTGATTTCACCATCGATCTGAACACCACCGCCCGTCTGCGCCCGCTCATCCCATCCGCCGCCCTCCTCGTCAGCGAAAGCGGCATTGGCGGCGCCGAAGACGTGCGCCGCCTGGCCGACTTGGGCGTGTCGGCCATCCTGGTGGGCGAGAGCCTTGTCAAACTGGAGCAGCCGGCGCGAGTGCGCAAGCTGGCCGAGCTGGTGGGGGCTGGGAGATCGGTAGGCCGGTAGATTAGTAGACCAGGACGTTTTCGGCGACGCGCTCCATTGCCCACTTGAGCTGGGAGATCGGTAGGCCGGTAGATTAGTAGACCTGTAGACCCGGCCTCCCGGTCCCCCGGTCTACTGCTTCATCTGACCGAGAAGCCGCGCCAATTCCGCGCGCAGACGAGCAACTTCGGCCTCGGCCGTTTCTGCCTGTTCCACCGCTTCTTCCACTGTTGGCACCACCTTGCCGGTCCTGGGATCCAGCACACGCAACAGCGCCTCGTCCGGCTTGAGGATGGCGTTCAACTCGGCGCTGATCATAGCGCCGTCGCGGGCGGGATGGATGGGACAATAGACGCCGCCGATCAGCGAGAAGCCCTGCAAGCGCGGGCGCAGATACTCATCGAGCGGGTCGAAGACGAAATACTCTTGCACGCCCAGCATCTCGTACAGCGCCTTCTTCGACCCCAGGTCTTCCAGTCGTGTGCTGCGCGAGGTGATCTCGAACACGACGCAAGGAGCGACGCCCTCTTCCCACAGCTTGTAGGTGCGCCGGTCGTGCTTGTCGATGCCTTTGACCACGAAGATGTCGGGCGCCTTCACCGCGCTTGGCTCGCCTTCTTCGTAGTAAAACATCATGTTGCCAGCAACATAGGTCCGGGGGTCATCGCGAAAAAGGATCCGCAAAGCCGCGCGCAGGTAGAAGATCGCAGAAATATGGCTATCAGTTTCACCCACGGGTTGACCGTCCGATTCGGGATAGGTGACTCTTGGAGGAAAGGGAAAACTTGTATCCCAGCCCACTGGCGGCTTCGTAAGAACCGTTGACATAGCAGACCTCTGGCGGCGCGGGAATTGTCGAATCGACCAGCCGCAGTATAGCATGAGCCTCGAACCCCGCCAAGCCCCCCGCCCACCACCCCCATCGACCTGCCCCCCCATGACCACCCCACCCCCAAGCTTCCACATGACCCCCGACGACTTTCGCCGCTACGGCCGGGCCGTCGTCGATTGGATCGCCGACTACTACGAGCGCGTCGAAAGCTTTCCCGTCCTTTCCCAGGTCCGCCCGGGCGAGGTACGGGAGCATCTGCCTGCGCACCCCCCCGCCCACGGCGAAGTGTTTGCAGCCATGCTGGCCGATGTCGACGCCCTCATCCTCCCTGGCCTCACTCACTGGCAATCGCCCAACTTCTTCGCCTTCTTCCCCGCCAATGCCTCCTTCCCGGCCATCCTCGGCGACCTGCTTTCCTCCGGCCTGGGCGTACAGGGCATGTTATGGGCCACCAGCCCGGCCTGCACCGAACTGGAAACCCACGTCCTCGATTGGCTGGTCGAGATGCTGGGCCTACCCGAACGCTTTCTCTCCAGCGGGGCCGGGGGCGGCGTGATCCAGGATACGGCCTCCAGCGCCACCCTGGCTGCCTTATTAGCCGGGCGCGAGCGGGCCACAGCCGGGGCCAGCAACGAGCGCGGCTGCGATGGCCGTCTGGTCGCCTACGCCTCATCCCAAGCCCACTCCTCGCTAGAAAAAGCGGTCAAGATCGCCGGCCTGGGTCGGGCCAACCTGCGCCTGATCGAAGTCGACGACGCCTTCGCCATGCGCCCCCAGGCCCTGGCCCGCCAGATCGCCGCCGACCGCGAGGCCGGCCTCACCCCGGCCTTCGTCCTCGCCACCGTCGGCTCCACCTCCTCCAACGCCATCGACCCCCTGCCAGAGATCGGCCGCATCTGCCAGGCCGAGGGCGCCTGGCTGCACGTCGATGCCGCCATGTCGGGCACGGCTGCCCTTTGTCCCGAATTCCGCTGGATCCAACAGGGGCTAGAATTCGCCGATAGCTACGCCTTCAACCCCCACAAATGGATGTTCACCAACTTCGACTGCGACTGCTTCTGGGTGGCCGAGCGCCAGTCGCTGATCGGCGCCCTCAGCATCCTGCCCGACTACCTGCGCAACGCCGCCTCGGCCTCGGGCGCGGTCATCGACTATCGCGACTGGCACGTCCAGCTTGGCCGCCGCTTCCGGGCGCTGAAATTATGGTTCGTCATCCGGCATTATGGCGTCGAGGGTCTGCAGCATCACATCCGGCGGCATGTGGCGCTGGCCCAGGAATTCGCCGCCTGGGTGCAGGACGACGCCCGCTTCGAGTTGGTTGCCCCGGCGCCGCTCAACCTTGTCTGCTTCCGGCTGCGCGGGGATGACGCCGCCAACGAAACCCTACTCGACCGCCTCAATCGCTCCGGGCGCCTGTACCTGACCCACACCCGGCTGAACGGCCGCACCACCCTGCGCATGTCCATCGGCCAGACGCACACCGAACGCCAGCACGTCGCTCAGGCCTGGGATCTGATCCAATCGGCGGTGCGAGATCTGGGGCTGGCAGACTAAACGCAAATCAGCTTGAAAACATGGGTTTCGATTCTGGCGTGGCGATGGACGATAGCGAATTCTTCATCCAGGCGGGCCGATCGCCCACCGACTATCGCCGGCAGGGCCTTTGTGTCCTTCGAGCAGCCGCTGTCGCTGCGGCACGCGCACAGTCGAGCCTCCAGCCAGGCTGGGGTTCATCTCCTCGCTGAAATAGAGGGGCACAGGGCCGGGCGAAACAGGTTGGCGCTGGGCCTCGCGCCCAAAACTAGGACATCCCCAGCCGCCGTCGCCGCCCAAAAGCGTCTGCGCTTCCCGCCGCTCGTCCTTGAACTGAGTGATGATCCCGCACGAGAAACAATGCTCTCGGCAATCATCCACCACCGCCCCTTGCAGCGAATGCAGCCATTCGGCCGCCAGGAAATCCTTCTTCACCCCCACGCTCAGGTGATCCCAGGGCAGCGTCTCTTCTACGGGTCGCTGCCGACGGGCGTACCAATCCATGTCCAGGCCTGCCTCAGCGAAGGCTCGCTGCCAGGCCGCCCAATCGAACTGCTCACTCCAGGCGTCGAACCGCGCCCCCAACTGCCAGGCTCGCTCGATCACCGCCGCCAATCTGCGGTCGCCCCGGCTCAGAAACGCCTCCAGCAACATCTCGCGCGGGGCATTGAGGCTGAGGTTCATCCCCCCCGCGCGCAGCCGCGCCCGCAGATGTTCCTGTTGCTGGCGGATGGTCGCCTCATCTTCCATCCGCGCCCACTGGAACGGTGTCTGCGGCTTGGGGACCAAGGTGCTGACGCCCAGGTTGACCTTCGCCTTGCTGCCGATGTATTTGCGCCCAATCCGGAGCACCTCCAGCCCCAGTTGGGCAATGGCTTCGATGTCGGCCAGGGTCTGGGTGGGGTGGCCGATCATGAAATACATCTTAATCGTCGTCCAGCCGCGGCTGTAGACCTCGTGCGCGGTTTGGAGCATCAGATCGGTGGCGATGGGCTTGTTGATCACATCGCGCAGACGGTCGCTGGCGGCTTCGGGCGCAAAGGTAAAGCCGGAGCGCCGCCGCCCCTTCTCCAGTTTTGCCATCAGTTCGACGCTGAACGACTCGATCCGCAGAGAAGGCAGGGCGATCGACAACCGCCTGGCCCCGTGTTTGTCCACCACGCCATCCACCAGCGCCTGGATGAAGGGATAGTCGGACGAACTGAGCGAAAGGAACGAGATCTCCTCGAAGCCGGCGGCCTCCACCACCCGATCCACCGCCGCCAATACCTCTGCCAGCGGCCGCGCCCGCACCGGCCGGAAGATCATCCCGGCCTGGCAGAACCGGCACCCGCGCGTGCACCCGCGTTGGATTTCGATCGGCGCCCGGTTGTGCACGATGTCGACGTAAGGGACGATGAAATCGGTGACAGGCGGCGGCAAGACGGCTACGATCCGCTTCCTCACTTCTTTGGGCGCGACATCGGCGGCATCGGGCCGGGGCCGTGTGGACTGCAGGGTGCCGTCGGCGTGGTAGTGCGATTCGTAGAAACCGGGGATGTAGACGCCCTCGATCCGGGCCAGCCGCCGAAGCAACTCGACCCGCCCGCCCGGTCGCCCTTCCTCTCGCCACTGCGCCTGGCAGTCGACGATCTCGATGATTGCCTCCTCGCCCTCGCCCAGGAAACAGGCATCCAGAAAGGCCCACATCGGTTCGGGGTTGATCATCGCCGAGCCGCCGGCAAGGATGAGTGGGTGTTCGGGCAGGCGGTCGGTCGAGCGCAGGGGCAGGCCGGCCAGGTCGAGCAGCGAGAGCACATTGGTGTAGAGTTGCTCGTAGGGCAGGCTGAAGGCCAAGATATCGAAGCAGGCGATGGGGCGGCGCGATTCCAGGCTGAAGAGCGGCAGGCCGGCGCGCTGCATCTCGGCCTGCATGTCCACCCACGGCGTATAGACGCGCTCGGCCAGCACATCGGGCCGCCGGTTGAGGATGTCGTAGAGGATGGCCATCCCCAGGTTGCTCATCCCCAGTTCGTAGGTGTCGGGGAAGGCCAGGGCCACGCGGCTGCGCACCGCTTCCCACCCCTTCCTGATGCTGTTCCACTCGCCGCCGATGTAGCGCGCTGGCTGGCTCACACCGGGCAGGATGCGGTCGAGGGCGGCGGTGATGCGTTCGGGATTCCAGGTCATGGGGGCGGATACCTACGGCGACGGTTTCGATCTGGCACGCGTCTTGGCGGCGGCCGTGCTCGTCTTTGGCTTGGCTTTCGTGGTCGCCGAACCGGCCGACCATTCGCT
>CAYWPZ010000114.1:0-14439 GCA_964460135.1 uncultured Caldilineales bacterium | reverse complement strand
GGAAGTGGCCGCGGCCCGGGCCGCGCGGGCCGCGGCCCAGGCCCGACTTGAGCGCCTCAGCGCCGAAGCCCTGGCCGCCGACCTCGCCGCCGCCGAAGCCGCTCTCAGCGAGGCCCTGGCCGCCCTGCAGAAGACGCAAGCCGGCGCCAGTCAGCAGCAGCGCATCGCCGCCGAGGCCGAACTGGCCAACGCCCAGGCCGTACTGCGCCAGGCCCAGGCCGCCTATGACCGCGTGGCTGGCAACGCCGACATCGGCGCCCGCCCCGAAGCCGCCCAACTGGAACAGGCCACCAACA
This sequence comes from uncultured Caldilineales bacterium, assembly GCA_964460135.1. Lineage (GTDB taxonomy): Bacteria > Chloroflexota > Anaerolineae > J102 > J102 > SSF26. Next base: position 14,143 of record CAYWPZ010000114.1, on the reverse strand, counting down.
CCGTCCGGGCTGCTCAGGCTCGTCTGGCCGACCTGCAACAAGGCGCCACTGCCGCCGACCTGAGCGCCGCCCGCGCTGGCGTCAGCCGCGCCCAGGCCCAACTCGACGCCCTCAAAGCCGCTCGCCCGGCCGACCTGGCCGCAGCCCAGGCCGCTGTCGATCAGGCTCAAGCCCAACTCGATCTCTTGTTGGCCGGCGCCCGACCCGAAAGCCTGGCCGTGCTCAAGGCCGATGTCGCCGCCGCCCAGGCAGCGGTCGATCAGGCCCGCGCTGCCCTGACCGAAACCGAACTCAAAGCTCCCTTCTCCGGCGTCATCGCCCAACTCGACGCCCGCGCCGGCGAACAGACCGCCGTCGGCGCCCCGGTGGTGCGTCTCGCCAACCTCAGCGCCTGGCAGATCGAAACCGAAGACCTGACCGAATTCGATGCCGTCGCCATCAGCGACGGCATGCCCGTCAGCATCACCTTCGACGCCATCCCCGGCCTGGAGAAAACAGGCGTTGTCAAACTCGTGCGGCCCATCGGCGAAGACAAGCGCGGGGACATCGTCTACACCGTCGTCATCACCCCCGACCAACAGGACGAGCGCCTGCTCTGGAACCAGACCGCCGTCGTCAGCATCGAACCGAGGTAACACCCCGCCATGGCCTACTACCTTGCCTTCAAAGAACTTTGGCACAACCGGGGTCGCTTCCTCCTGGTGGCCCTGGTGGTAGCGCTCATCACCACCCTCGTCCTCTTCATCGCCGCTCTGGCCGAGGGCCTGGGCGACGGCAACCGCGAATACATCGAAAAACTGAATGGCGAGCTGATCGTCTACCAGGCCAACGTCGACCTCTCCATCTCGGCCAGCCGCCTGGGTCGCTCCCGCCTGGCCGAGATCCGCCGAGTGGAGGGCGTGGAGGATGTCGGGCAGGTGAACGTCACTTCCACCACCCTCGTCTTTGCCAACGGCGCCGAAGCGCTCGATGTCTCGTTGATCGGGGTCGAGCCGGGCCGGCCGGGCGAGCCTCCCGCCTTCGAAGGCCGCACCCTCAGCCGCTCACGCAGCAACGAGGCCATCATCGACCGCAACGCCGCCCTGCGCGCCGGCATCCAGGTGGGCGATACCATCGTCGTCAAGGCCATCCAGGGCGCCAAAGAAGAATTCTACGACCTGACGGTGGTTGGGATCAGCGACGGCCGCCAGTTCTTCCTCGCCCCCTCCGTCTTCGTCCCCTACCTGACCTGGGACAAAATCCGCCCCAAGGCCGCTGCCGAGGGCGCCGACGGCGAGTTGATCGCCAACGTCGTCGTCGTCAAGCTCAAAAACCCAGACGCCATCGAGACCATGGCCGCTCGCATCGAGCAAGCCGTAGCCGATGTCGAAGTCGCCGACCGGGCGGCAGCCTATCAAGCCACGCCCGGCTACTCGGCCCAGCAGAGCACCCTGAACACCCAACGCTACTTCACCCTCTTCATCGGCATCCTCGTCATCGGCGGCTTCTTCCAAATCCAGACCCTGCAGAAAGTGGCCCAGATCGGCATGCTCAAGGCCATCGGCGCTGCCAGCCGCACGGTTGGCCTGGCCGCCCTCCTCCAGATCATTGCCGTCAATGCCATCGGCGTCACCGTCGGCGCATCCGGCGCCCTCCTCCTCTCGCTCGCGTTCCCAGCCGGCATCCCCATCGTCTTCACCGCCGATGCTGTGACCGCCGCCGTCGCCTCACTCTTGATCATCGGCCCCCTGGGCGGATTGGTCTCGGTCTACGCCCTCCTGCGCGTCGAACCCCTGACCGCCCTCGGCCTGGCGCAGTAACCCTCCCACCATCCCCCGACCAGACCCTACAGGTCTTTAGAGACCTCGTGGGTCTGGCGCCCTTATCGCAAAACACCCATGACCACTGCCCTCCAAGCCATCAATGTCACAAAAATCTATGGCGATGGCGCCGACGCCGTACACGCGGTGGATGGCGTCTCGCTCAGCGTCGAAGCCGGTGAGTTCATCGCCCTGGTCGGCCCCAGCGGTTCCGGCAAAACCTCGATGCTGGCCATGCTGGCCGGTCTCCTCAAACCCAGTTCGGGCAGCATCCGCATCGACGGCAAGGAACTGAGCGGGATGAAAGAAAAAGATCGGGCCACCTTCCGCCGCCAGAACATCGGCTTCACCTTCCAGGCCAACAATCTGGTGCCCTACCTGACAGCCCAAGACAACGTCGATCTCATGCTCAGGCTCAACGACAAGCCGCTCAAAAACGGCGTCGTCAAGTCGCAGGCGCTGCTGACCCGGCTGGGGCTGGGCGACCGCTTGGGACACTTCCCCAGCGAGCTTTCCGGCGGCCAGCAACAGCGCGTAGCCATCGCCCGCGCCCTCATCCACGAACCGAGCGTGGTCCTCGCCGATGAACCGACCGCCAGCCTGGACACCAACATGGCCCATCAAGTCGTGCAGACCTTCGCCGACCTCATCCACGAACAGCAGCGCGCCGGCGTGATGGTGACGCACGACCTGCGCATGTGCAGATATGTCGATAGCGTGATCATGATGAAAGACGGCAAAATCCACCGCATCCTCAGCGAGCGGGCCGAGATCGACGCCCTGGCTGAGGCCAGCACGCTCTAATCCCCATCGATTCCCCCTCCCCGCAACCAGGCGGCGCTCCTCCCCAGAGCGCCGCCTGACGCGTCCGCCGCCTGAATGACGTTTCGATTGACGAAATCATGGCCCTCGGCCTAGAATAACCGGCGCGCACCGATTCTCACCCCCCACCCCTCACCCATGCCTTAAATCCATGTCCACCACCGTCGATCTCCTCGTCCACATCACCCACGAAGCCGGCGTCAAAGTCGGCGGCATCGGCGCCGTGTTGGATGGCCTGCTCGGCGCGGCCAGCTACCAGGAAGTTGCCGGTCGCAGCATCGTCGTCGGCCCCCTGAACCGCTTCAACAGCGGCGAAATGGAACGGCTCTTCGACCCGCGCAACGGTCTCAAACTCCGCTATGCGCCTGGCCTGGGCATCGACCTCCTGCCGCCCGAACTCAGTCGCCACTTCCAGGCCATCGAGACCACCTACGGCGTCGGCCTCTACTACGGCAAGCGCCCGTTCCGCGGCGTCGAACACGAAGTTCTGCTTATCGATGTCGCGTTGATCGACAAAGGCCGGGTCGACGGCTTTCGCTACTTCCTCTGGGACAAATTCCGGCTGGACTGCGGCCGCTACGACTACGACCCCGAATTCCGCCTCTTCGTCAACCTGGCCGAGCCGGCCTACGCCGCCCTCTACGCCCTCGCTGCTGGGGTCAGCGGCCCGCGCGTCCTCCTCGCCCACGAATGGATGGGCATCCCCCTCGTCCTGGCGGCGCTGATCAAGGACCCTCAGCTCTGGCGCACAGCCTTCTACGCCCACGAGGTGGCCACGGCCCGCCTGCTGGTCGAGGAACACCCCGGCCACGACGCCCGCTTCTACAACGCCATGTTCCTGGCCCGCCAACAGGGGCACAGCCTCGACGCCGTCTTCGGCGATCAGAACGACTACTACAAACACGCCCTCCTCCACCGCGCCGCCGCCTGCGACGCCATCCTGGCCGTGGGCGACCTGGTGGTGGAGGAACTGCGCTTCTTGGGCGGGGCCTACAATTGGAAAACCATCGACCTGGTCTACAACGGCATCCCCAGCTTCCCCGTCACCCTGGCCGAAAAGAAACAGAGCAAGGCCCTCCTGCAAACCTATGCCCAGAACCTCTACGGCTACCGACCCGACTTCATCTTCAGCCATGTCACCCGCTTCGTCGCCAGCAAAGCCCTGTGGCGCGACCTGCGCGTGCTCAGCCATCTGGACGCCATGCTCGCCGCCGCCGGCAAAAGCGCCCTCCTCTTCGTCCTTTCCAGCAGCGAACCCACCGGCCGCACCTCGGGCCAAGTGCACGCCTGGGAGGGGCAATATGGCTGGCCGGTCGGACACCGCGCCGACAACGGCGACCTGCTGGGGTTGGAGGTCGATTACTACTTCCACGGCCTGGAACCGTTCAACCGCGGCAGCCGGGCGGTCAAGGCCGTGCTGGTCAACCAGTTCGGCTGGAGCCGCGACCGCTGCGGTAGCCGCATGCCGGCCGCGATGAGCTTCATGGACTTGCGCAAGGGGGCGGATGTGGAATTCGGCCAAAGCATCTACGAACCGTTCGGCATCGCCCAAGTCGAGCCGCTCAGCTTCGGCGCCTTGTGCGCGCCCTCCAATGTCTGCGGCTGCGTTGGCTTTGTCGACCGCGCCGCCGCCGACCTGCCCAAATTCCCCAACGTCGTCGTCGCCGATTACGTCAGCGCCCCGCCGGGCTGGCAGTTTGGCTCGCCCTGGGATGCACTCAAACTCGACAAATTCGGGCGCGACCTGATCGAAATCAACAACAGCCGCCTGGTGGCCGAGACCATCGCCGCCCGCCTGCCCCTCACCGACGCCGAAAGCCAGCAACTGCTGGAGCTTGGCCAGGCGGTGGGCGCCCGCATGAGCTGGGAAGTGGTGGCGCGCGACTACCTCGCCCCCGCCCTCCGCGGCGCCATCGCCGCCCGATGACGCCGCCCACCCTTCGCCCCCGGCTTTCCAAAGCCATCCTGGTCGCGCTCACCCTTGCCGGCTTCGCCTCTCTCCTGGCCCTCATTGCCTATCTTGATGTGAGCCTGCGCTACCGCAACCGCATCGTCAAGGCCGAAGATGTGGATCAGAGGCCGGTCGCCATCGTCCTGGGGGCCGGCGTCTACCCCAGCGGGCGCCTGACCCCGGTGCTGGCCGACCGTATGCGCACGGCCATCGACCTCTACCAGGCCGGGAAAGTGCAAAAACTGCTCCTCAGCGGCGACAACTCGGTGATCGAGTACAACGAACCTGCCCGCATGGGCGATTTCGCCCGCGACCACGGCCTGCCCGAAGCCGCCCTGGCCTATGACTACGCCGGCCGGCGCACTTATGATTCGTGCTGGCGCTCCCGTCACATCTTCGGGCAGAGGCGGGTCGTCATCGTCACCCAGGCCTTTCATCTCCCTCGCGCCCTCTATCTCTGCCAGCAGATGGGGGTGGATGCTGTGGGCGTAGCTGCCGACCGCCGCTTCTACACCGCCGCCCCCTTCTGGGCCGTGCGCGAGGCCCTGGCCCGCATCACCGCCTGGCTCGATGTCCATCTCCTCCACCCCCAGCCCGTCGGCGGCCCGCCCATCGACCTCTTTGCCCAAGAGGAGACCTGACACTTGCGACCTGCCACCTGCGACTTGCCACATAGTGCCTGTTTCGTATCCATAATCTGTGCTTCCCCCATCTGTGTCATCCATGAAAATCTACACAAGAACAGGTGATCTAGGAACGACAGGGCTGTTTGGCGGCGGGCGCGTGCCCAAGCATCATCTGCGCGTGGCCGCCTACGGCGCCGTGGACGAGACCAACAGCTTCCTAGGCCTAGCTGCCGCCCAATGCCCCGACCCCGACCTCCGCCAGCGCATCGAACGCATCCAGGCCGAAATGTTCGAGGTGGGCGCCGACCTGGCCACCCCGCTCGATGCCAAGACCAGCCATGTCGTGCGCGTCCATCCGGCCAAGATCGAACGCCTGGAACAAGAAATCGACGTCTGGGAACAAGAACTGCCGCCCCTGCAAACCTTCATCCTGCCCGGAGGCTCGGCGGCCGGGGCCTCCCTCCATATCGCCCGCACCGTCTGCCGCCGCGCCGAGCGAGCCGTGGCCGCCCTGGCCGACGCCGAGACCATCCAACCCGACGCTCAACGCTATCTCAACCGCCTTTCCGACTGGCTTTTCGTCCTTGCCCGCCTGATCAACCACCGCCTGGGCCAGGGCGAGATGCCGTGGAAACCCGATCTCTGAGCCGCCTGCCTATGTCTCTCCCACCCCGCGCTGACATCTGGGCGCTCGTCTGCACATGGATTCAGAACGACGGCCTGCGCAAGCACGTCCTCTCGGTCGAGGCGGCCGTACGCGCCTACGCCCGCAAATACGGGGCCGACGAAGACCTGTGGGGCGCGGCCGCCCTTGTCCACGACCTGGACTACGAACGCTTCCCGGACATGAATGACCCAGTCGATGGGCATCCGCGCACGGCCCTGCGGCTGCTGGCCGAGTGGGGCTGGCCGCAGGAAGTCATCCACGCCGTCGCCGCCCACGCCGACTTCCTCGGCGTCCCGGCTGTGTCGCTGCTGGATAAAACCCTGCGCGCCTGCGACGAGATCACCGGCCTCATCATCGCCACCACCTATGTGCGCCCCTCTCGCGACCTGCGCCAGGTGACGCTGTCCTCGATCAAAAAGAAGTGGAAGGACAAACGCTTCACTGCCGCCATCGACCGCGACGAAATCGCCCACAACACCGCCGGCCTGGGCGAAGACCTGGACGCCCACATCCAGTTCGTGCTCGAAGCCATGCAGGGGATCGCCTCTGAACTGGAACTGGACGGCAGCCAGACGAATGGGCGGCAGCAGGCGGCCGCAGAAGAGGAAACGCCGCCAGGCTGACCTTTGTCCGGGATCAGCAGCTTTGGCGCTGTCGTCCACCATCTGTCGCCCCGCTGAACGATTGTCGAACGCCCGGTCTGGACCGGGCGTTCGTGCTCGCCCGTCCTGTATCCTGATAAGCGCGCCTACGTCTTGGCAATCGAAAAGGATCATACCAGCTGGCCGAAACCCTGTACCCCCCTTGTGTTGTGATCGCATTTCCAATAATAGCAGGCCAGCGAAGATCTCGCCCTTGAACGTTATTTGGTTTGTTAGTTTGCGCATGCGTCCGGCTTGTTCGTTTCAGGCTGCTCGGTTACACTTGGTCCATACCCCCGCCCCGACGGTTGGGGTTCTGATTCGTTCACGGAGGATTCCATGCTCGACGACATTCAGCGCGAAACCCGCGACCGCATGGAGACCACCATCAAGTCCCTGAGCCACGACCTCACCGCCATCCGCACCGGTCGCGCCAATCCCTCCATCCTCGACCACGTCCAGGTGGATTACTTTGGCTCGCCCACCGCCATCAACCAGCTGGCGGTCATCACCGTGCCCGAACCGCGGCTGATCGCCATTCGCCCCTTCAGCGCCGGCGACATTGGTCTGATCTCCAAGTCGATCATGAAATCCGATTTGGGCCTCAACCCCACCAACGACGGCAAGATCATCCGCCTGGCCATCCCACCGCTGACGGAGGAACGACGTCGTGACCTGGGCCGGCAGGTGGCAAGACGGGTGGAAGAGGCGCGCGTAGCCGTACGCAACATCCGCCGCGATTCGATCAACGACCTGCGCGACTTCGAGAAAGAAAAGCTGATCACCGAGGACGACCTGGAGGATGGCGAAAAAGACCTTCAGGAACTGACCGAGAGCTTCATCAAGCGCATCGACAAGATCGGCGAGGCCAAAGTGGCCGAGATCATGGAAGTCTGACACCGTGTCTGCCCTCGTTTCGCCCGAACGCGTGGTGCCGCTGGACGCCAGCCTTCCGGTTCCGCGGCATGTCGGCATCATCATGGATGGCAATGGGCGCTGGGCCAAGGCGCGTGGCTTTTCACGGCTGGCCGGGCATCGGGCGGGGACCAAGAACATCCGCCGGGTGCTAGAAGAATCGACCCGGATCGGCATCAAGGCGCTGACGATCTACGCCTTCAGCACCGAAAACTGGGGCCGGCCGCGAGCCGAGGTCAGCCATCTGATGCGGCTGATCGGCGAGAGCATCCGCGATGAACTGGATGAGTTGGATGCCAATGGCGTCCAGATCCGCCACAGCGGGCGCATGGCCGGTGTTTCCGGCTATCTGCAAAAACAGATCCGGGGCGCCATCGAACGCACCAAAGACAACAACCGCATCATCCTCAACGTCGCCTTCAACTACGGCGGTCGCGGCGAGATCGTCGATGCCATCAAACACATCATCCAGGATAGCATCCAGCCCGACGATGTGAGCGAGGACCTGATCAGCCGCTACCTCTACACCGCCGGCCTGCCCGACCCAGACATGATCATCCGCACCGGCGGCGAGTACCGGCTCTCGAATTTCCTGATCTGGCAGGCGGCCTATGCCGAATACTACGCCACCCCCACCTTCTGGCCCGATTTCGACGAAGCCGAACTGCGGATGGCGATTGCCGTCTTCCAAAACCGCGACCGCCGCTTTGGTCTGGTGAAATAGGATGCAGCTCCGACAGCGCGTCCTCAGCGCCATCGTCATGCTCCCGCCGGTGTTGGTCACGGCTTGGCTGGGCGGCTGGTGGTTTGCCGGCCTGGTCGCCATCCTCGCCGGTCTAGCGGCCTGGGAACTAAGCGCCCTGCTGGCCAAAACCGGCCATTCCCCCCTGCCCCATCTCGCCGTTCCCATTGCCGTCCTCCTGGTGCTGGAGGGCCAGCTGCCGCCTGATCCCCGGCGTCTGCAAATCTTTCTGGTTGTCTCGATCCTGATCGGCCTCACGATCATGCTCTTTCGCGCCAGCCCGCGCCCCGGCAACGATTGGCTTCTCACCCTGGGCGCCGGCCTCTACCTGGGCATGAGCTTGCGCTTCTTGCCCCTGTTGCGAGGGCTGCAGACCGGACTGGGCTGGCTGGCGGTGACAGCCCTGACCACCTGGTTGGCCGACTCCGGCGCCTATTTCATCGGTTCGCGTTTTGGCCAACACAAACTGTGGCCGCGCATCTCCCCCAAAAAATCGTGGGAAGGACTGGCCGGCGGCTTGGCCGTTGGCCTCGTTGCCGCCCTCCTCCTCGGCCCCCGGCTCATCCCCGGCCTGCTCTGGTGGCAGGGCTTGCTCATCGGCCTGGCGATCGGGGTTGCGGGGCTGTTCGGCGACCTGAGCGAGTCGGTATTCAAACGGCAGGTGGGCGAGAAAGATTCCTCGCATCTCATCCCCGGTCACGGCGGCTTTTTCGACCGCATCGACTCCTTCCTGTTCGTGGGGCCGTGCCTCTATCTGCTGGCCCTGTTCTTGGGCTGGTAACAGCCGTGCAGGTCGCCATCTTCCACACCAACGACATGCACGGCCGGGTGGAGGCGATGGCCCGGCTGAGCAGCTTTGCCCGGCGCTTGCGGGCCGAAGCCGAGGCGGCGGGGAAAACGGTCTTTTTCTGGGACGCGGGCGACGCCGCCGACAGGCGCTTCGAACTGTGCAGCGCCAGCAAAGGCGCGGCTTTCCAGCCTGTGCTGACGGCCATGGGCTACACCCTACAAACCATGGGCAACGACCTGGCCCTGACCTATGGCCCCCAGGTCATGGCCGAAGTCGCCCGTCGCGGCGGCTTCCCCATCCTGGCCGCCAACCTGCGCTCTGGCGATGGCCCCCTGGTCGCGGGCCTGCAAAGCCACGTCGTCCTGCCGCTGCCGGGCGGACTGCGCCTGGGCGTCATCGGCCTCACTGCGCCGTGGGGCGGCATCTACGAGAGCTTCGGTCTCTTCATGCCCGACTTCCTGCCCCTGGCGCGGCGGCTGCTGGCTGAACTGCGGGCGGCGGGCGTGGCCCTGATCGTCCTCCTTTCGCATCTGGGGCTGCCTGACGACCGCCGCCTGGCCGCGCAGCTGCCTGAGCTCGACCTCATCATCGGCGCCCACACGCACGACCTCCTGCCGGTGGGCGAGATGGTCAACGGCGTCCTCATCGTTCAGACCGGCGACTACGCCCGCTGTCTGGGGCGCGTCGACCTGGAGATCGACCCCGAAAGCGGCCGCTTGCTGGCCCGGACGGCCGTCGTCTTGCCTGTACCGGAGGATGAACCGCCCGACCCGGCCGTTTTGGCCGCCCTGGCTGCGGCCGAGCAGGAGGTCGCCATCCTCCTCGCCCAACCCGTGGGCGAGACCGCCCAGGCGCTGACACTCGACCACCTGGCCGAGTGCACGATGGGCAACTTCGCCGCCGATGCCTTGCGCGAACACATGGGCGCCGAGGCGGCCATCCTCTGCAGCGGCAACTTGCGGGCCGGGCTGCCGGCCGGGCGCATCACGCAGCGTCACATCAACGACGCCAGCATCAGCACGGCCAATCCGTTTCTGACTGAGGTCAGCGGCGGCCAGATCCTGGCGGCGCTGGAACGCAGCCTGGACCCGGCCATGACCTCTCCCCTGGCCCACGGCCTGCGCGGCGCGCCCTGGGGCATTTTGCAGATCAGCGGCTTGCGAGTCGAGTATGACCCTGAGCGGCCGCTCGGCCAACGCCTGCTGGCCGTGACCGTAGGCGAGCGGCTGCTGGACCCTGCCCACACCTACCGCCTGGCCTATACCGACGCCGAAACATCGCCAGACCACTGTTTTCTGATAATTGACCAGGGTCAATCATCCATAACTGCCACGCCCACCATCGTCTCGGAGGTATTGGCGGGCTATCTGCGTCGCCATTCACCGGCGGCGGCGCCGGCAGTGGGACGGTGGCGCCGCCGCGCCGCCTGACACCCGGCGGGTGTCCCGGCTCATCTCACGGTCACAAAGGGTCGCAGCTTCTCCAGCGTCGCCTCGCCGATGCCCTTGACCCGCAAGAGGTCTTCGACTGCGCCGTAGGGCCGGCCCTCGATGATGGCTTGGGCGGTCTTGGGGCCGACGCCCGGCAGGGTTTCCAGCTCGGCCAGGGTGGCGGTGTTGAGGTCGAGGGGCTGGGCGGGCAAGTCCGAGGCGCTGAAGCCCGCATCCTCTGCCGTTGGTTGCGAAGAAAGAACCGGCGGAGGGGCCGCTTCGCCGGTCTTGGGCACATAGATCTGCTCGCCATCGACCAGGGGGTGGGCGAGGTTGACGGCCACCAGGTCGGCGGCCGCCGTCCCACCGCCGGCGGCGAGGACGGCATCCTGCACCAGGCTATCGGGCGGCAGCCGGTAGACGCCCGGGGTCAGCACCTCGCCGCTGACATAGACGCGCAGCGGCGAGGGGGTGGGTGTTTCCAGGGGGGCCGGCGTCATGGCTGATGGGGCCGGCGCCTGGATTTGGATTGGCTGCGCCTGGGGGCGGCGTTGGCCGAAGAGCAGATAAGCGCCAAACAGCAGCGCCCAGAATGCCGAGGCGCCGAGGATGCCGGGGAGGTGGCGACGGAGGGCGGCCATCGGGCGGGGAGATTGCTCAGGCTATATCGGCGTCGGAGGCGACCGCGGCCTCGAAGTTCGGAGCAGACGGCGGGGGGACGGCAGCCGGGGCGACAGGCAGGATGGGGCCGCCGGCCAGGCCCATGAACGCCCGCATGAACTCCAGTGGCAGGGGGAAGATGATGGTCGAGTTCTGCTCGACGGCGATCTCGGTCAGCGTTTGCAGGTAGCGGAGTTGCATGGTGCCGGGCGAATCGGAGATGACGCGGGCGGCGGCGGCCAACTGTTGCGAGGCGGTGTATTCGCCTTCGGCGTGGATGATCTTGGCCCGCCGTTCGCGCTCGGCCTCGGCTTGCTTGGCCATGGCGCGCTGCATGGTGGACGGCAACTCGACATCTTTGACCTCGACCAGGCTGACCTTGACGCCCCAGGGTTCGGTGGCTTCGTCGATGATGCGCTGCAATTCCTGGTTGATGCGCTCTCGCCGCGAGAGAAGGTCATCCAACTCGTGCTGGCCCAATACCGAGCGCAGGGTCGTCTGGCCGATCTGCCAGGTGGCGCGGCGGTAGTCTTCGACATTGATGACGGCGTTCTTGGGGTCGAGGATGAAGAAGTAGACGACGGCGTTGACCTTGACGGTGACATTGTCACGGGTGATGCACTCCTGGCCGGGTACATCCAAGGTGACGACGCGCTGATCGACTTTCACCATGCGCTCGATGAAAGGGATGAGGAGGATGAGGCCAGGGCCGCGCACGCCGGCGAAGCGACCCAGCCGGAAGACGACGCCCCGCTCGTACTCCTGAACGATCTTGATCGCCGAGAGGGCGATGAACGCAAGCGCCAGGAAGAAGACAAGAAGACCAATGGTCGACGACAGCATAGGATTGCCTCCGTGGTGGGGTTCTTGAACTGCTGAGGTGCGGCGCACTTTGGAAGTGCGTGACACCTCAGCAGTATAGCACGCTTGGCGGCGGCTTGCACGGCGGGCGAACGGTGCGTGCGGCTTGCGGGGCCGAAGTTCTACTTTTCGGCCACAACCGTCACGCTGGCAAGGCCGAAATCGCCGTTCAGCCCGGCCGCTTCGGCCCCGTAGGTCGTTTCTCGCTCGACCCGCACGTTTTGGAACCCCGCCGCCCGGATGATGCCGAGATAGTCTTCGCGATCAAGGGCGCCGGCGATGCACCCTGCCCACAGCATCATGTCCTGGCGCATGGCTGCGGGCACGGCGCCATAACTGACCATGTCGGAGATGGAGAAGCGCCCGCCCGGCTTGAGCACGCGATAGACTTCAGCGAATGCCCGGTTTTTGTCGGGGACCAGGTTGATGACGCAATTCGAGAGCACGACATCGACCGTGTTGGCCTCCACCGGCAGCTGCTCGATCTCGCCCAGGCGGAATTCGACATTGGTGAAGCCGCCCTTGGCGGCGTTGGCGCGGGCGCGGGCGATCATCTCCGGGGTCATGTCTACGCCGATGACCCGGCCCTGCGCCCCTACCGCTTGCGCCGCCAGAAACACATCGATGCCGGCGCCGCTGCCCAGGTCGAGCACGGTTTGGCCGGGATGCAGGCCTGCGGTGAGGGTGGGTGTGCCGCAACCCAGGCCCAGGTCGGCTTCAGAGACGACTTGGGCGCTCAGGGCGGTGTAGTCAGAAAAAACGATTTCGGCGGCGGCGTCGGGCGCGCCGCAGCACGAAGCTGCAGTGGAGGGGCCGCAGCAGCTACCGTTGTCACGGGCAATGCGGCCGTAGCGTTGACGAACTTCTTGTTTGATGGTTTCGGCAGGGGGTGTATTCATGTTGGTCTCCTATAGTGAATGGGATGCGACCAGATAGACGCACCGCTGTCCGAAAAGACGCAAACCTACTCTGCCGCTTCAGTTCGCGGCTGATAGCCGATGACGCCCCCGCGCCGGTCGAACTCGAATCGGCAGCAGTCGAGCAATTGCTGACGCAACATCGCCCGCCCCCGCTGGACGCGCGACTTGGCCCCCGAAACCGATAGCCCCAACTGCGCCGCCAGTTCCACCTGGCTCAGGCCCTCGAATTCGGTCAGCCATAGGGCCTGACGGTAGTTGTCCGGCAGGTTTTCGACCATGGGGCGCAGGCAAAGCGCCAGTTCCTGCTCGACCGTCCATTTTTCCTCGTCGCCGGTGGCCAGGCGCTCATCCTCCTCTGCTCCTTCGTCGAGCGATTCAAACTCGCGCCCGTTGCGGCGGTAGAAATCGGCAATTGTGTTGCGGGCAATCTGGTAGATCCAGGCGGCCAGCCTGTCATCGGCGTGCAATCCATTCAGGTTGCGATGGATCTTGATAAAAGTCTCTTGCAAGAGATCTTCGGCGTCGTTGGGATCGGCCACACGCCGGGCGATGAAGGCCTTGAGGTCGTGGCCGAAGCGGAGCCAGATGTCTTCGCTGCTGAGCATGGTCGAGAAGGGTGGTTCGATCGCGATCAGCGACGCATCGCCCGCGCCAACAACGCATCCACCAGCCAGGGGCTGAAGCGTTGGAGGCGCCAGACCGCCCGGCCGGCCCAACCCAATACGAGCAAACGCGAGCGCCGCTCGGCCGCCTGGACGATAGCAGCAGCCACCTGTTCGAGCGATTGCGTGCCAGGAGCGCGCCGCCGCCGCCCGGATGTGTGCAGGCTGCCCCCGCGGATGACGCCTTTCTTGGAAAGCTGCGCCCCGGCCGTGAAGTAGGGGCAGACGGTGCAGACGGCGATGCCATAGCGGTGTAGTTCGGCCCGCAGGCTCTGGCCCAGGTTGTTGAGCGCCGCCTTCGAGGCGCTGTAAGCGCCGCTGGTGGGGGTGCCGACGAAGCCCGCCACCGAAGAGACGTTGACGATGACGCCTCGGCTTTCTTTCAGGTAGGGCAGCGCCGCCTGGATGCAGTAGACGACGCCGAAGACGTTGACGGCGAATTGCCGTTCCAGGTCGCCCGCCTGCCAATGTTCGCATTTGCCCGAGACGAGCATACCGGCGTTGTTTACCAGCACATCGATGCGGCCAAAGTGCGCCACCGTGCGGTCGATCAGCGCCTGACATTGGTCGGGGTCGCTGACATCGAACGTGACCGGGAGGGCAACGTCAGGCCCGCCTAGTTCGGAAGCCAATTGCTGAAGTTTGGTCGTGCTGCGG
>CAYWPZ010000113.1:0-14642 GCA_964460135.1 uncultured Caldilineales bacterium | reverse complement strand
GCTGCCGTTGGTGTTGGGGCCGCGATTGGCCATGCTGACCAGGCCGGCGCGGTCGTGGCGCAGGGTGGGGACGAATTCATCGGCGAAGGTGTAGCCGGGCCCGCCGGCGCCGGTGCCGGTGGGGTCGCCGGTCTGGGCCATGAAGCCTTCGATCACCCGGTGGAAGGTGGTGTCGTCGAAGAAGCCGTTCTCAGTCAGGAGGACGAAGTTGTTGACGGCGTTGGGGGCTTCTTTCTCGAACAGATCGATGGTGATGTCGCCGACCTCGGTGCGGAGGATGGCGCTGTAGTCCTTGCTCTTGTCGATCTCCAGCTTGGGGGCGGTGTTGTAGTAGCCGTTGCGGTCGGCGACGGGGACTTGGCTCAGCGGGCGCTGACCGGATTTGGGCAAGGTGGGGGCGAAGGGCGTGGGGCTGGGGGTGGGGGTGGGCATGCGCGAGCTGGCAGCGGTGGTGATATCGACGCGCTGGAGCAGCACCCCGTCGGGCTGGTCAGGGAGGCTGGGGTCGAGTGGCTTGAGGCTTTCGAGCAGGTCAAGGCCCGCGATGACCCGCCCCAGGGGGGAGAAACGCTCGGCCAGCCAGGGCGCGGCCGCCAGGGTGAAGAAGAACTGGCCGGTGTTTTTATTCGGTCCCTGTTGGGCGCTGCCCAACCAGCCGGCGCCGTCGAAAACGCTTGCATCCAATTCGTCGGGCACGGTGTAGCCTGGGCTGCCGCCGCCATTTTCCAGGGGGTCGCCGCCCAAGGCCACCAGGTCGGTGATAACCTGATAGAAATGGGTGCCGTCGTAGTAACCGGCGCGGGCCAGGGCGATGAAGTTGTTGACGTTTTGCGGCGCTTTGTCGGCTGTGAGTTCGACGACGATATCGCCGGCGTCGGTGCGGAAGGTGGCCAGGTAGATCTGATCTGGCTCCAGGACGTTGGCCGGGGCCGTGTTCCAGTAGTTCACACGCTCAGCGGCCGAGAGCGAGGCCATGAAGTGATCGTTGGCAGAGGCGTCGGGCGCGAAGGGCGTGGGCAGGGGCGTGGGTGTGGGTAGCCGCGAGGCCTCGGCCTGGCTGATCTCGACTGTCAGGAGGGCGTCGCCGGTGAAATCGGGGGCCTGGTCGGGGTCGCGGCGGGTCAGTTTGGCCAGGACATCGGCGCCGGCGATCACTTCGCCGAAGATGGTGTGGTTGCCGTCCAGCCAGGGGGCGGGGGCAAAGGTGATGAAGAACTGGCTGCCGTTGGTGCCGGGGCCGCTGTTGGCCATCGCCAGTTGGCCGGCGTGGTCGAATTTGGCGGCGGGGTCGATCTCGTCGGCGAAGACGTAACCGGGGCCGCCAGCGCCGGTGCCGGTGGGGTCGCCGCCCTGGGCCATGAAGTCATCGATCACGCGATGGAAGGTGGTGTTATCGTAGAAGCCTTGTTGGGCGAGGAAGACGAAGTTGTTGACGGTGTTCGGGGCCTTGTCGGCGAAAAGCTCCACCGTGATGTCGCCTTTGGCCGTCTTGAGCGTGGCCATATAGATCTGCGAGGGGTCGATGGTCAGTTCCGGCGGCTGTGACCACTGTTTTTCGGGGGCGGCGGCCAGGGTAGGTGTAGCAAGGGTCTGGGGGACAGGGGTGGCGTCGGCGACGGCAGGTGTGGCCGTGGCGGCAGGAGCAGCGCCGCGACAAGCGGCCAGCAGCAAGGCGGCAGCGGCGACGAGGAGGACGAAAACGAGGGTGCGATTTTTCAAGGTGGGTCTCTTTGAGGGGGGCGGCAGGAGGCGGGGTGGCGGGTGGCGGGGAGATGGGGGGAGAGGATGGTGGTTTTCGGGCAGTGGTCGCGCCAGGCATTGTTCAAGGATTGAGCGGTACGCGTTCCATGCGCCAGATCACGGCCAGACAGGTGAGCAGGACAACGACGGCGACGATGGCGCCTTCGAGGATGCTGGCGCGGGTGACGAAGATGGCAATCATGCCGAAGACGCCGCCGATGAGGTAGATGGCCATCACCGCCTCGCGCCTGGTCAGGCCCAGATAAACGAGACGGTGAGAGAGGTGATCCTTACCGGCCGAGGTGAGGGGGTTGAGCCGCCGACGCAGACGGGAGACGATGACGAGCGCGGTGTCGAGTAGCGGCGCGCCCAACACCAGCGGCGGGATCATCCAGGTGACGACGGGGATGTTGGCCGGGAAACGCAACTTGATGCCGACGGCGGCCAGCAGAAAGCCGATGAAGAGGCTGCCGGTGTCGCCCATGAAGATACTGGCGGGGTTGAAATTGTAGACCAGGAAGCCCAAACAGGCCCCAAGCAGCGCTGCCGCCAGGACGCCCACCAGGTATTGGCCCGACAATGCCGCCAAGAGAACGAAGAAGGCGCTGGCGACGGCGGCCACGCCGGCCGCCAGCCCATCCATGTTGTCCAAAAAATTGACGGCGTTGGTGATGAACAGCACCCAAATGAAGGTGGCGATGATGTTGAGGACGGGCAGCGGGAAGATCGAGATGCGCACGCCGGCGATGGCGAGCACTGCCACCGGGATCATCTGGCCCAGCAGTTTGGCCCACGGCGGCAGGCTGACGCGGTCATCCCAGAAGCCAAGCGTGGAGATGAGGGCGGCGCCGATGATGATGGCCGCCACTTCGCCGACATAGAAGCGGTCGCCAAAGGCGATCAGAGCGATGACAACGGCGGCGAAAATAGCGACGCCACCCAACAACGGCGTTGGGTTGGCGTGGAATTTGCGCCCGCTGGGACGATCGACCATGTTGGCGCGAAAGGCCAGCCGCCGGGCGACGGGCGTAAAGCCAAGCGCAACCGTGAGGGCGGCGCCGAAGATCAGCATGATCTGTTCCAGCACCGGCCTAACCTCCTCCTGCCTCTACAGCCTGCTGCTCGATCTGCTGGATGAGCGCGTCGAGCGCCGCCTGTTGATCGGTCGCGGCAACCGACCGGGCTTGTTGTGCGAATGCCAATGCCTGCTGATATTGGCCCAGCTGCTGGTGGAGCAGGGCCACGTTCTGTAGGGTGGGCACATCGGTGGGGGCAAGGGCCAGCACCTCGAGATTGGCGGCGATGGCCTCCTCCAGCCGACCCAACTTGGCCAGGGCGTAGGCGCGACCGCTGAGGGCGCGCAGGTCTTGCGGGGCCAGCTTCACACCCTGCTCGTAGTCGGTTAGCGCCGCCTCCCAGTTTTCACGCTGCGATTCCATCTGCGCCATGCGCAGGTAGGTCTCGGCAAAGCCGCTGTCCAGCTCCAGCGAACGACGAAAACGCTCGCTTGCCTTCTCGTAGTCGCCCAGCTGGGTGTAGATGGCGGCCCATTCGTTTTGCAGATGGGCGGTGTTGGGGCTGAGGGTGGTGGCCTGACGGTAGTAGTCCGCCGCCTGCTGCAAGGCCCCGGTCCGCTGGCTGGGGTCGCCGGTGGTGAGGGCGCGCGTGCTATAGTAGCGGGCCAGGTTGGCGGTGTGGTCGGTGTTCAGGGGGCTGAGCTCACGCGCCCGCAGCAAGACCGCTTCGGCCCGGTCGAGGAGCGCATCTTGCTCGGCGGCGGTCGTCGCCGTGCGGGCGCTTTCCAGCAGGGCGCGGCCCTGGAAGAGCTGGTAGTGATCCTCGCTTGGCATCATGGCTGTGGCCAGATCGTAGAAGATCAAGGAGGAACGCCACTCTTTGCGGGCGTCGGTGCTTTGGCCGAGCTTGAAGTAGGTATCGGCCCGCACCAGGTTGAGGTTGACGGTGATGATGGCGTAGAGGGCCACGAGCAGCAGCCCCGCCCCCGCTGCTGCCGCCGCCAGATTGCGGCGGCTCCACCCCGGCGCGGGGCGCGGGTCAAGCCAGAAGATCGCGCCGGCCAGGGCCGCTACCAACAGCCCCAGGAAAGCATAGAAGTAAGTGATGTGGTTGGCCACGAAACGGGCTTTGCTCTCTAGCGGCCAGGCCGCCGGCAGGGGCAGCAGGCGCCCGGCCTGGAAGAGGCCGTAGATCAGCCAGAGGCCCAACCCCAGGCTGGCGAACACGGCCGCAGCCACGGCTATCTCACTTGGCTTGCCGGCGGGGCCTGCCGTTTCGCCTAGGGCCAGCATCAGGGCGACGATGAAGGTGAAGATGACGATCCAGAGCGCTCCTGCCCCTGCCACCGTCACGTTCTGGCGCAGATGCGTATTCCACGCTGCCCAGAAGACATCGAAGACGGTCTCCTTGCCCAATTGGTTGGAAACGAAATCCCAGGCAAGGATGAACAGCACCACGGCGGCGAGCAGGGCAAAGGGCAGTAGTCGTCGCCAGAGTGGGGGCGCGACCGTGGGGCGGGCCGATGGCGGCGGGCCGGCCGGGGCGCGATGTTTGACGCTTGGCTGCCGCCTGGTCGCACCCGTTCTTGCCGTCTTGGCGGCAGGAGGCGGGGCGGGGGCGGCAAGGGGCGGGCTGGCTTCGCTCAGGCGCAGGCTGCCGGCGCCGACGGCGACCAGAGCGGCGGCAAGGATGAAGAAATAGGTGCGGGTGGAGACGATGGCGATGCCGAAGTGGATTTCGACGAAATGGGCGACGATGGCGGCGAGGAGGGTGATGATCAGCAGGTGGCGGCGGTCGAAGCTGGCGATGCCGCTGGCGCCTCGCAATGAGGCAAAGGTGACATAAGCGAGCACCGCCAGAATGAAACCAAGCGCCACGCCCACCCCGGCGTAGTGCGCCGCCCCGGCCAGGATGGGGAGCAAAACGCCCAAAGCGCCGCCGACGGCGCCAAAGACGATGAAGATCGTGCGGTCGCTGCGCCCGGCGATGAGGCCAAGCCAGCGGAGGGCGTAGAAGAAGATGCTGGAGAAGAGGAGGATGTAGGCGATGAAGCCGAAGAGACCGGTCGTCACCAGGCTGTCGAAGGTTTCGTTGTGCGAGCGGTCGGGAGAGGCGTTGCGCGCCTCCAGATCGCCCAACTCGGGCCGGTAGAAGCGGTTGAAGGCCACCCACATCGATTCGGGGCCATAGCCGATGAGTTGGCGGATGGGGTTGAGGGCGTCGGCGCGGCCCTGGGGAAAGTCGAGCGGCGGGTGGGGTTTCATCATCTCGACCACGCCTTGCCAGATCAGGACGCGCACCCGGCCCGTGCCGCCTTCGGTTTCCAACATCTGCCCCAGCCGGCCGACATAGGGGATTTGTCTGACGCCGGCCAGTGGAGTGGAGGGCAGGTTGAGGACGATCAGCAGGGCCATGGCCACGATGGCCTGGGTGACGACGCCCATCCACAGCCAGCGCCAGCCGCGGCGGGTGAGGATGGGGACAAGGTAGAGGGCCAGGGCGCCGAGTGCAGCCGCGATCAGCAGCAGGACGCCGCCAATCCCCGGCCACATCTGGGTGGCGGCCAGCCCGGCGGCGGCCAGCGCCAGCCCGGCCAGCCCGATGCCGATGCCTCTGGCGGCTTCGCCGGCGCGCAACGGGCTTTGATCGCCGGCGCGCTGGCGTAGGCTGGTCAGACCGAGGAGGATGAAGACATAGCCGCCCGCAGCCAGCCCCAGCCACGGCCCCCGGCTCTGGGTGAGGATGATGGCGCCCAGTTGCAGGACAAGGGCAAAGAAAAGGCCGCCCGCGGCCAGGGCGTCGGCCACGCTGCCCTCTCTGTCCAGCATCATGCGTTGGGCGGCGACGATCAGCCGTTCCAGCGTCAGGGGCACGGTCATGATCAGATAGGCGGCGACGAAGATGGCGTTGCCCATGTTGCTGGCTACGCGCTCGAAGGTGTCGCCGCCCCAGGGCAGGGGGTCGAGTTGCGCCCGCTGTAGGATGCCGTAGAGGGCGATGGGGACGCTGGCGAGGATGGCGGTGTAGTGCAGTCGCCGCCATTGTTCGGGCGAGCGCAGGGTGTCGAGGACGACGAAGAAGAACGCCATGTAGCTGAACATACTGAAGGCGCCCTGCAAGCGTTGGTACGATCCCCAGAAGCTGGTGCGCGGGCTGACCGAAAGCACGGTGCTGAGCAGATAGGCCGCGGCCAGGGCCAGCACCAGGCGCATCAGGGGTTGCCGCCAGAGGGCTGGCGCAGCGGTCTCGGTCGTCGCTGCCCCGGTTCGCCAGCCATCCAGTTTCTTCATCGCCCAGGCCACGGCAGCCACCAGCGCCAACGAGCGCACCAGGCTGATCTTATCAGGCTCGAAGACGCGCTGGGAGTAGACATCGAAGAAAAGGGGGGCGACGATCAGCGCTGCCAACCAGGTGGCTTCGATGATGGCGTCGCCGAGTTTTTGCAGACGGGAGGGCATGAAGAGAGGTGGGGTGAGGGAGGAGAGGTGGAGGGAATCAGGTGATCTTACCGCAGTTGGGCGGGGTGGGCCAAGAAAGCGTCGCCCCCGGTTTGCGCCTCACCTTTGCGCAGGGGCTGTCGGATAGCGAAGCGCCTCGGCATAGATGTCGAGGACGCGGTCGATCTGGCGCTCAAGGTCGAATTCGGCGCCGGCCCGGGCCTGGGCGGCGGCGGCCATCTGGCGGCGGCGGGCGTCGTCGGCTAGCAGGTCGGTGATGGCGGCAGCCAGGGCGACGCTATCGCCGGCGGGCGCAACCAGCCCGGTGTGGCCGTGCTGGTTCAGCCAGGAGGTGCCGGTGCCCAGCTCGGTCGAGATCACGGCCGTCCCCGCCGCCATCGCTTCCAACAGGGCAATGCCATAGGCTTCGCTGCGCTGGCTGGACGGGAGCACAAAGAGGTCGGCGGCCTGGTAGTAGGCCGGTAGTTCGTCGTCGCCGACATCGCCAAGAAAGACGACGCGCCTTGTCAGCCCTGCCTGTGCGACCTGCGCCCACAGGCTGGCGGCTTCTGGGCCGCTCCCTGCCACCAGCAGGGTGGCCTGTACCCGACGCATGGCCTCGACCAGATAGTTCAGACCTTTGTAGTAGCGTAGGCGGCCGACGAAGAGCAGCAGAGGGCCGGGAAAGCGAGCGCGCAGAGCGGCCACCTCAGCCGGGCGGGGCCGGGCGAAGCGTTCGACCTCGACGCCGATGGGGAGGACGGTGCAGCGCTCGGCCAGGGGGCGCAGGTAGTCCGAGCTTTGGACATAGGCCGGGCTGGAAGCCAGGATGCGATCGGCCCGCCGGAGCGCCGCTTTTAGGAGCGGGTGGTACAGCCGCAACACGCCTGCCTGCCGCACCACATCGCTCTGATAGGAGATGATGGTGGCGCGCCCGCGGCCAAACAGCAGGTTGCTGATCTCGCCCGGCGGATAGGGGAACTGGAGATGGACGATGTCGGGCTGCTGCCGCCAGCAATGCCATGGCAAGGCCGGGCTGAGCGGGGTGGAGGCGACGGTGGCGAGTCGCGCCGCCCGGATGATGCGAACGCCTTCCTCGACCCGCACCGTCGTTCGTAGCCCGGCCGGGTTCGTGACCAGGGCGGTGACATCGTGGCCGCGGGCAGCCTGGCCGCGCGCCAGCCAGCGCAGGTGGTTCTCGATCCCGCCCAGGACGGGGTGGTAGTCTTTGTAGATGTGGAGGATGCGCATGCAGCATGAGGAGTGCAAGGCCAGTGAGGTCAGCACATCGCCTGACTCAGCTCGCGTTTGACGTCGGCGGCGGGGGAAAGTAGAATGAAAGGGTCGGCACGCAAAAAGTTGTCAACGATGGCGGCAACGCATGGACGGATACAAACTCCTGATCACCTACAATTATCCTGCCTACCGCGAGTTGGAATATCGCCGGTTTATGATTCAGCATTGGATGCCGGGGATGCAGAACCTGGGCTTCGAGCCAGGCGATGTGATGCACACGCAATGGGGCCGTTACCCGCTGCGATTGATCGTGCTCCATGCCCCCGATCTGGACATGATCCGCAAGGCGATGGCAAGCAACGAGTGGGAGCGCTGGCACAGGCAGTTGCGTTCGTTCGTCAGCGATTTGCGCTACCGGGTGGTGCAGGCGCAGCCGTGGTTTCAGTTTTAAGTTGAGACACCTGACAGGTTCTGAGAAACCTGTCAGGTGTTTTGCTCAGGCCGGGACGGGGAAGGCGGTCAGCATGTCGCTGACGTCGGCGGCAAGACGCTGTTGGAACTCGAAATCATCCGGCCGACGCAGGATGGCCGCCATCCAGCGGGCGATCTGGCGGAATTCGGCTTCGCCGAGGCCGCGGGTCGTCATGGCCGGTGTGCCGATGCGGATGCCGCTGGGGTCGCCCGGTTTGCGGGCGTCGTAGGGGATCAGGTTTTTGTTGACGGTGATGCCCGCCCGGCCCAGGGCTGATTCGGCTGTGGCCCCGCCGATGCCAAAGGGTGTGACATCGACCAGAGCGAGATGGTTGTCGGTTCCACCCGATACCAGCCGCAAGCCCTCGGCCATGAGCTCGGCCGCCAGCACCTGCATGTTGTCTAGCACTGCCTGGGCGTAGGTGCGGAAGGCCGGGGTCAGGGCTTCGCCCAGGGCCACCGCTTTGCCGGCGATCTGGTGGACGAGGGGGCCGCCCTGGAGACCGGGGAAGACGGCTTTATCGACTTTGCGAGCGTGCTCGGCTTTGCACAACACCAGCCCGCCGCGCGCCCCGCGCAGGGTCTTGTGGGTGGTGGTGGTGACGACGTCGCAATAGGGGATCGGGTCGGGGTGGAGGTCGGCGGCGACCAGCCCGGCGACATGGGCCATGTCCATCATCAGGTAGGCGCCTACTTCGTCGGCGATGGCGCGCAGGGGGGCGCAGTCGATCAGCCGCGGGTAGGCGCTGGCCCCACAGAGGATGAGCCGGGGCCGGACTTCGAGCGCCATTTGGCGGATGTCGTCGTAGGCCAGGGTTTCGGTGTCGGGCCGGACGCCGTAGCCGTGGAATTCGTAGGTGCGGCCGCTGAAGTTGAATTTGGCGCCGTGGGTCAGGTGGCCGCCGTGGTCGAGCTTCATCCCCAGCACGCGG
Source organism: uncultured Caldilineales bacterium (assembly GCA_964460135.1). Lineage (GTDB taxonomy): Bacteria > Chloroflexota > Anaerolineae > J102 > J102 > SSF26. Next base: position 5,809 of record CAYWPZ010000113.1, on the reverse strand, counting down.
TCGCCAGGGTTCAGTAGGGCGTAGAAGGCGGCCATGTTGGCGGGCGCGCCGGCATGAGGCTGCACATTGGCATGGTCGGCGCCGAAGAGGGTTTTGGCGCGATCGATGGCCAGCTGTTCGACGATGTCGACAAAATCACACCCGCCATAGTAGCGGGCGTCGGGCAAACCCTCGGCATATTTGTTGGTGAAGGCCGAGCCAATGGCCGCAAGAACGGGTTGGCTGACGTAGTTTTCGGAGGCGATCAACTCAATGTGCTCTTGTTGGCGCTTGCGTTCGCTTTCGATGGCAGCAAAGACGGCCGGGTCGGCCAGACGCAAGGCAGCGCGGGGGTCGGGCGACTGGTGCCAGGGAACCAGGTTGGACATGGGTCACTCCTGAGGGGGTGGGGTTCGGGAACGATGGGGGATGGCAGCAAGTATAGCATCGATACCGGGGAGCACTTCAACCCCGCCGGTTGCGATGGGCGCTGAAGATGCCGGCCGGTGGCAGCAGGCCCGATGCGCGGGCGCAGGTTGGCGGCGGCCACTCATATACTTCGCTAACAACGATCAAACGAAGGGCTTACATTCTTGGGCTACATTCGTGATAGCAAGTTCCGTCGGCAGCCATCTGCCGCTTTTCATCACGCCCTGAGGAGGCTTTTTTACTATGTCGCAAATTGTAGGCATCGACCTGGGCACAACCAACAGCGTCATCGCCATCATCGAAGGCGGCGATGCCACCGTCATTGCCAACGCCGAAGGTGGCCGCACCACCCCCTCGGTGGTCGCCTTCAACAAGAACGGTGAACGACTGGTGGGGGCCACGGCCAAACGGCAGGCTGTGGTCAACGCCGATAACACGTTCTACTCGATCAAGCGTCTGATGGGGCGCCGCATCGACGACGCCGAGACCCAACGCACCAAACAGATGGTGTCCTATCGGATCATCCCCGGCGCCCACAACGACGCCCGCGTGGAAGCGCCGGTGATGGGCAAGAACTACACGCCCCAGGAGATCAGCGCCATGATCCTGGGCAAACTGAAGAAGGACGCCGAAGCCTATCTAAACGAGCCTATCACCCAGGCCGTGATCACCGTCCCGGCCTATTTCAACGATAGCCAGCGCCAGGCCACCAAAGATGCCGGCAAGATCGCCGGCCTGGATGTGCTGCGCATCATCAACGAGCCGACCGCCGCTGCCCTGGCCTATGGGCTGGACAAGAAACACGACGAAACCATCCTCGTCTTCGACCTGGGCGGCGGCACCTTCGATGTCTCGGTGCTGGATGTCGGCGACGGCGTGATCGAGGTTCGTTCGACTGCTGGCGACACGCACCTGGGCGGCGACGACTGGGACGAGCGCATCGTGCAATGGCTGATCGCCGAGTTCAAGAAGGATCAGGGCATCGATCTGGGCAACGACCGTCAGGCCTTGCAGCGACTGCGCGAGTCGGCGGAGAAGGCCAAGATCGAGCTTTCGAGCGTGAAGGAGACGGAGATCAATCTGCCCTTCATCACCGCCGACAGCAGCGGCCCTCGCCACCTGCAGTTCAAGCTCTCGCGCAGCAAGTTCGAGCAACTGACCGAAGACCTGGTGCAGCGCTGCCGCAGGCCGTTCGAGCAGGCCCTGCGCGACGCCGGGTTGAAGACTGGCGACCTGCACGAGGTCATCTTGGTGGGCGGCGCCACCCGCATGCCCATGATCCAGGATCTGGTGCGTGAGCTGACCGGCAAAGAGCCGAACAAGAGCGTCAACCCTGATGAAGTGGTGGCTGTGGGCGCCGCCATCCAGGCCGGCGTGTTGGGCGGCGAGGTGAAGGACGTGCTGCTGCTGGATGTCACCCCGCTCAGCCTGGGGGTCGAAACCCTGGGCGGCGTGATGACGGTGATGATCCCGCGCAACACCACCATCCCCACCCGCAAGGCCGAGGTCTACAGCACGGCCGATGATGGCCAGACGGCGGTCGATATCGTCATCCTGCAAGGCGAGCGCCCCATGGCCCGCGACAACAAGTTGCTGGGCAACTTCCGCCTGGATGGCATCCCCCCTGCCCCGCGCGGCATCCCGCAGGTCGAAGTCACATTCGACATCGACGCCAACGGCATCCTGCACGTGACGGCCCGCGACAAGGCCACCGGCAAAGAGCAGAGCATCAAGATCACCGCCTCGACCAACCTGGATGAGAAAGAAGTCCAGCGCATGGTGCGCGAGGCCAAAGAACACGAGCGCGAGGATGAAGGCCGGCGCAACCTGGTGGATGCCCGGAACAGCGCCGACGGCGCCATCTATGCCGTCGAGAAGGCCCTGAAAGAACTGGGCGACAAGGCCCCCGCCGCCGATCGCGGCAAGCTGGAGGCTTTGATCGGCGAGTTGCAGGAGGCGGTGAAGGGTGAGGATGTCGGCCATATCCGCGGCCTGACCGAGCAGCTGCAACAGGCCAGCTATGCCCTGGGCCAGCAACTCTACCAGTCGCAGCAGCCCGGCCCCGATGGCGGCTCGGCCCCCGGCCCACAAGCGACGAGCGGCGATGATGAGGTCGTCGAAGGCGACTACCGCCAACTGTGAAGTGAGCCGGAGCACAGACGGAAGCATCGCGACGCCAACTCAGGTCGAGATGCCAACGGGTGGGGCCATATAACCCCACCCGTTGTGTTTGCTGTCGCTTGCGGTTGGGGTTGATGGCATCGCCCTTTGTTTCGCGCTATAATTGTTGCTGCTTCATCCCCCCACCTCCTCCATCTCAACCACGGGCAGGTTTATGGATTACAAGGATTACTACAAGGTTCTTGGCGTCAGCAAGACCGCCACCGAGCAAGAGATCAAGAAAGCCTACCGCCAGCTGGCGCGCAAATACCATCCCGACGCCAATCCCGGCGACAAACGGGCCGAAGAGCGCTTCAAGGAGATCAACGAGGCCAACGAGGTGCTTTCGGACACCGAGAAGCGTCGCAAGTACGATCAGTTTGGCGCCCAATGGCAGCAATACGAGCGCATGGGCGGCAACCCGCAGGACTTTTGGCGCCAGCAACAGGGCGGGCAACCGGGAGGGGCCTCCACCCGCACCGTGTCGCCCGAAGAATTCCAGCAGATGTTCGGCGGCGGCGCGGGGGGCTTCTCGGATTTCTTCGAGATGCTGTTTGGCGGCGCTCGTCCGTCCGGCGGCGCCGGCCCGGCTGCCGGCGCCCGCCCGTCGCGGCGGGGCCAGGATGCCGAGCACGGGGTGGAGATCACGCTCGAAGAGGCGTTTCGCGGCGCCACCCGTACGCTCCAGGTCGATGGCGAACGGGTCGAGGTGACCATCCCGCGCGGGGTGAAGACGGGATCGAGGGTGCGCGTGGCCGGAAAAGGGGCGCCGGGGCTGGGGGGCGCCGGGCGCGGCGACCTGTATTTGCGGGTGCAGGTGCTGCCGCACGCTCGCTTTGGGCGCGAGGGCGACGACCTGCGCCTGCGTTTGCCTATCGACCTCTACACTTTGGTCCTGGGAGGAGAGAGCCAGGTGCCCACCCTCGACCAGCCCGTGCTGCTGACCATCCCGCCCGGCACGGTGAATGGAAAGGTGTTCCGTTTGCGCGGCCTGGGGATGCCGAATCTGCACAAACCTGATCAGCGAGGCGATTTGATGGTGATCGCCGAGGCGCAATTGCCGCAGGATCTGAGCGAAGGCGAGCGCCGGTTGTTCGAGCAGCTGCGCGCCGCCCGCGGCGGTTCCGGCAGCCCGGCCTAGTCAGCCGCAGCGGGAGCAGTCGGCGTTGGCAGGATTTTGTCCTCGCGGTCGATCGGCGGGGCCGCGGTTGGCCTGGGCGGCCGCTGCACTTTGGGCATGATGACCCGCGGCGGCGAGGTGGGCGTTGGCGCCGGGGCGGTCTTGAAGTGCAGAACCCGCCCGGCCTTGACTTTGGTGCGTCCGCCGTTGGCCGCCAAGACAATGCCACGGTCAAGGCCACACTTGGCGGCAATGCCGTCGATGGTGTCGCCTTTGACCGCCTTGTAGCTGGAGCCGCAGACATTGGCGAAGCGAGCGGCGTTCTGACGCGTTTCGGTTTGGGGGCGAAGGGCGGGGGAGGCAAAGGCCGTGCCTGTGACGGTGATGAAGGCAAGAATGAGGAAGAGGGGGACGGCAATGAATTTGGCTGGGGGAATGTTCATCGTCTTTACCGCCGTGGGGGAGGGGGGGATGAATTGGGATAAAGGCACGGGTAGGGCGTAGCCGCTGGTGGAGGGCGACCGTATCGGTTTTTGCCAAGCAAACCGGTTTTGCATCGCTCAACACCGGCGCACCATAGGAGAACCCTATTGACATCGTGCTTTGACTTTACAGTTATTAGTATAGCCGATCAACACCCGCGGCTTACAATTGACTTACAAAGTCTGTTTCTGTTGGTTACACGGCCCTGCCCACCCCGGTTTGCTCTAGACGCGAGAGTGCTCACGGCTGCCCTGCCGTGAGCACTCTATACAAAAGGAGGAGAAGAAGAGATTACCATCTCTTGCCTTGCACGATAGCACAGAGCCGGCGGCGCCGCTGGACGCCATGCCTACGCTTCCCCTACGATGCACCCTACGCCGCTCAGAGGTCGAGGTACGGGGCCAGGTAGATGTGCAGGTCTTCTTCGATCTGGCTGAATTCGGCGGGGCGAGGCAGGCGGCTGTGCAATTGGCGAAAATGCGTGACCAGCCACATGTAGAGGTCGGTGGTGGTGCGGGTGGGGAAGTGATCCATGACGCCGCTGTCTTCGATGATGGCAAGGAAGGGCTGGTAGAGTTGTTCGTACCAGGCGCGGACGGCTGCGGGCCATTGGCGGGGTTCTTCGCCGGCCCGGCGGTTGAGATAGCGAAAGAGGGCGATGTGGCGCAGGAGGCGGGCGTAGTTGCGCGGCTGGGTCAGGCGCAGGTCAACGCCTGGCAGAAAGCGGTCGGCCTCGGTCAGGCGCAGAAAGTCGGCGTAGGCTTCGATGCCGGGCAGGTCGTCTGGGGTCAGGTCGGGGTAGATGGGAACGCGTGCGACCAGTTCGATGACGCGAGCCTGGATGGTGCGGTCGCCGCGGCTGCGGGCGACCGAGACGCGGTGGTTGCCATCGCGGACGAAGTAGATGTCGCCCAATTTGTAGAGATCGACCGGCGGCACGGGTAGGCCGTGGCTGCGGGCGGCGGCGACTCGTTCCCAGCGGTCGCGCAGCCCCGACCGCCGCGGCAGAAAGGCGAGGTCGAAGTCGCGATAGCGGTCGACGCTGCCGCGAATGGCGGCGAGCGGGACTTCTTGGAGGCCGAGGTCGATCAGTTGGCCGGTGGAGACGCTCTGGCTGACTTCGTCGAACGAGAGCAGCCGATTGGTGTAGCCGTGCAGGAAGGCGTCGATGTCGTTGAGAAACGAGCGCTTGCGGGCGCGGTTGAATTCGCGGGCGGCGGGTGCATCCGAGCCGTATTGGGCCAGGATGACCACTTCCTGGCGATGCTGGTCGTCGTTGGCGGCTCTGTTTGGCATAGGAGGCGGGCGCCCGTCGGGTAAGGTCGGCGCGGTTAGCTGAAATCGAGGTCAAGGAGGCGGTAGGGATAGATGTTGACGATTTCCGTCGCCTGGTAGTGGGTGCGGGTGGTTTCCAGCTGGCTGTAGATGTGTTGGTGGCCGTGGAAATGGTAGCGTGGTCGGAAGCGCTGGATGAGGAAGTTGAAGGCGCGAAAGCCGATGTGTGGCTGGTCGGCGGCATCGTGGATGCCGAAGGGGGGGGAATGGGTGATGAGGATGTCGAGGCTGCGGCCGTGGAGCAGGCGGTTGCGGAGGAGGAGCGGACAAAGCCGGATGACCTGGCTCCACATGGCTCCCTGG
>CAYWPZ010000112.1:680-14674 GCA_964460135.1 uncultured Caldilineales bacterium | reverse complement strand
CGGAATTACGTAACCTCCCCTTTGGAAAGGGGCGGATTATCTGGAAACAACCTGAAATCGATGAGACGATTGCCATACCGCTGGTGGGCAGTGCGCCCACCCTGCCGCCGGATGTGCAGCGATTGGTGGGCGAAGCCTTGACCAACTTGTATGTTGGGTTAGGTCGGTTTTGGCGCGGGGAAAAGCTTTCTGCTGAGCGTTTCATTCAGCACTATGCCGTAGATCGGATTTTGGAGTTGGCGCAGGTCATCGAGAGCGAAAAGGAAGTGCGGAAAGATGTATTTGCCAATGAGCGGCGATTTGAACAACGGTATCCGCAGATTGCACACGAATTACCGCACTTTGTTCAAGGCTATGAACACAGTTGCGAGTCGGCACTAGCAATCCTGAGATTCTTGGAACACCATTTTGACATCAATCAAACGATGGCCGATGCAATTCGGCATTTGAGCAGTGAGGCGAGATAAAACGGCTATCGCTGTTTTGCTGTTGGGCAAGGCATTGTGCGGCCCAACCCTGTATGCAGGCGACTCGCCTTCGCTCTGCTTCGGCGAAGGCCTGATGCTTCCGATCGCATGATTGCATCATCGGAAAAGCGGATCAGCACACGCATGAACGCGACGAAGCACGATTGGGGATGATTCTCGATCAACTGGATCGGCAGGCGCAAGCTGTTCAACAGCAATAGCCTGACTGCGAGGTCGTGCAACTGGTCGTCACCCATTGCGCGCAACCGGAGACCCTGCAGAAAGTGCGCGCACGAGGGCTGGTGGTGGTGCAGAGCTTTGAGTGGTAGCCAAGACCAGGGGGCGGGCAACGGCGGGGTGCAGGGTTGAATTGAACATGAATTGAGCAGGTTTTGGTCTGGAAAACAGATGCTGGAGCGACGTAGACTGCGGGTGTCAGCACCTTGACTGACTCGACGCACTTTTTCGCTTGGAGCCTTGCCATGACAACCCAGTACGAACGTTTTGCCGGTCTTGCCGCCATCCTGGCCGGGCTGGTCGGCCTGCTCTATTCCATCTCATTCGTCGTGCTGCAGAACAACTTGCTCAGCGCCCTCTTTTTGCTGGCGGGGGGATTGCTCTCGCTCGTTGCTTTGGTCGCCCTCTTCAACCGGCTGGCCGAGGTCGACGCCGCCTTTGCCCTGTTGGGTTTGATGCTGGCCGGGGTCAGCGCGCTGGGCGCGGCCATCCACGGCGCCTATGATCTGGCCAACGCCATCCACCCGCCGCTCGCAGCCACCGGCGCAGCCGGGCTGCCCAATGCCATCGACCCGCGCGGCTTCCTCACCTTCGGCCTCGCCGGGCTGGCGGTCTTGACGGCCGCCTTTTTGATGGGGCGCGGCGGCCGCTTCCCCAGCCTCCTGCGTCTCCTCACCCTCGCCCTCGGCCTCCTGCTCATCATCATCTACCTGGGCCGGCTGATCGTCCTCACCCCCACCAGCCCGCTCATCCTGGCGCCAGCTGCCCTCACCGGCTTCATCCTCAACCCGATCTGGTATGTCTGGCTGGGCCTGGAACTGCGCCAGGGCTGGAGCAAGACGGTCGTGAGCATCGGCGCCGCGACCTGAAATGGAGGCGTACATGGCCGCCGAACTTCGCTTCAACCCCGATAAGGTCGCCTTTTTCGAGAAGGCCGGCTGGGAAGCCTATTATGACCACAATTGGTTGCGGGCCTTCTGGCTGATGGTGCAACTCAACCGCGAGGAATTCGCCATGCCCCTGCCCCTGGCCCTGGTCGCGGCCCTGGATGTGGTGCGGGCCTCCATTGCCTTTGCCCCGCTCGATAACAACGTGCCCAAAGCCCAACACTTCATTACCCGCTACTACGAAAAAGCCGCCCGCCGGGTCAAGTTCCAGGCCGAGGCCAGGAGGGTGGCCGAGCTGGAAATGGACTATTGGCTCGTCCATCGCCGCCTGGCGCTGGCGCGGATCAAAAACCCTGCCGACGACAATCTTCAGCCGCTGATCGAGTCCATCGCCAACCTGCACACCGCCCTCTTTGCTGCGCCCGCCGCCGCTATCCGCGCCTCGGCCGAAGCAAGGGCGCGGGCCGCCGAAGCGGTGGACCGCATCACCGGCAAACGCTCGACCGACGTCGCGACCGATTGGCGGCTGGTCGAAGAGCATCTGCGGCAAGCCTATGGCGCCGTTCAGATGAACCATGCAACGTGAGATCAGGAGACCTTTCATCATGGCCGGCGAAACCCCCAACCTCTACGAACTTGGCAACACCACCATCCAAATCACCTACACACCCGCCGGTCTGGCCGGGCTGCCGCGGCTGACCTACAAAGACAGAAAGCGCGACCTCGTCTTCCAGGGCGCCGAGATCCGTTCCGCCCCGACTGACATCGGCGCCCAGATCACGGTTGGCATCGAAACCGTGTTCGATTTCAAAGACGTCCTCCTCACCGTGCTGATCCCGCGCGTCCGCCTGAGCGAAGGCGCCAGCGAGGAAGCCATCCAGACCGTCGCCGTCGAGACCACCCTGCGCAGCAGCATCGGCGGCCCCGGTCTGCTCCGAGGCCAAATCCAGACCTACCGGGCGCTCAACCTCAAGGGCGTGGCCAGACTGGTCGATTTCTGATCAGACGAACAGCGGCTGCATCCCCTGGCGGGCGGCAAGCGCGGCCAGGTCGGGGCGAGGGGCGGCGGCAGAAAAACGCCCGGACGCGGCGAGGATGCGCGGGAGCAGATCGACATCGCCGGCCGTGTTCAGAAACAACTCCGGCCGGTACAGCAGCCAATGCACGGCCTGGTCGATGTCCGCCTGATCCTCAAGTGGCTCGTACCAGGTGGTGCGGGTGTGCGGCCGAGCGCCCCACGGCCCGCGCGTGATCGCCTTGATCGCCTGCATCGCCACATTCCGCTCCTGGCAGAGGGCCACGAGCCGTTCGAACTCGGCAGCGTACTGCCGGTTCTGCATCATCGCATAGGTATAGGGGAGCAGGACCGAATCGAAATCCACCCGATCGAGCGCGCGCAGGTGTAGGGCGGCTGCCTGCGCCCCGTGCCCCGTGATGCCAATGAAACGGGTCAGGCCCTGCTGCTGCGCCTCCAGCACGGCCTCCAGCGCCCCACCCTTGCCCATCACCGTCTCCCAGATCTCGGCGCTGCTGACATTGTGCAGTTGCAGCAGGTCCACCTGCTCGACCCGCAGCCGCGCCAACGAGCGGCGGATGGACTCCCACGCCTGTGCTTTGCTGCGCTCTTCGACCTTGGTGGCCAGGAAGAAGTCCTGCCGATGGCGCGCCATCCAGGGACCAAGTCGCAGTTCCGAATCGCCATACGAGGCGGCCGTGTCGATATGGTTGACGCCAAATTCGAGCAAGATGGCCAGGGTGTGATCGGCCACAGCCTGATCGACGCTCCACAGGGCAGCGGCGCCAAAGATGGCGCGGGTGCTGAGATGGCCGCTGCGGCCGAACATCGCTTTGGGGATCATGGGATGTTTCCTTGCGAATGAGCTGCAAGCCGGCCGAGCCGCTGCGCGGCGGCGTCCAACGTCTCATCGGTCTTGCAGAAACAAAAACGGGCCAGGCCGTGGGCCAGGTGTTTGTGGGCGGGGCTATAGAAAGCGCCAGGCGGGATGGCCGCCACGCCGATCTCGGCCGTCAGCCAGCGGCAGAAGGCATCGTCGCTGGGAAAGCCGAAGGCTGAGACATCGGCGACGATGAAATAGGAGCCTGCGGGCAACAGGGGCGAGAGACCGGCCGAGGCAAGGATGGCGGCCAGGCGGTCGCGTTTGGCCTGATACATCGTCGCCAGGTCCTCGTAATAGCCGAGCGCCGGAGCCAGGCGCACAGCTTCGGCCAGGGCAGCCTGCAAGGGCGTGGCTACGCAGAATGTCAGCCATTGATAGACATTGCGCAGGGCCGCGATCAAAGGGCCGGGGCCAATCGTCCAGCCCACCTTCCAACCTGTGACCGAGAACGTCTTGCCGGCCGAACCGATGCTGAGCGTCCGTTCCCACATCCCCGGCAGTGTGGCCATTCGGCTCATGGCAAGGCCATCATAGGTCATGCGCTCGTACACTTCATCGGCGACGACGATGACATCGTGCTCCTGGCAGAGGGCGGCAATCTGGGCCAGCTCGGTGGCGTCGAAGACCTTGCCGGTGGGGTTGTGGGGGGTGTTGAGGAAGAGGAGTTTGGTGCGCTGGTTGAACTGCGCCCGCAGTTCGTCAGGGTCGAAGCGCCAGCGGCGATCAGGCTGGGGATAGAGTGGGACGAAACGCACGATGCCACCAGCCAGCGACACATCGGCCGGGTAGGAGTCATAGAACGGCTCGAAGAGGATGACCTCGTCGCCCGGATCGACCAGGGCCTGGCAGATGCTGAAGAGGCTGGCCGTGGCCCCGGCCGTGATCTGGATCTCGGCCAGGGGATCCACCCGTCGCCCCAGATCGACCTCTGCCTGCCCGGCCAGCGCCTCGACCAGCCCCAAATGGCCGCCGTAACGCGTGTATTGGTTGTGCTCGGCAGCGATGGCCCGCCGCGCCGCCTCCTTGACGAAATCAGGGGCCGGGAAGTTGGGGAAACCCTGGCCCAGGTTGACGGCGGCGTGCTGCTCGGCCAGGGCGGTGAATTCAGCGAACACCGAAGCGGCGAAGTCGCGGGCGCGCTTTGCCACAGGAGAGGAGCCGGAAGATGAGGAGGAGGGATTCAAGGCGACGAGGAGGGGGGAGGATGGCGCCATTGTATCATCTGGTCCGACCCAGACCAAGCCTCGTTCGCAATTCCCTCGCCTCGTGCTATAATCCGCCCCACGCGGCCGTGATCCTCCACGGCCCTTGCCATCCCCCCCCTCAAGCCATGGACATCGAAGACATCTTTGCCGCCGTCGCCGCCGACTACCACCTGGACAAACACCAGTTGGCCGAACAGGGCTGGCGCGAGAGTCGGTGGGACCCCTTGGCGGTAGGGCAGGCCAGCGACATGGGCATCATGCAGATCGCCCCCGCCACCTGGGACGAATGGGCCCCCAAAGTGGGCGTCTACGACCCCTTCGACCCCGATAGCAATATCCGCGTGGCGGCGGCCTATCTGGCCTATTTGCGTACTTTCCTGGCCGAACGCTTGCGGCTGCGGGGCGACCATTGGCTTCTGACCGCGTATAGTTGGGGGCCAGAAAACATTCAACGCCTGGTGCAGACCGGTAAGGGGTGGGAGCAGACGCCCGCCATCCACCAAGAATACGCACTGAGCATCCTTCTGGGCGCCGAAACACGGGCGCTGGCCGCCGCCGAACACCAACCTTCCTGATCCCCAAGACACAGTCATGCCATCATCCCTTTCCCAGCGCGCTCCTCTCGTCGTCGCCCTCCTGGCAGCCTGGATTGCCATGCTCGGCAGCCTCTATTTCAGCGAGGTGGCTGGTTTCGTCCCCTGCAAGCTGTGCTGGATCCAGCGCATCCTCATGTATCCACTCACCATCATCCTACTTGTGGCGATGCTGCGGCGGGATGATGGCGTCCCCACCTATGTGCTGCCGTTCTCGCTCCTGGGCATCGGTGTCTCCACCTATCACTACCTGCTGCAGAAGACCGACCTCTTTACCGAAAGCACGGTCTGTTCCGGCGGCGTGCCGTGCAGCATCGCCTATATCAACTGGCTGGGTTTTATCACCATCCCCTTCTTGGCGCTGACGGCTTTCGTCATCATCACCATCTCGATGGCCTTCTTCTTGGCAAATCGCCCGGCGAACAGCCCGGCGGCCGCGGTGGAGGAGGCATGAGATACGCTTTTCGTCGTTTGGAGGCGGCCTGCTATGACCGAACCGGCTGCTTTTTCGACCGATACCACACCCGCGGCCCGGCCTGCTGAACCTACCCCAGCGCCCCTCCCGCCCGTCGCCGTAGCCCGCGCCGGCATGAGCGCGGCCGGCTGCCTGCGCGATGCCATCCTGGTCATCCTGGGCGCACTGGCCGGCGTCGCCCTGGCCTTGGGACTCTTGTTCTACATCAACGGCGCCCTCGATTTTGGCCGCCACGAGCGGGTGATGACGCTGACCAGCGGCTTGGAGACCCTGGAAGGCCAACAAAGGCAAAGCTCCGAACAGCTAGGGCAACAGCAAACAGCCCTGGCCCAACTCGGCGAGGCCGCTCAGTCGCGTTTTGGCCAAATGGATGCAATGGCGGAACAGGTGGCAGCATTGGAAACACAGGCCGCCGACTTTGGCCAACAGGTTGCCCAAACCCAGGCAGAACTGGCCGCCCTCGCCGCCGCTCTACAAACGGTGGCGGGGGATAACGAGGCTATGCGGGCGCAGACCGACGCCCTCGCCGCCCAGGTCGCCGTCCTGGACATCAGCGCCGAACGATTCCAGGTCTTTGTCGCCGGCCTGCGCGACCTGGCAACCGCGCTGGCGGGTCTGCCGCCGACCCAGGCGCCGGCGGCAGACGCCGACGGCAATGCCGAAACCGAAACGAGCGCCGCTCCCGCCCAACTCCCTCAAACCCCCGCCCTTGTCTTCTTCCCACCCCTCGAACCGATCCCACAGCCTGCGCCCGGCCAGAGCCTGATCTACGGGCTGGCCTGGGCCGACGCCAACGCCGACGGCCAGCCTGCAGCCGATGAGACGGCGCTGGCGAGCTGGCAGGTCAACCTGCGCGACGCCCGCGGCCAAGAGCTGGCCGCCGCCATCACCGACGCAAGCGGGCGTTTCGTCTTTGCCGACCTCGTCCCCGGCTCCTACACCCTCATTCTCGTTCCCCCAGACGACGCCGAAGCGGGTGTGCAGCCCGCGGCCCTCGCTGTCACTGCCGGCCCCGACCTCCTCATCGAGGCCAACCTGGGTCTGCTCAGCCCCTGATCTTCTCGGCTGCCTGGGCCTCAATCATCGCTGCGATTGTAAAAATCGAGTTGCACGCTGCCGTAGCGCCGCTTATCGATGCGCTGCAAGTGCGCCAGCTCCGGCTCTACGAATTCCTTCGGGTGAATCTGCACGATGACCTCGCCGGGCGGCGTTAGCAACTCGGGGCGGGCGTCGATCAGCAGCAGCGCCCTGAGCCACAGGCCCTGATATTGCGGCGGCGCCACAAAAATATAGTCATAGGGCGTGTGCACCGGTTGCGCCAGATACTGAAACGCATCGCCGCGCACCACCACCGCCAACTCGGCCAGACGCGTGTTCTGCAGATTGTGCCCGATCGTCTTCAGCGCCGCCGGCGAACGCTCGACGAACACCGCCGCATCCGCCCCCCGGCTCAGGGCCTCGATCCCCACCGACCCCGTGCCCCCGAACAAATCCAGCACTCGCGCCCCCAGGATGCGCAGGCCCAGGATGCTGAACAACGCTTCTTTGGCCTTGTCGGTGATCGGGCGCGTGGCATCGCCCGGCACAGATTCCAGGCGCCGGCCTTTGGCTGAACCTGCGATCACGCGCATGATGGCTTCTTGAACATGGTCGCGGCGATCTTCTTGTCGCGGGTGGATGATCGGGGCGAAGAAAACTCGCCCCGGCGGAATTCCGGCCACCCATTATACTCGACTCAACCCCACCTCCCTATGCGATCCCTCTCACTCGTTGCCATCTTCATCGCCTGCTTGTTCCTCGCCGCCGGCAGTCACGCCGCCGGAAGCTCGGTCCCCGAGCGGGCCGGCGCCCCCGACCTTGCCATCTGGCGCCAGGCATTGCTCCAGCCCCATGCCGCCGGTGAAATCCTGGTGGCATTCGATCCGCTGCGCACAAGGGGCCAGGCCGCAACTCGCCTCACCCTCCTGGCCACGGCCATGCGCCTCGAAACCATCCCCGACCTGAACATCGAGCGCTACCGACTGCGCGGGGCTGGCGCTGATGAGATGGCGGCGGCGCTGGCCGAACTCAACGCCGCGCCCGGCGTCGCCTTCGCCGAGCCGAACTACTTGCTCACCCCGGACTTCGACCCCAACGACCCCTTCTACGTCAGTTACGCCGGCAACCCCGACACACCCAACGGCGGCTACCTGGCCCTCATGCGCCTTCCGGAAACGTGGGACATCGCCCGCGGCCACCCCGATGTCGTCGTCGCCATCATCGATACCGGCATTGACCTCGACCACGAAGACCTGGCCGGCGCGCTCTGGCAGAACCCGGGCGAGATTGCGGCCAATGGCCTGGACGACGACGGCAACGGCTTTATCGACGACTTCTACGGCTGGGATTTTGCCGCCGAGACGGCCAATGTCAACGACTGGTACGGGCACGGCAGCCATGTGGCAGGCATCGTCGGCGCCCGCTTCAACAACGGCATCGGCATCGCCGGCATGGCCCCCAAGACGCGGCTGATGCCGATCGGCGTCTTCGCCCCGCCCGGCTACGGCACCTACGCCGACGAGATCGAAGCCATCGCCTATGCCACCGACGAGGGCGCCAAAGTCATCAACCTGAGCCTGGGCGGCACGGCTTACAGCCGGGGCGAACAGGTAGCCATCGAGTACGCCACCCGGCACGGCGTCGTTGTCGTGGCCGCAGCAGGAAACGACGGGCGCGAGGTCAACCACTGGCCGGCGGCGCACGAGGCCGCCATCGCCGTCGCCTCCACCACCGCCAACGACACCCGCTCCTCCTTCTCCAACCAGGGCGATTTTGTGGATGTGGCCGCGCCCGGCTCCTCGATCATCTCGGTGCGAATGAACGGCGGCTACGTGAACATGAGCGGCACCAGCATGGCCACGCCGCACACGGCCGGTCTGGCGGCGCTGATCCTGGGACGCAATCCCAGCTTGTCGCCGGTCGAAGTCCGGAGCGTGATCGAAAACACCGCCGTCGATCTGGGCGCGCCCGGCCGCGACAAAACCTTCGGGCATGGCCGCATCGACGCCTTCGCCGCCATCCAGGCCACCGCACCCTACACCGGCCCGCTCCCCCCCGCCACCCCCGACTGGCTGCGCGCCCAGATCTGGCCACCCCTGTGCAACGAGGTCATCGCTGAAGGCGGCTTCGAGTCGCCTGTGCAGGCGGCCTGGGCCTTCACCGGCACGGCGGCCATCACCGGCACGGTGGCGATGACCGGCTCGCACTCGCTCTACCTCACGGGCTTGCCCGAACAGAGCGGCTCTGCCTCGCAGTCTTTCACCCTGCCCCCCGACCTGCACGCCGCCACCATTTTCTTCGGCATCCGCATCGAGAACGACGACCGCAACCTGGGCAACGACCCCACCTGGCCGGGCCGCGACCGGTTGAGCGTGTGGCTGCGGACGGCGGATGGCGCGCCCCTGCTAGAACTAATGCGCGCCGGCAACGCCGACTACAACCTGGCCTCCGGCCTGCCCTGGGATCGCTATCTGCATGTGCTGGCAGCCGACGAACTGGCTGCCTTGCGCCAAGCCGTGGCCGCGACCGGCGGGCTGGAGCTTTGGTTCCAGGCCGAGAATGCCGCCGATCCCCTGCCCACCCGCTTCTTCATCGACAACGTCCGCCTCTGCGCCAGCCGCGCCCCTCTCTATCTGCCGTGGCTTCGCACCTGAACCACAAGCAGCGCAACCGAACCGCAAGCGTGAGCGAGCGGAGCGGGAGGCGTGAGGCGTGAAACGCGAAGGCCCGATAGCCTAACCCCTGAGTGCACACCAACCATGTCGCCGCGCACTGCCATCCTGATCAGCCTCGTTTTCGCCCTGCTTGCCGGGGCCGGGCTGGCCGCGCTTGTAAACTACACGAAACCAAGCTCGCTGGGCATCCTTCTGGCCTCGCCGCTGGTGGTCGTGATGGTCGGCGGACTGAGTATGCCGCTCTGGCTGCTGGCCCAGCGCCGGCTGACGCCCAAGCTCCCGGCCCGGCTGCTGGTGCGCACGGCCTGGCGCGAGGGGCTGTGGAGTGGGCTGTATGCGGCCTTGTTGGCCGGGTTGCGGGTCTTCGGTTATCTGGACTGGGTGATGGTGCTGGTGTTGGCGGCGCTTTTCATCATGCTGGAGCTTTTCCTGCAACAGCGCCAGCAGCCCCAGCCCGCCCCCAAGAAGGCTTCCCCGGCCCCCAGACCTGCTCCGTCTGCCTCTTTTGGCCGCACCAAAGCCGCACCCAAGCGCAAACGCCGGCAAGAGGACGATGGCACCGAGTAGCCGCAGCGATCAGGCGCGGTAGGTGGGCAGGAGCAACGGCGGCGGGTCGCCGGCCTTGCCCAGATGCACATCCAGGGCATGGCGCAGGGCAATGCGGTCATCCCAGGGGTACTCGGTCGTCCCGAAACACATCGACTGCTCGTGGCCCTTGCCGCAGACGATGACCAGATCACCGGCGCGGGCCTGACGCAAAGCCAATTGGATGGCGCGATAGCGGTCGGGTTCGCTCAGGGCCTGGCCCCCGGCCTCCTCGCAGGCCCGCAGGCTGGCGGCGATGATGGCCTCCAGGTCCTCGGTGCGCGGATCCTCAGCCGTAACCACAGTCAGATCGGCCAACCGCCCGGCCACCTCGCCCATCATCCGGCGCTTGGCTACGTCGCGCAGTCCGGCCGAGCCAAAGACGACGATAACCCGCCCGGTCGTCAGCTCACGGGCAGTGGTCAGCGCCGCTGCCAGGGCGAAGGGCGTGTGGGCGAAATCGACGAGGGCGATGAAATCCTGACCGCGGTCGATTCGCTCCATGCGGCCGGGAATGCCGGTCAGCGCCCGCACGCCGGCGGCGATGGCGACATCGTCCAAACCGAGCAGGAAGGCGACCGAGACGGCGGCGAGGATGTTGTAGACATTGAACAGGCCCACCAGCGGCGTCTGCACCGCCACCGCCCGACGCTCGCCCCAGTGCACACTCAGGCCCATCCCCGCCGGCGACTGACGGATGACTGTGGCCCGCACCTCGCCGCTCTGGATGCCGTAGCTCAGCCGCTGCGGAACCGGGTAGGCGGACAGGGGCGCGAAGGAACGGTCGTCGGCGTTGAGCACGGCCCCGCGGGGGAGGCCGGGCTTGGGGCTGCTGGCGGCCATCAGCGCCAACAAACGGCCTTTGGCCGCCAGATAGCCGTCGTAGTCGCCGTGCTCATCCATGTGTTCGTGGGTGACATTGGTGACGACGGCGATGTCATAGTCCACCCCGGCCACGCGCCATTGGCTGAGAGCGTGCGAGGTGGTTTCGAGCACCGCCCAACGGCTGCCGGCGTCGGCCATCAGCCGCAGATAGCGCTGCAGATCGGGGGCGTCGGGCGTGGTGGTGTGCAGGCCGGTGTCCAGGGTTTGGTCGCCGATGCGGGCATTGACCGTGGTCAGAAGTCCGGCCTCGATCCCGCCGGCGGCCAGAAGGCTGTGGATGAGGTTGCTGGTCGTCGTTTTGCCGTCGGTGCCGGTGACGCCGATCACACCCAGGCGGCGGCTGGGGAAGCCCTCCCAGGCGGCGCAAAGCAGACCCAACGCCCGGCGGCCGTTCTCGACCCGCAGATAGGGCACGTCCAGGCGCAGATCCTGTTCCCCCGCCACCGCCGCGGCGCCGGCGGCGATGGCCTGTGGGATGAAGCGATGGCCGTCGCTATTCACCCCGCGATAGGCGACGAAGATGGCGCCCGGCTGCACCTGCCGCGAGTCGGGCGTGATCTGGGTGATGGTGGGGTTGGACAGGGGGGCGGGGAGGCCGAGGGCGGCGGCGAAGGAGGAAAGGGATAAGGGCATCAGAACCCAAACTGAAACCAATCGGTGTTGAACAAGATGCCGCAAGCAAGGACTAAGAAGATGCAAAGAAAGAGGAAGCCACAGCCGCAACCACTGATCGAGCAACCACGACCGAAGCCGAAGTTGTCTTGCAGCCAGTTGAACAGCCAGGTCAGGGCGGCGATTTCGAGCAGTCCGGCCAGGCAACCTTGATCTCTGTCGTTCATGATAGCCTCAGGGGTGAATGGTGCGGGACACAAGTAGGCAAAGAAGGCACGACCTAACAGCATTATAAACGAAAAGCCCGCCAGGTCGCGCCCGGCGGGCTTGGTCACGGTACGAGGAGGGGGATCAGAACCCGGATGCGATCGCCATCGCCACCGAATTCGCCGCCCAGGTGAGGATGGGCTGGGCGAGGATGCCGATCAGCAGCACCATGACGGCGCTGACGACCAGGGTCAGGCGCAGGCCGCCGCTGGCCTTGAATGGCTCGGCTTCGGGAGCCTCGACGAAGAACATGTAGCGCACGACGTTCAAGTAGTAGAAGGCGGCTATGACGGCGTTGATGGCGCCCACCGCGGCCAGCGCCAGCATGCCCTGGTGGACGGCGGCGCCAAAGACCAGGAATTTGCCCAGGAAGCCGCCGGTGGGCGGGATGCCGGCCAGCGAGAGCAGGAACAACGTCATCAGCAGGGCCAGCCCCGGCGTCCGGCGGATCAGCCCGGCAAAGGCCGAATAGTCGGTGGAGCCGCTCTGCTTTTCCACCGCCATCACCGTCACGAAGGCGCCGACATTGGTGAAGAGATAGGCGAAGAGGTAGATCAACAGCCCACTCACCCCATCGAACGGCTTCGGCCCGCCGCTGGCGGCCAGCCCCATGAGGATGTAGCCGGCCTGGGCGATGGACGAGTAAGCCAACATGCGCTTGACGCTGCTCTGTTTCAGGGCCACCAGGTTGCCGAGCGTCATCGTCAACATCGAGAGGGCGGCCAAGATCAGCATCCATTGGTCGCTCCAGCTGGGCAGAGCGGCCAAGAAGACGCGGCCGGCGACAGCAAAACCGGCGGCCTTGGAGGCGGTGGAGAGGAAGGTTGTGACCGGGGTGGGAGCGCCGTCATAGGTGTCGGGCGCCCACTGGTGGAAGGGGACGAGGCTGGCCTTGAAGCCGAAGCCGCCTAACAGCAGGATGATGGCGGCCAGGCCCAGATAGAGGTCGGTCGAGCTGGCGCCAAAGAGCTGCCCAACCGCGGCCAGATCGGTGCTGCCGGTGGCGCCATAGAGCAGCGAGATGCCGTAGAGTAGCACCGCGCCCGAGGTGGCGCCGTAGAGGAAGTATTTCATGGCCGCCTCTTGCGAGCGCATGTCGTGGCGCAAGAAGCCGGCCAAGATGTAGGAGGTGATCGAGAGGAACTCGATGCCCAGGTAGATGAGCAGGAAATTGGTGGCGCTGACGGCGATGCTGATGGCCAGGGCGGCAAAGACCAACAGGGCGTAGAATTCGCCCAGATAGCGGCTGCGCCCGGCCATGAAGTTGATCGAAGCGAAGATGACCAGGCCCACGCCGATGATGGCGATCGCCTTGAAGAACAAGGCGTAGGGATCGATCACCATCGTCGTCGCCACCACGGTGGCGGGGACAGAGAGGATCAGGTAGACCGTAGCTGCCAGCGCTGCCGCCAGACCGATCAGGGCGACGATGGCGGCGCTGCGGCCATCATCCCGGCGGCGGCGGATGAGGTCCACAGCCAGCACCAGGAAGCCCGTCAGGGTGAGGAGCAGGTCGGGCGAGAGCAGGCGGAGGGTGTCGAGTGTGTTCAACGGAATCTCTCCCGGGTTAGAAGAGGCTGTTGAGTAGGGTGACGGAAGCGCCGTTGAAGTAGATGAGGACGAGGGTGGGGAAGATACCGAGGATGATCATCAGCGCCACCAACGGCCAGAGGGTCACTTTCTCGAAACGAGCCATGTCGGTCGGCCCCTCGCTTTCCTGGCCCGCCACCGTCGTCCAGTGATGGAGTTTGTGGGCGTCGTACTTGCCCAGGAAGACGTTCTGGATGATGCGGTAGAGAATGTAGGCGGCGGTGATGACGATGCCGATGACGCCAATGAGGGCGAGGACGGGCACGATGGCGAAGGCGCCGCGGAAGGTGAAGAACTCGGCCCAGAACCCTGCCAGACCGGGCAGACCCAGCGAGGCGAAGCCGGCGAACATCATCGTGGCGTAGAAGACCGGTGTGAGGGCGCTGAGGCCGCCGAATTTGTCCAGGTCGCGGGTGTGCGCCCGTTCGTAGATGACGCCGACGAGGAAGAACAGGGCGCCGGTGATGATGCCATGCATGAACATTTGCAGGCTGGCGCCGTTCAGGGCCATGGCGGCGCTGTCCAGCAGTTCAGGGGTTTTGGTTTGGTTTAGCGCCCAAGCAGCAGCGCCGATGCCGAG
>CAYWPZ010000112.1:0-670 GCA_964460135.1 uncultured Caldilineales bacterium | reverse complement strand
CGAGCATCACATAGCCCATGTGGCTGACCGAAGAGTAGGCGATCAGCCGCTTGAGGTCGGTTTGGGCCAGCGAAACGAATGCGCCGTAGACGATGCCAATGACGCCGAGGACGGCGATGATGAAGCCGTATTGAGCGGCAGGGCCAGGGAAGAGCGGCAACAGAATGCGCAGCATCCCGTAGGCGCCCAACTTGAGCAAGACGCCCGCCAAGATGACTGACCCGGCCGTAGGGGCGGCAGTGTGGGCGTCGGGCAGCCAGGTGTGGAAGGGGAAGCTGGGCACCTTGATGGCGAAAGCGACGAAAAAGGCCCAGAACGAGAGCGAGGCATAGAGCGGCACGCCGGCCCATACACCCTTTTGCGCTGCCTCCAGGATGTCGAAGGTGCCGGTGCTGAGGTAGACGCCGATGATGGCCAGCAGCATGAAGACCGACCCGGCCAGGGTGTAGAGGAAGAACTTGATGGCGGCGTACTGCGGCCGGTCTTTTTCCTGGCCCCAGATGCCGATCATGAAATACATGGGCACCAGGCCGATCTCCCAGAACACGTAGAACAGCACCAGATCCAGCGAGATGAAGACGCCGAACATGCCGGTGGCCAGGAAGAGGAAGAGGGCGAAGAATTCCTTGACCCGGCGGGTGATGGTGCGGGCCGAGTAGTAGAGGCCGAG
>CAYWPZ010000111.1:11949-14674 GCA_964460135.1 uncultured Caldilineales bacterium | reverse complement strand
CGGGTCAGCGACCGAGTCTTCCCAGACCCGCGCGGGCGGCTGACGCATACGTTAGGCGCAGTAGGAAAAGAGTAGGTCATGGTGGCTACGCACTTGATAACACATGGGCTGTTCTTCGCATTCATTTTTAGCGGCTATCTTTTGCTTGTCATGGTCTTGACCAGCCCGCGCGTTTGGGGCTACACTGATTATCCAGATGTGATAAAAGACAAAGTGTCTCCCCAAACACGAAGAGAAAAACTGTTGGCAGCGGTGATAGGATTGCCTTGGTTCATCTTTGTTTTGGGGTTTCCCATCTTTTCGACCTATGTACTCAAGTCCAAGCTTGGGGATGAGATTCCATTTTTGATCGCCTTCCTCAATTTGCTCGTCCTGTTCCTGTTAGCCACCGTAGGCGATTTAGTAATACTGGACTGGCTCATTGTCAGCAAAATCACTCCAAGATTTGTGATAATCCCTGGATCGGAGAGAGCAGATTACAAGGATTTTTCGCACCACTACAAAGCACATGCCAAGGCGTTGGTCGGACTGATTCTAGTGTGTCTCATCATTGCCGGTATAGTATGGTATTTCTAAAGTTATGCCAGATGGCGAATACTTTATTCAGAATGCGCCTAATACTACTGCATCGTTTTCATCGTCAAGTGACGGTACTGGCAAAATGATCGCCATCGCGCAGACGGCGCCGGCCAGCTGGTACCGAGATGTCGATTTGGCCGCTTTGCACCAACCAGCGGATCAATTCGCTGAGCAAGAATTCGCAGACCCGACGCCGAACGGCGGCTACGCTGACGAACGGGTCCGGGCGGTAGGGGGACAACCGGCTCGGTGGGTGACTCGACCGGGCGTGGTTCAACAACAATCTGCGTCGTAGCGGGCGGTGGTTGTTGCAGGAGCAGCCAACTATGCACTAGCATTTCGATGGTCAATTGCCGATGGAAACTGTACCACAAGCGAGCCACATAGTCGCCGAGGCCGGTCTGGCCTTTGCCGTCTTGGTAGCCGCGTTCCACACCCGGCCGGCGATGGGCCAACTCGGCCAAGCGCGCCAACGGCGTCGTCGCGGGCAGATTGCTCCAATAGAACTTGGGCTCACCCTCCTGCTCCGGCAGCGGCCGCTCACCGATGAGCCAGCCCTCGGGGCCGGTCTGATCCGCATGGCTGCGCCGGACGCGCAGGGCGCTGAACTGCCTGGTCAGCGGACCTGTACTGCCCATGCGCCAGGTGATGGTGTGCCACGTAGACGCCGGCTGACTCGCCAGCACTGCGCTGGCGCGATGCAACGGCGCCACTTGTACCGGATGCGTGCGGGGGCGGCCTGCCCGCTGCTTGACCGGCAACGGCTGGTTGGCTGCGGTCGCGACTTCCGGCAGCAGACGCAGGCCAAAGTCGCTGGCGATGCCCACCACACACCCCACCTGCCGCTGGTCCAACCCGTCAAGAAAGCTGGGATTGTCGCCATCACCGGCATCGGCGCCCACCAAGACAAACGGAATCCCCGCCGCCCGGGCCCGATCGAGCAGCAGCAGGGCCAGCTCAGGCTTGGTGCAAAAGCTCAGCTTCTCTGGCACCTGCGCAATCGCACGGCGCACCGGGTCCTGACACCACTCCTCGAGCAGATAGAGCTGGCCCAAGGTCGGCCAAGCATGGTAGGGATCCATGTAATGCGCCGTCACCATTACCTGGCAGTTGGCCGTCTTGCCCAGGGCGCCGCAATACTGATGCGCCACGCCGACACTCTTGGACCCTTGCCGCGGGAAACTGGTCTCGTCGAAGACCAGCATGCCATCACCGGCAGTGGCCTGCATTACCATGCTGCCAATCCGTTGGCGGTTCACAGCCGCCTCATCCCAGGTGCTCTGCGCCAGCAAACGATAGACCGTCGACTCGGACAAGCCTGCCACCGCTTCGGCGATGCCCGCACCGCTTTTCCGGGCAATGTCAGCCAGCAGACCAGTGGCATAGCGCTCTAGCATCGGCAAACTTTCACAACGATAGAAATGCGGCCGAAATGGCCGCAGAAACTCCTTCAGTTCTGGAATCGGGTAGGGCGAGATACGAACTACCATAGTCAGCTTAGCCTTCTACCCATATTTTACCATCAAAACGATGCAGTAGTAATAGGAGGATACTTATGACACAGTTAACCGGCAGTTCTAGCGATCCGCAGATTCCCGCGCTCAGTGCCACGCACGACGCGGTCAATGGCGTGGCGGTCATGGCCCATAGCGAGCAGGGCAATGCGATCAAAGCGGTCTCCAAGGCAGGCACCGCGATTGGGTGTCACAGCGACCAAGGTGATGCCATCCACGCTACTGCTCCCAATGGTGTGGCGGTGAATGCCAGTAGCGGCGTGGGACCGGCCATCGATGCACAGTGCGCAACCGGCAGTGCGGTCCGGGCGAGGAGCAGCCAAGGCAGCGCCATCTTCGCCCAGGCGCCCAAGGGACCGGCCGTGATCGCGGGCAGTGAACAGGGCGACGCCATCCGAGCCACCGCTCCCAAGGGGATCGCGGTCTTGGCAGCCAGCGAACAAGGCGCCGCTATCCGGGCGACATCCTCGACAGGCCTCGCGCTTGTGGCCATGAGCGACGAGGGCAATGCGATCCACGCCCTCTCTCCCAAAGGGACAGCCCTACTGGCCGACAGCGGCGCCGGACCGGCCATCGCTGCACAGTGCGCAACCGGCAGTGCGGTCCGGGCGAGGAGCAGCCAAGGCAGCGCC
>CAYWPZ010000111.1:11578-11849 GCA_964460135.1 uncultured Caldilineales bacterium | reverse complement strand
TCGCGGGCAGTGAACAGGGCGACGCCATCCGAGCCACCGCTCCCAAGGGGATCGCTGTCTTGGCCACCAGCGACACAGGCTCTGCCATCCACGCGCGCAGCACCACAGGCGGTGCGATTCTTGCGCACAGCGAGCAGGGGGTCGCGGTGGAGGCCTCCGCCACAAAGGACACGGCCGTCTTCGCGCATAGCGATACCGGTGCCGGGGTCGACGCTCGCAGCAAGACCGGGCGAGCGGTTTTCGCTGCCAGCGAGCAGGGGGTCGCGGTGGA
>CAYWPZ010000111.1:0-11478 GCA_964460135.1 uncultured Caldilineales bacterium | reverse complement strand
GCAGCAAGACCGGGCGAGCGGTTTTCGCTGCCAGCGAGCAGGGGGTCGCGGTGGAAGCCTCCGCCACAGAGGACACGGCCGTCTTGGCGCACAGCGAAGAAGGGATTGGAGTCTGGGCCCACGGCAAGCAGTATGCAGGATTCTTCGAGGGAGACATTAAGATCACTGGCGATATCTGCTATGATGGCACACTGCAGTCCACAACAGAGCCGGTGCTTGAGACCCTGACTGTTCAGAAAGACCTGAAGGTGGGGGGCAATGTCATTGTGACAGGCGATGTTCGGCTTGAGAATGCAGACTGCGCAGAGGAGTTTGATGTGGGCGATGCCGAGGGAATTGAGACAGGGATGGTCATGGTGATTGATGCCGACGGAAAGATGCGGCGGAGTACCGAAGCGTACGACCGGCGCGTGGCAGGCGTCGTTTCCGGCGCCGGCAGCCTGAAGCCAGGCATCGTGCTAGGCAAGCAGGCAGGCAAGACCGGGACATTGCCCATTGCCTTGATTGGCCGCGTCTACTGCCGGGTGGACGCGGCGCCAGGCGCGATCGAAGTGGGCGACCTCCTGACCACGGCTCACACGCCGGGACACGCCATGAAAGCGGCAGACCCGGCCAGGGCATTTGGCGCAGTGATCGGCAAGGCTTTGCATCCGCTTAAGTCGGGCCGGGGCCTGATCCCGATCCTGGTCGCGCTGCAGTAGCGCCAAGGGAGGCAATATGAACCTGCAAGCGTTTGTGGACAAATCTAGAACCCTGTCGGCCGATGACCTGGAGGTGGACGCCGAGTTCGAGTTGCAGATGCGCACCCGTCTAAATCTGGCTGCGCTCAAGGCATCCCATGTGTGCGATCGCCCCCGCGTCCCTCGTGACCGCGACGATTTTATCCCGACTCACAAGAAGCAGTGGGCCAAGTTCATTCACAGTTTGGCCCACTGGGAGCAAATGGGGCAGCCGGTCATGCTCCCACGCCAGGAGCAGATCTTCGTGGCGGCCTGGCATTTCCCCGAGGTCGCCACCCTCTTTGGATTTGCCAGGACGATCCACGCCCTGTTGCTCGTCTCCCAAGATGCACCCTGGTTCAAGGCATTGCGCAGCGCTGGTTGTACGCTCAACTTCCAGGCGCCCGGGGCGATCAAACGGCTGGTCCGCGAGATGCAGGCCGGTCGCGTCGTCGCCGCCATGCTCGATCACGCCATTCCTGGTACGCAGTGCGAGCCGGCTCGGCTTTTGGGCCGAACCGTGAGCACGCCATCGGGCATCTTGGAGCTGTGTAGCAGGTATGGCTACCGGATAGGGTTTGTCGCGCCACGTCCAGGCGGGAACCGCATCGTGGCCGAGATCGACGCGACCGGACGGCCGACCCGCGAGCTAGCACAGCAGTACAACGACTGGCTGGAGCAAGAAGTTAGGGCCGCGCCGGAGCGGTGGCTGATGTGGCAGGCCCTGCCCCTGCGCCAGCAAGGCCAGGCGCCGCGTCTCCCAGCAAGACCGGGCAGGACGATGACGACGGAGTAAGATTATGTCAAAAACAATGAGGCAGATCGCGGAGGAGATCGATCTCCTGCATCCTCCCATGTCGCTCAGGAAACTTGCTGGCCGCTTTCGTTACCCTGGAGTGGCCGTAGGAAAGCTGCCATACAGCGGAATCTCGCTGCGGGAGCTTGATCGGCGCGTGGGAGCCCCGGCCGGCAAGAGGTTGGAGTTTCTGCACTATAACGCCTACCTGTTATACGATGCCTTGCCACTCGTCGACATCATCCGCGCGGACATGTATGGCTTCATGTACACCCTGGGCGACGAGTTCGCCAAAAAGGTCGTGATCGAATACCTGCTGGAATTCGGCATATCGGAACTGTGTGACAAGCTCTTCCCCCCGATCGTTGAGGTCTGCGGTGTTTCGGTCAATCCGCTCAACAAAACCTGTAAGGACTTGAGCTTGGCCGGTGAGGCGGCAGCCTGGCTGATCGACCAGTTTGGCGACGTCTTTGCCATCATCTTTGACGTGATCGAGATGCCACAAGAGTTCATCCTCAACGCGATTTTTGATGTCTTGGGCGTGCCGCAGGAGTTGCCGCTCAAGAGCGCCGGCGACGTACCCGAACGAGCCGCAGAGATTGGCGGCCGGCTGGGCTGCTATGACCTGGTTTCGTTGTGCGAGGTCTGGCACTCGGACCATAGAGATCTCCTGCTGGAGCACGCGGCGCACGGCAACTACTTCTGCGGACCACCTGGTCCGCAGACCGGCGACTGGCGGCGCATGGGCAGCGGAATCCTGGTTTTCAGCCCATCGGGGCTTCCGATTGATGGCCCGGCAAGCTATGAATACAGCCAGACCGGCGTCATCCGTTGGACAGACTTGGGCCCGCTTGGCGGATATGATTTGGGCCCGTTCGTCGATGCGGACCGTTGGTCGTGCAAAGGAGTGCAGTTGACGCTGGTGCACCTCGAAGGGATCGGGACGCTGGAGGTTTACTCCACGCACCTTTACAGTGGTGGCGACATGATCGAGGAGCTGTTCGGGAAGGAGGTTAAGCCCACCAGCTTGGAAAAAGCCCAGGTACGGGAGGCGCAGATTGCCGAACTGGCCCGTTTCATCCAGGCGCACCACGATCCGGGGCGGGTGGCGATTGTCGTAGGCGACTTTAACGTCGCTCCGAGCGAGCGTGACTGCTGGGTGCCAGATGCCGACCTGAAAGGGATACATCGTTGGACGCCGGGGGAGCTCGGCGATCGACACCGGGGACTGCGGGACCAGTTGCGGAAAATCGAGGATGGACTTGAGTTCGACGACTGGTACTCCCTGGACATGTTCAAGGACGCCTATCCTTCCTGGTACGCGAACAAGGACTCCAACGGGAACCCAATCCCTGCTGATCCCGAGGATTGGGGGCACACCAACCGCAGCGGCGAGAAAGGCTTTGTTACGTTCGATGCCTACTGCCCGGCGTCTGCTGCTGCGGCACGCGGATTCCCAAACCCTGAGCCGGGCGATTACTACTGCGACGAGAGTTTTGCGCCGTGGTCGGAGGCCACGGGAAACCGGATTGACTACGTGTTTGTGCAGTGCCCGGTCGCCGCTCACGACTACTACCTGGATGTATCTCGAATCCGGAGGCGTCCATTTGCGCGCACCGGAAGCTGGAACAGTGAACCGTGCCTGTCGGACCACGTCGGCCTCGAGCTGACGCTGTTTGCTACACCCAAGTAGTCCAGGCATTCGGCCCCGCATCCCTCGCCGCGCCGTAACGCGCAGGGACGGGCGAAACGCTCTGGCACGAACTGGTGGGCACGCCTATCACCTACGGCTGCATCATGCTCGACAACCAAACGGCTGAGGCGCTGTACGACCTGGCCGACCTCGGCATGCGGGTCATTATCCTGCCGCAAGAACTTGCGCCCAGCGATTCTATGATTGACCCCGAAAACTGGACCACGAGCGAAGGTGGAGGTCGGGTATACTGACCGAGACCAGGATGTCCAGAATGATGACGAAGATACGTCGCCGGCCTAGCGCCGAGTTCAAGTCTCGAAGAGATTCTGACTGTTGTTGGATAGGCCCCCGCGTGGCTGTGTCACCGGATGGGCAGAAAGTGGCGCTGGTCGTCGTTGACAAGATCGAAGGGATGCGAGATGAACGCTTCACTTTCAGTATTTACCTGTTCGATGTCTCGACCGGGAAGTTGACCTTGTTGAATGAGGAAACCTCGCCTGTTTGGTCTCCTGATAGCGCCCATAATCGCCCTCGTCCCAACCTGTGGGGCATTTCGATCAAGACCGACAAGCGCGAGCGACTGACGCAAGGCCTGAACGCATTATCCGGCCACTGGTCTCCTGATGGCAAATGGTTTGCCTTTGCTGGCGCCTCACTCTACGATCGAGAAGATCAACCCTACAATCTTTGGCTGCTGAGCGCAGATGGCTCACGGTTGATTCGTGCAGGATCGGGTTTTCCTCAGGATTTGGGAGTATTCTGGAGTCCAGATGGAACCTATCTGGTGTTTGATCGTGAAGAAGCGGGTCTGTCAACCTTGTCGCTGGTTACTGGAGAGATCACTTCTCTCGATGTGAAACTCCTAGACGATTCCAGCGACCAGGGGGATTCCTTGGCTCGGCGCTGGCCGTGGGCAGCGAGCCGCTGGCCGTGGTAGTCGAAAGCACCCATGCCGGCGACACCGTGGCCGCCGCCAAAAGGGTAGCGCCATCGTCTCGACCACGAACGGCGCCCAGGCCTTGATCGCCATCGGCAATCTCATCTACACGACCGTGGCAACGGGCGGCGACCGGGTAGCTGTATACGAAGGGGTTGGGTTCTAAACGGGCAAACGATCTACGAAATCGACCCAATCCCATACGCCCCGTGCAGCGTCCGTCCGCGGGCGAAGCGATCGACGGCGTAATCGGCGATGGGCAGGTCGGGCGCCTGGCCGAGCATGGTCTGGGCGAGCGAATCGCTGATGGTGGGGGCCAGCTTGAAGCCGTGGCCGCTAAAGCCGACGGCCACGAACACCCCCTCCGCGCCGGGAACCGGCCCCACCAGCGGGTTCCAGTCGGGCGTGATGTCGTAGGGACCTGTCCAGCCGGCCGTGAACTCGGCCTCGGCGAAGGCGGGCATGCGGTTCGAGATCAGCCGGTCGATGCGGCTCACATGCTCCATCCCCACCTTGTCGGTCAGGATGTCGGCGTCGTCGATGGGGTCGCCGTGGTCGCCGGTTCCCACCAACACCACGCCGCCGGTTTCGGGCCGGAAATAGATTTTATCAGGCGTTGTCAGGTCTTTGACGATCGGCCAGGTCATCTCATACGGCTGGCCGATGCGCAGGGTGATGACCTTGTGGCGGCTGATCACGTAGTCGAAGCGAAGGCCGGCCGGCTGAGCGATGGCGTTCGTCCACGGCCCCGCCGCCAGCAACACTACCGGCGCCTGGAAATCGCCAACCGGGGTGGAAACGGTCTTGACGCTGCCCTCCAGCCGCAACCCGGTCGCGGGCGCATCGGTCAGGATGCTCACACCCAGGTCGCGGGCGCGCTGCGCATAGGCCATGGTGGTCAGGTAGGGGTCGGCGAAGCCGGTCTGGGTGTCATAGCCGATGACATCGACATCGTGGAAGCTGAGCAAGGGGTGGATCTTCTGCGCCTCGGCGGGAGTGAGCACGGCAGTGTCGATGCCGTGCTCGTTCTGGGCGCGGAAGACCTCCAGCATCGGCCCCCGGTGCTCCTCCGGCCCGACGATAAGATAGCCGGTGCGATGGAAGCCGACGTCGCCGCCCACGCGTTGGTCGAAATCGGCGAAGATGCGCAGACTTTCGACCGCATGCACCAGATTAGCGGCGACCGAGTAATGCGTGCGGATGATGGCGCAGGATTTGGCCGTGCCGCCGGCGCAGACCTGCTTGCGTTCCAGCACGACGATGTTTTTGGCCCCGCGACGGGCCAGGTTGTAGGCGGTGGCGCAGCCGTAGAGACCACCGCCGATGATGAGGTAATCTGCTGAGATGGGCATGGCGTCGATGGTTGCGAGCGGGCGTGGCTTCAAACAATCACACGCAGGCGTTGCGGGATCAGTTCGATCTTGAGGTGGTGGACATCGTTGCCGATGATCTCGCCATCGGCCTGCGAGGGGAAACCGGCGCGGCTTTCGATTTCCAGCCGGGCCGTGCGGGCCATCACCACCTTGGGGTGAGTCAGGTGTTTGCCCTGCATAAATTTGGGGATCATGCGCAGCATATCAAGGCGGGTGGTCTTGTGTACCATGCACACATCCAGCAGCCCATCCTCGTGGCTGGCATCGGGCGCAGCCAAGAAGCCGCCGCCCAAGCGGGGGCCGTTGGCAATCAGCGTCATCAGCATCTCGAACTCATACGTCTTACCGTCGAAGCGGATAACGACCGGCGGGGTGCGGTAGTAGATGGCCAGCGTCTTGAGCACGGCGACGAGATAGATGGCAAAGCCGCGCAGCCGCTTGATCTTGTGGGCCTCGATGTTGACGCGGGAATCGAAGCCGCCGCCGAGGATGTTGACGCAGTATTGCGGCGCCTCGTTGTTGCACTCGACATAAGCGACATCGATCACCCGCGCCTGGCCGCGGCGGAGCTTATTCATGGCGTCATCCAGGCCCCGGTCCAGCCCCAACCCCCAGGCGAAGTCGTTGCCGCTGCCCACCGGCAGGATGCCCAGGGTGGCGGCGGCCACACCCGGCTGCCCTTCGGCCGCCCGCAGGATGCCGTTCGCCACCTCGTGGACGGTGCCGTCGCCGCCTGCCGCCACCACCATCGTCGCCCCAGCCCTGGCGGCCTGCTCGGCCAGATGGCTGCCGTGCCCGCGGTATTCGGTCAACTCGATCTGCGTTTCCAGCCCACTGCTTGCCAACGCCCGCAAACCAGCGTCGATGTGATGTCTGCTATCGCCGCGATTGGCGAAGGGATTGACGATGACGGTGATGGGTGACATGGGTGCGCCTCGCTGCGGTGCGTGGATGACGGATGGGCAATGTTACCCCATGCCCAACCGAAACACCAAGCACTACCCGCCTCGAGAACCACCCTCAGGGGCGCTCCGCTTTGCCGTGGCAGTGCTTGACTTTGCGTCCGCTGCCACAGGGACAGGGATCGTTTCGCCCTGTCGCGGCCAGGGCCGCCTGCAGGCGGGCATCGGCGCGGGCGTAGACCTGCATAATCTCGGCCGGGGCCCGGTTCTGGCGCAGCAACTGGCGCATCATCCGCATCGGCCGGTCGATGTGGTGGAAGAAGGCCTTGTAACCCGCGCACAGATAGTTCAGCCCTGGCTCGCCATCGGGCGCGGCGATGAAGCGATCCTTGGGACAGCCGCCGTGACAGGCGAAGCGCACCTCACAGGCGCGACAATAGGCGGGGAGGGCGTCGAACTTGTCCTGGCCGAACTGCTGCTGGCGGGGCGAGGCTACCAGCTCGAGCAGCGGCGTGGCCAGGATGTTGCCCAGGCGGTAGTCCGGCTCCACGAAATGGTCGCACGAGTACAGATCGCCGTTATGCTCCAGCGCCAGGGCCAGCCCGCAGGTGGGGGAGTGGATGCACAGGCCGGGCGGCTCGTCGCACCAGTTCGCCAGCGCCACATCGAACATCTGCACGAACACCTGGCCTACGTCCCGGCGCACCCATTCCTCGAAGACCCCGATCAAAAAGCGCCCGTATTGCTCGGCCGCCAGCGAACGCACGCTCACGGCGGCGCCGCGCTGGCGGTAGAGCGGCCGGTCGCGCCACGAGGCCCACGCCCGCCCGCCCGTCTCGCTCCCACCTCCTTCCTGCCGCTCGATGATCGGGATGTACTGGTGGAAACGGGAGCCGCAATCGTCGCGCAAGAAGCGGTAGACCGCCAGCGGATGGTCGACGTTGGCCCGGTGCAGGGTGGTGAGGGTGTTGAACTCGACCCCGTGCTTCTGCAAAAAGCCCAGCCCTCGCCTCACCCTGGCAAAAGTCGGCTGCCCGCCCTTATCCACCCGATAAGCGTCGTGCATCGGCGCCGGCCCGTCGATGCTGATCCCAACCAGGAATTCGTTTTCCTTGAAAAAGGCCGCCCATTCATCATCGATCAACATGCCGTTGCTCTGGATCGTATATTGAATCTGCATCCCCGGCCGGCGATGCTGGCTGGCATAGGCCACCGCGCGCCGGAAGAAATCCAGCCCCATCAGCGTCGGTTCGCCGCCCTGCCAGGCGATGGTTACGGTCGGGGTCTGGTGCGCCTCGATCAGCTGCCGGATGTAGGCCTCTAGCAGTTCGTCGGCCATGCGGAAGCGGCTGCCCGGATAGAGCAACTCCTTCGAAAGGAAGAAACAGTAGGCGCAATCCAGGTTGCAGATGGCGCCGGTGGGCTTGGCCAGCAGGTGGAAGGCGGCGGGAGGGTTGGGGGAGTGGGATGGCGTCATGAGGCAGAGGCGGGGGGCCGTCGATGGCGGCAGCGGCGGGCGATGCCCGGCGCCATGATATGCCAAAGCGCCCTCCATGCCAAGCCCCCGCTTGTGGCTGCCATCCTTGACCATGCCCCGGCCCGCGGTTGTGCGACGCTTTCTGGTCTGGGCTATAATCCTCCTACCGTCCTCTTTTCACTCCCGGAGCCGCCCCCATGCACCCTGCCCAAGCCTTTCTCGCTGCCCAGCGCGACCGTTTCCTGGCCGAACTCATCGCCTCGTGTCGCCTTCCCTCGATTTCCGGCCAATCCGAGGGACTTGAGGCCATGCGCGATTGGCTGAGCGAGCGCCTGCAGCGCCTCGGCTGCCGAGTGCAGACGTGGCCGGTGTCTGGGCCGGCGGCCGGCGGCCCGGACATCCTCTGGGCCGAGATCGGGGACGGCGAACGCAGCCTGCTTTCCTATAGCCATTATGATGTGCAGCCGGCTGACCCGCTCGACCTCTGGCTTAGCCCACCGTTCGAGCCAGCACTGCGCGAGGGCAAGATCTTCGCCCGCGGGGTTTGCGATGACAAGGGCGATTTCATGGCCCGCATCCACGCCATCGAGGTCTACCGCGGCGTCTACGGCGAGCTGCCATTCCGCTTCAAGTTCTTCATCGAGGGCGAGGAAGAAACCGGCAGCCCGCATCTGGGGCCGGTGGCTGCGGCCCACGCCGATGACCTGCGCTCCGACGCCTGTCTGTGGGAATCGGGCGAGTTCGACAGCCACGATCGCTACCGCGTCTATCTGGGCGTCAAGGGTATTCAGTATGTCGAACTGCGGCTGCGCGGGGCCAACACCGACCTCCATTCGGCCTACGCCACCATCGTCCCCAACCCCGCCTGGCGGCTGGTGCAGGCCCTGAACACGCTGAAGACGCCGGACGATCGCATCACCCTCGACGGTTTCATGGATCATGTCCGCCCATTGACCGAGCTGGAAGAGGCCTATCTCGACCGCATCCCCTTCGATGGCGATGGTCTCAAATCGGCCTGGGGCGTCCCGGCTTTCATCGGCGACGCCAGCGACCGCGCCGCCCTTCGGCGCTTCCTCTATGCCCCCACCTGCACCATCTGCGGGCTGCTCTCTGGCTTCACCGGCGAAGGCTCGAAGACGGTGCTGCCCGCCGCCGCCCTGGCCAAGCTCGATTTTCGTCTCGTCCCCGACCTGACGCCCGCCCTCGTGCTCGATCTGCTGCGCGCCCACTTCGACCGCCGCGGCTACACCGAGATCGAGATCGTCCCTCTCAGCGCCACCGACGTCGCCCGCTCCAGCCCGGCCGCCCCCATCGTGGGCGCCGTCAGCGCCGCGGCGCGCGCGGTCTACGGCCACGAGCCGCTCATCTATCCGTCACACGGCGGCAGCGGCCCCATGTATCCGCTGACGCAAGGCCTGGGCGTGGACGCCGTGACGGTGGGCGTGGGCTACAGCGGGGCCAACATCCATGCCCCCAACGAAAACATCCGCCTGGACGATTATTTCCAGCACGTCCTCTTCCTGGTCGAGTTGTTCCGTCGCTTTGCCGCGATGGAGGGAGATAAGCGATCAGAGACTGGAGACTAAGCCGAAGTCACTGCGGGATCAGGAGTTTTGGCGCTTGTCGTTGACTCCACCAGCAAGTCGGCCCACACGCGGTCGCGCTCGGCCAGGCTCTCGAAGCAGAGATAGGCAAACGTTAGCGCGGCTTCACCCTTCTTGTTTGTGCGCACATAGTCGAGGCGCAGCCCCGGCCGTTGGCTGCGGCCGAAGCCGACTGCCCCGGCCCGAACGCCGGTGAGCGCGGCCGGCGTAACAAAGATGTACCACATCCCCAACAGGGTAGGGTCGGCTTCGCCCAGGCCCAAGAAGCGCGCCGGCGTCTTGCGGGCGAGGATGGCGTGCTCGCGCGTGGGATAGGTGCGGTAGAAGGCGTTCAGGTTGGTGAAGGACGCCGTTCGCTCATCCACCGCAAAAAGGCCGCTGGCCAGGGCCGGGAGCTTGTCGGCGGCTGCGAGGGGCGATGGGGTAGGCGGAGCCGCGGGTTCGGGCGAGAAATAGACATAAAATTGCTTCTGCGCCCGGTTTTGACCGGCGATGAGAAGGATGGCCGCGGCCACGAGAAGGCCGGCCAAGAGCACACCGCCGGGGAGCCAGCCGATCCAGGCCAAGAGTGCGCCCACGAGCAGTCCGATCAGCAGCCAGCGGTGCAGGGTCGCGCCCAGCAGCTGGTGGCGCCCCAGGCCGTGGAGGAGGTAGAGGCAAAGGCCGAGGAGGGTGTGCATGGCGGGATGTTAAACGCATCGTTGTTTGCAGGCAAACGGCTGTGACCGTTGTCCAAAGGATGGAGCTGTGATAACTGCTGTGCAGAAAATCCGCATCCGCAGAACTACTGACAGGAGAACGCAACCTATGGAAGCGACGATTCAGGTCCGCCGACGTGGAACCATGACTTTACCAGTTGAGCTGCGGGCCAAATACAGCATCCAGCCAGGCGGCACTTTCCGCCTGGTCGATCTTGACGGCATCCTTGTCCTGACGCCGATGGCCCCGATGGTGCCCGAACTGGCGCGAGCGATCGAGCACGCCCGGCTTGAAGCTGGCCTGAGCGTTTCAGACCGAATCCCCTGATCTGACGCCGCCCAATCTGCGCCTACAAATCCGCGTTTATCCGCGTATCCGATCTCACGGCGTCGCCATCATCATGGCAAACTCATCGGCATTCACCGTCTCGATCTCCAGCAGCCGCTGGGCCAGCGCCTCCACCTTGTCGCGGTGCTCGGTCAGGATTTGGCGGGCGCGCTGGTGGGCCTCGTGGATCAGACGGCGCACTTCGTGGTCGATCTTTCGCGCCACATCCTCGCTGTAGTTGCGTTGCTCGCTGATTTCGCGGCCCAGGAACAGCAGTTCCTCGCGCTGGCCGAAGGTGAGCGGGCCGAGCGTTTCGCTCATCCCCAGGCTGGTGACCATCATCCGCGCCAGCCCTGTCACTTGCTCCAGGTCGTTGGAGGCCCCGGTGGTGATCCTGCCCAGGAAGATCTCCTCGGCCGAGCGCCCGCCCAGGAAGAAGGCCAGCATGTCGCGGAAGCGGCTGCGGGTCTCGATGGCGTTTTCGTCGGGCAGGGGCATCACATAGCCGCCCGCCATGCCGCGCGGCACGATCGTCACCTTCTGGATGGGGTCGGTGTTGGCCAGGTAGTGACCGACCACCGCGTGCCCAGCCTCGTGGTAGCTGACCGTCTTTTTTTCGTCCGGCGTCATCAAGCGGCTGCGGCGTTCCGGCCCCATGCGCACGCGCTCGATTGCCTCTTGCATCTCGTCCATGCCGATCACGCGCCGGTTGCGCCGCGCCGCCAGGATGGCAGCTTCGTTGACGACGTTCTCGATGTCCGCGCCCACATAGCCGGGAGTCAGTTTGGCCAAGGTGGCAACATCGACATCCCCTGCCAGGGGCTTGCCGCGCGTGTGCACGCGAAAGATCGCCTCGCGGCCTCTGACATCTGGCCGATCCATCACGACCTGGCGGTCGAAGCGGCCGGGGCGCAGCAGGGCGGGGTCGAGGATGTCGGGCCGGTTGGT
>CAYWPZ010000110.1:0-14816 GCA_964460135.1 uncultured Caldilineales bacterium | reverse complement strand
GGTTGGGGGGGTGGGGGGGGGGGGGGGGGGGGGGGGGTGGGGGGGGGGGGGGGGGCGGGCGGCGGCGGCGGCGCCGGGGGTGGGACGTAGTCGGCTGGCGGGATTCGCAGCACCTGACCCACGCGTAGGGTGCGCGGGTCGGTGATGTTGTTGAAGGCAGCCAGGGCTTCGACCGACCGTCCCACGCTTCGGGCAATGCTGAGCAGGGTGTCGCCAACGCGCACGGTGTAGATGTCGGCGGATGTGGAGGTGGCAGCGATCGTCGCCGTCGACGTGGCGGTGGCGGGCGGTGGGCTGGTGGGGGTTTGGGTGGGACGAGAGGTGGGCGAAGCTGCAGCCCTGGTGGTGGCTGTGGCCGTGGGGCTGGCCCGGCGCGTGGCCGTGGTCGTAGGGCTGGTTCGGGGGGCGGGAGGTGGGGTGGGGGTGCGGCCTAACGCGGCTGTGGGCGAGGGTGTGGCCGAGGGCGGAGTTGTGGGTGAGGGCGGCGGCGCGGTCGGGGTGGCGGTGGGCGTTTCGGCGGCAAGCGTCGGCGTGACAACTGCCGTGGCGGTGATCGGCTGCGCGCCAGTCAACGCTTCGGTGGCGGTGATCGGCCCGGTGAGGGTCAGCGGCTGAGGCGCCTCCAGTCTTTCGACATCGGTGATCGGCTCCAGCGGGGCGATTTCGATCACTTCCGGCTGCTCGATCAGTTCGACGTCGGGGATGCTGCCGATGTCTTCGGGGGTGGGGGTGTCGAGGATGACGATGAGGGGGGCGGGGGTGACGGGCGGCGGCAACAGGGCGACCAGGCGGGAGCGCGTGCGCTCAAGCAGGCCGCCGCCATTGCCGAGGCCAAGCCACAGCCCGGCCAGGATGAAGACGGCAACCGCCGCCAGGGGCAGATCGGGGCGCCAGGGCTGGACGGAGCGGCCGCAATGGGGGCAGACCGCCAGGTGCGAGCGGACGCGGCGATGGCAATGGCGGCAGCGGATGACGGCGTCGGGCCGTTGGGCGGCGGCGCCGCAGTTCGGGCAAACGTCGAGACCTTGCGGCACCTCAAGTCGGCAACGCCGGCAGGTGTAGGGCATGGTGGGGGTGGGGTGAGAGAAAAAAACGACGGAACCAGGCCGGGCCGCAGGCGCGGCCCGGCTGAAGGCCAGGCTATTATACTCACAAGATGGGCGGGTGGGGCAAGCGCCTGTGCACCCATGGCGGCGTCGCCGCGAGGAGAATCCCGCTCATCACCAACCCCGGCGGGTTTTTTCATGGCAGCTGGGCGCCTCGGCCAGCCTGTGCAGCCGCCTATTGCCTCACACCTTGCGATGCTGTTGTCTCAATACACTTCTGGCACGAAGGTCTGGTATTCCATCGGCGGACGGACGTAGCCGGTGCGATCGGAGCGCGGGGGCAGGGTGATCGGTTCGGGGGTCAGGTCTTCGTAAGGGATGAGGCTGAGCAAGTGGGTGATGGTATTGAGGTGGGCGCGGCGCTTGTCGTCGGCGTTGACCACGTACCAGGGAGCCTGTTTGATGTCGGTGTAGGCGAACATCTCGTCTTTGGCTTTGGAATATTCGACCCAGCGCGAGCGCGATTCCACGTCCATCGGGCTGAGTTTCCAGCGCTTGGTGGGGTCGCTCAGCCGAGCCTGGAAGCGTCGCTCCTGCTCGTCATCGCTGACCGAGAACCAGTATTTGATCAGAATGAGGCCCGAACGCACCAACATGCGTTCGTACGATGGGCAAGAGCGCAGGAACTCCCAATAATCCTCGTCCGCGCAGAAGCCCATCACCCGCTCCACGCCCGCCCGGTTGTACCAACTGCGGTCGAAGAAGACCATTTCGCCGGCGGCCGGCAGATGGGCGATGTAACGCTGGAAGTACCATTGCGTCTTCTCGCGCTCGGTGGGCACGCCCAAAGCCACCACACGGGCAAAACGCGGGTTGAGCGGCTCGATGATGCGTTTGATCGTCCCACCCTTGCCGGCGGCATCGCGACCTTCGAACAGGATCACTATTTTCAAGCCCTTGTACTTGACCCATTCCTGCAGCTTGACCAGCTCGACGTAGAGCCGTTTCAATTCCTGCTCGTAGAACAGCCGATCGAGGCGTTTCGCTTTGCCCGGCTTTGCCGGCGCCGGTTCATCGTGCATCAGGTCATCGTCGCTGCCGCGGTCGCCGTGCGGCAAGATGAGATGATCGTCGCTGTTGGCGTAGTCTTCATCGACCACTGCCGGCGATGAGGAAGGGGGCGGGCTCTGCTTGTCCTTCCTCTTGTTTTTCTTGTCCGCCATGATTCCCTCCAAAAAATGAGATGGAACAAAACGCAGTCGATGCAATTTTAAGCCTGTCATCATCAGCTTGTCAATAGCCAGCCGCCCCGGTATAATCCCGCCCGTTCCCCCCCCAATCCGCATCGACGCAAAGGGAGCACATCATGGCTGACAACTTGATAGCCGGCCCCGACCAACAACAGCTTCAGGCCAAGGGCCGTACTGCGCCCGGGCCGCGCGGCATCCCTCTCTTGGGGAGTTGGGCGCCCATGCGTTGGCAGGGAATGCTCAAATTCTGGAAAGGTGTCTGGCGCGACTATGGCGATGTGGCCCATGTCAAGATGGGTCCGATCGACACCCATCTCATCGTCCACCCTGAGCACGTCCACAATGTGCTGGTGCGCAACCGTGACAACTACGCCCGCGGCATCCTGGTGCGACGGGTGCGCGTCCTCTTTGGCGCCGGCCTGCTAACCAGCGAAGGCGAGCTTTGGATGCGCCAGCGCCGGTTGATGCAGCCTATCTTCCAGCCCACCACCGTCCCCCGTTTTGCCCGGATCATGCTCGATGCCGCGGCCAATTTGGCCGCCGATTGGGAAACCCACTCCCACGACCAACCCATCCCGCTGAACGCCGCGATGATGAACCTCACCCGCGGGGTGATCACCGCCGCGATGTTCAGCGTCAACATGGATCAGCAGTTGCAGGAAGTCGGCGAGGCGCTTTCCTACATCCCTCGGCTCATTCGCAAGCGCGCCACCGCCCTCCTCAACCTGCCCCTGTTCTTGCCCGTCCCCACCAACCGGCGTTTCCACCGCTCGATGCGGACGATTGACGCCTTCATCGAAGCCACCATTGCCCACCGCCGGGACATGGCAGAACGGCAGGAACAGACCCCTGACGACCTCCTCTCCCTGCTTCTGCACGCTCGCGACATCGAAACCGACGGCGGCGGCATGAGCGACCAGCAGGTCCACGACGAACTGCTGACCATCTTCATCGCCGGGCACGAAACCTCGGCCCAGGTGCTCACCTGGCTCTGGTACATCCTGGCCACCCATCCCCAAGTCGAACAACAGCTCCACGCCGAACTGGAAAGCGTCTTGCACGGCAACCCGGCCACGCTTGCCGACCTCCCCAAGCTCACCTACACCAAAATGGTCATCGACGAGGCCCTGCGCATGTACCCGCCTGCACCCATGTATGCACGCGAGGCCGTCGAAGACGACGAAATGGGCGGCTTCCGCATCCCCAAGGGCAGCGCCATCATGCTCAGCCCCTACCTCACCCATCGCCACCCGGCCTTTTGGGAGGAGCCAGAGCAGTTCCGGCCCGAACGCTTCGCCAATGGCCGCGAGCCGCGGCTAGTCGAAGGCTATTACCCCTTCGGTGGCGGCCCCCATGTCTGCATCGGCAAGCACTTCGCCCTGCTGGAGATCACCCTGGCCCTGACCACCCTGAGCCAACGCTTTCGTCTGCGCCTGCTGCCGGGCCAGCATGTGCGCCCGCACCTCGACATGTTCCTGACCCCCGAAGAAGAAATCTGGATG
Source organism: uncultured Caldilineales bacterium (assembly GCA_964460135.1). Lineage (GTDB taxonomy): Bacteria > Chloroflexota > Anaerolineae > J102 > J102 > SSF26. The sequence goes on along the minus strand of CAYWPZ010000110.1, from coordinate 11,018 downwards.
ACCATCGAACCACGATGACCGAGCCAACGCTGTCCCCCCAGCAGACAAACGATCTCCAGGCGCTGGTGCAACAGACCGCGGCGCAGCTGGCGACCTGGGCCAAACCGCACCCTTCGGTTCGCCGCGGCCGCATCGAAGCAGTGGCCATGCAGATGGCCGCCTCCGCCCCTTTCGCCCCGGCCCCTGCCCTGAGCCTCACCCTCCAGGTCGGCCTTTGGATCGCCGCCCTCGATGATCTTTTGGACGAGGGCAAGGCCGACGCCGACACCATCGGCGCGCGGTTGCACAGCTATGAAGACCCCACCGCTGACCTGTGCAATAGCGACGACCTGGCCGCCATGCTGCACGAGACCTGGCTCGAACTTGCCCGCCAGCCTCTGTTCCCATCTCTGGTCGCGCCCTGGCGACAGGCCCTGCGCGGCCACCTGCGCGGCCACCTGCAGGAACATCGTTGGCGGTCGGACTATCGCCACAACCCAGCCTCACTGCCCTCCTACGCCGACTACCTGGCCGCCGGCCGCCACACCATCGGCTTCCCCCTCATCCCCTGGACGTTTCTGATCGCTTTCGGCGATCCCTCTGCCCCCGCCCATCTGGCCGGCCTGGAGGAAATGGCGGCCACGGCGGGGGTTTGTCTGCGCCTGGCCAATGACCTGCGCAGCCACGAGCGCGAGCTGGGCGAGGGCAAGATCAACGCCGTGCTCATCCTGGGGCAGGGCAACGACATTGCCGCCAAGCGGTCAGCCGAAGAACGCATCCGCGGCGACATCGAAAGCGGCCTGACATCGCTCCGGCGGCAACGCCAGGCCCTGGCGACGATCTGCGACCTCCCGTCCGCTGCCATCCTAGGCATGGCCGAGACCGGCTGCCGTTTCTACCACCGCCGCGACTTCCATGTGGCAGCCTGAAGACTTGAAGCAGGTCTGGGCTTGGTTGGGCCAGATGAACGCCGAGGCCCTGAGCGGCCCTGCCGGTTATCTGACTGCGACCAGCGCCTACACCCTGGCCGTCCCCGGCAAACTTTTGCGCCCCCTCCTGCTGTTGGAGGCCTGCCGGGCCGCCGGCGGCGACCCGGATCAAGTCATCTCGGCAGCGGCGGGCCTCGAAGCCGCCCATGTCGCCAGCCTGATCCACGATGACATCGTCGATGGCGACGACCTGCGCCGAGGGCAGCCCTCGTTGCACGCCCGTTTCGACCTCCCCGCCGCCCTGATCACCGGCGACCTCTTCATCTTCTACAGCTTCCTCGGCCTGGTTCAGGCCCATCAGGGCGGGGTCAGCGCCGAAGAGGTGCTCCAGGCCATCCGGCTTCTCAGCCAGATGGGTATCGACATGGCCAAAGGCCAGGCGCTGGAAGCAGTGCTTTCTTGCCAACCTGGCGTCACCGAGACGGCCTATCTGCACATGGTGCGGCTGAAGACGGCCAGCGCCTGCGCCGCTGCCTGCCACATCGGCGCCTGTCTGGGCGGGGGCAGCGCCGAGGCAACAGCGGCGCTGGCTGCTTTTGGCGACAACCTGGGCGTCGCCTTTCAGATCGTCGATGACATCCTGGCCTACGAGGGCGACCTCCAGGCACTGGGCAAACCGCTATCTTCCGACCTCCGCAACTGTCGCATCACCCTGCCCCTCATCCTTGCCCATCAGTCCGCCAGCCCCGATCTGCGTTACCGGCTCGACGATTTGACCGTAAGTGATGCTCCGGCTGCCGCCCGCCATGCCGAAATGAAGACGATCCTGACCGAGACCGGCGCTCTGGATGCAGCCAGAAGCAGGGCCTTGTACTTCAGCCGGTGCAGCCAGGAACACCTGCATCTCTTGCCCGACTCGCCCGCCCGCCAACGGCTGCACCAACTCGCCGACAAGCTCTACCTGCGCGTGACCTGAGAGATTGAAAATGTCGATCGCAGCCGCCATCGACCGGGCTGTGCGATGCTTGCAGACCGATCAGGTGGGCGGAAACCACTGGGTGGGGCGGCTATCTTCCTCGGCCCGCGCCACCGCCCTCGCCGCCATCGCCCTGCATCTGACCGGCAGCCCATACAAGGAACGGATCGAGCGCGGGCGGCGCTGGCTGCGGGAGAATCAGCAAGCAGATGGCGGCTGGGGCGACGCCGACTTCGATGCGGCCAACCTGCGCGCCACCACCCTGGCCCTGGCCGCATTTCGTCTCACCGGCGATGAGTCGCCTGCTTCGGCGGCAGTCATGGCCGGGGCGGAGCATTTTCTGGTTTCGGCGGGCGGCTTTGGCGATGTGCGCGACCCCGATTCCAGCAGGCTGGGCAAAACCTCTTATACCATCGCTGCGCTGGCGGGGCTGGTAAGCTGGGAGGGCATCCGACCCCTGCGCCCGGAGTTGATCCTGTTGCCCCAGCGCTGGCGGCGCAAGGTCTCGTTCTCGTTTCCGGGCTATCTCAGCCTGGCGCTGGTGCAAACGCGGAGGGCGCCAGCCCTGGCCAACCGGCTGCCCACCTACCGGCTGGCCTGCGAGCGGGCGCTCGGCTGGCTGGGGCAGGCGTGCGGGCCGGATGGCTCCAGCCAGGAGGCCATCTACACCACCGCCAACCTGATCATCAGCCTGATCAGCGCCGGTCGCAAGGACGTTCCTTGGCTGCGCGGCGCCATCGACTTCCTCCTGGCCACCCAGCGCGAGGATGGCAGTTGGCCGATTGTACGCGACCTGGAAACCTTCGACACCGACATGGTGGTGTTCGCCCTGACCGAGGCGGGCGCGGCCATCCCCCAGACTGCCGCCGTGCGCGCATGGCTGCTGGCGCGGCAATTCACAGAGCCGTGCTTTGCCACCGGGACGGGGCCGGGCGGTTGGGCCTGGGCCATGCCGTCGGGCTGGCCCGACGCCGACGACACGGCCTACACCTTGCTGGCCTTGTTGGCGCTGGGCGAGCCGGCCGCTTCGGCCGCCATCCAACACGGCCTGGCCTGGTTGGAAATGATGCAAAACCGGGAAGGTTCGTGGCCGACGCTGGTTCCCGATTCCCTGCTCGGCTTCGACCGCGATTGCCCCTACATCAGCGGCCATGTCCTCAGCGCCCTGCAAGCCTGCGGCCGTCTGGCCGAAAAGCCCGGCCTCCTCGACCGCGCCCTCGGCTATCTGACCAAAGTGCAACGCCCCGATGGTTCGTTTGCTTCGATCTGGTTCCGCGAACACACGGCCGGGCCGGCCTCGGTGTTGGAGGCGCTGGCCGATTGCGGGTTGCTGAACACCGACCTGGCAGCGGGCGCCCGGCTGTCGCTCTGCCGCAACCAGAACGAGGATGGCGGCTGGGCCGGGGCGCGGGGCCAGGCCAGCACCGCCGAAGAAACCGCCTGGGCTACGCTTGCCTTGCTGCGCCTGACCCACGAAGAGGCACGGCAGGCAGCCGCAAAGGGAATTGCCTGGCTGATCGACCACCAGCGGGCGGATGGAACCTGGCGTCCAGCGCCCATCGGCCTGTATTCCACCTCGATGTGGTATTCCAACTCGTACTACGCGCTCTCACTGCCTTTGCAGGCGCTGGCTCGCGCGCAGAGGGCAGCGGCGTCAGAGGCCCACTCGGCCCTTGCTGGGGTATAATGGCTTCGGGAAAGCGGTTGCCACCAGCCAGGCTCGCAACCGCCCCTTTTCAGCCGATGAGAACTGATTTCCGCACCCGCATCGAGGCCGGGTTGCTGTTGTGCGATGGCGCCATGGGCACCGAACTCTTCGCCCGCGGCTTCGCCCTCGACCAGTCACTCGAATCCCTCAATCTCACCCATCCCGACATCGTCCGCGCCATCCATCGCGCTTATCTCGAGGCCGGGGCCGACCTGATCGAAGCCAACACCTTCGGCGCCAACCGCATCCGCCAGGAGGAGTTCGGGTTGGCAGAACAGGCCGCAGCGATGGCAACGGCGGGCGTGGCCCTGGCCATCGAGGCTCGCGCCCAGGCCGAGCGGCCGCAAACGCTTATCGGCGCTTCGATCGGGCCTTTGGGCAAGTATCTGGCGCCCTACGGCCCAGTTGCAGCCGAGACCGCGCGCGCCGTCTACCACGAGACCATCGTCGCCCTGGCTGCGGCCGGGGCCGACGTCCTCATCTTCGAGACGTTCAGCGACCTGGATGAGCTGCTGCTGGCGGCGCGGGTTGCCCGCGCTGCCGCCGACCTGCCCATCGTCGCCCACATGACCTTCGACGAGGACGGGCGCACGTCGTTGGGCCACCTGCCCGAAGACGTCGCCCTCGCCCTGGCCGCGGCGGGGGTGGATGTGGCGGGGGCGAACTGCTCGGTTGGCCCGGCTGTGGTGGCGGCCATGATCGAACGCATGCACCGGGCGGCGCCATCGCTGGCGCTCTCGGCCCTGCCCAACGCCGGTTTTCCGCAGCGGGTAGGCGGGCGAATGGCCTACCCCTCCTCGCCCGACTATTTCGCCGGGCATCTGCCTACCTTCCGCGGCCTGGGTGTGCGGCTCGTCGGCGGCTGCTGCGGCACGACCGCCGCCCACATCGCCGCCCTGCGCGCCGCCCTGGATGGCGCCGCCGTCCGCCAACCAGCCCCTAGCCTGTGGGCCGAGACGCCCGACTTGCCTGAAATCCGAGCCGAGGCCGCACCCCCGCCCACCGCCTTGGCCCAGGCATTGGCCGCGAGCTTCGTGATTACGGTCGAGATGAGTCCCCCGCGCGGCTACGACCCCAACCGTCTGGTCGAGCAGGCGCAGATGCTGGCTGACGCCGGTGTGACCGCCATCGATATGGCCGACAGCCCCCGCGCCCGCATGCGCATGAGTCCCTGGGCAGCGGCTTTTCTCGTCCAATCGCGGGTGGGGATAGAGACGATCCTCCACTTCCCCACCCGCGGACGCAACCTGCTGCGGGTGCAAGGCGATCTGTTGGCCGCGCACGCTCTCAACATCCGCAACCTTTTCGTCGTCATGGGCGACCCCACCCGCATCGGCGATTTTCCCGACGCCGCCGACAACTACGATGTCACGCCTTCCGGCCTGGTCGAGCTGATCAAACACAATCTCAACCGTGGGGTCGATCAAGCTGGGCAACCCATTGGCTTGCCCACCCATTTCTTTGTCGGCGCCGCGCTCAACCTGGAGGCCGAAAACAGCGAGCAGGAGATCAAAGTGCTGCGCCGCAAGCTGGCCGGCGGCGCCGACTTTCTCCTCACGCAGCCGGTCTTCGATCCCGCCGCCATCGACCGCTTTCAGGCAGCCTGGGGCGGCCCCCTGCCTGTGCCTGTCATCGCCGGTCTGCTCCCCCTGGCCAACAGCCGCCACGCCGAATACCTGCACCACGAAATCCCCGGCCTTTCCATCCCCCAACGCCTGCGCGACCTGCTGGCCACCACCGCCGATCCCGAAGCCGAAGGCATCGCCATCGCCCGCGACCTGCTGGCCCACCTGCGCACCTGGGCCAACGGCGCCTACTTCATGCCCCCGTTTGGCCGTCATCAGGTGGTGGCGGCGGTTTTGGGGGGGAGTAGGAAGTAGGGAGTAGGAATCGGCATGTCTCTTGTTCTCGCCTCCGCCTCGCCCCGCCGCCGGCAGTTGTTGGCCTGTCTGACGAGCGATTTCGTCATCGCCGCCGCCGACATCGATGAAAGCGCCCTGCCTGCTGAAGCGCCCGCCGAGCACGCTCGCCGTCTGGCCGAGAGCAAAGCCGGCGTCGTGTCTGAACGGCGCCCCGGCTCGGTCGTGTTGGCCGCCGATACCATCGTCGTCCTCGCCGGGCAGATCATGGGCAAGCCGGCCGACGACGCCGACGCCCGACGGATGTTGTCTGCCCTGCGCCTGGCCCCGCACCAGGTGATCAGCGCCGTGGCCGTGGCCCAGCCTGGCCGCCTGAACTCGGCCCTGCATGTCAGTCAGGTGGTTATGCGCGACTACAGCGAGGTCGAGATCGACGCCTATATTGCCAGCGGCGACCCCTTCGACAAGGCCGGGGCCTATGCCATCCAGCACGCCGGTTTCAGTCCGGTGGCCAGCTTCGATGGCTGCGCCGCTTCGATCATGGGCCTGCCGCTGCAGGTCACGGCCGCGCTGCTACAAGCGGCCGGCGTGAGTGTGGCGCCGGGCTGGCCGGCGGACTGTCAGGCCATCTGCGGCCGCTGCTGCCGGCAAGACGGACGGTAGACGATCAAACCCCTGAACAGATTTTATCTGTGTTTCCCCTATTTGTGTCATCTCATGCAAGGCATCATATTGCGCGTTTATTCGGATTTCTTCGACCTCCAGGCTGAGGATGGTTCGCATTGGCAGTGCAAGGTGGCCGGGCGCTTGAAGAAGGCTGAGCGCCGCAGCACGCTCTTGGCCGCGGGCGACCGTGTGTCGTTCCGTCCGCACGACGAGGTCGCCCGGACGGGCGTGATCGAGGGGATCGAGCCGAGGGAGAGCGTGCTGTCGCGGCTGCGCCCCGACAGCAGCCATCCGTATGAGGATGTCATCCTGGCCAACCCCGACGAGTTGATGATCGTCTTTGCCGCCGCCCAGCCCGAGCCGCACCTGCGCCTGCTCGATAGGTTCCTGGTCGCGGCGGAGGCTTCGGAGTTGAATGCCATCTTCATCGTCATCAACAAGGTCGACCTGGTGGGCGAAAAGGCCGCTCGCAACCTGTTTGGGCTGTACGAACAGCTCTATGCCGTCTTCTATGCCAGCGTCGAGACCGGCTTGGGCATCCAACAGTTGCGAAGCCATCTGGCCGACCGTATCACCGTTGTGGCCGGGCCGTCGGGCGTGGGCAAGTCGTCGTTGATCAATGCCATCGAGCCGGGCCTGAACCTGCGCGTGGGTGAAGTGATGCACATCGGCAAGGGCCGCCACACCACCCGCGCCGCCCAACTCCATCCCCTCTCCGGCGGCGGCTTCATCGCCGATACGCCCGGCCTGCGCGAGTTGGGGCTGTGGGATGTGCGACCGGAAGAACTCTCGGACTACTTCCCCGAGATCCATCGCCGCGCCCCCGCCTGCCGCTTCAGCTTCTGCACCCACCTGCACGAACCCGACTGCGCCGTGCGCGCCGCCGTCGAGCAGGGCGCCATCAGCCCCGCCCGCTGGGAGAGCTACCGGCGCCTGTTCCGCGGCGAAGAGGAGGCGTAGTGGTCGCAGGTCGCAGGTCGCAGGTGGCAGGTCGCAGGGTGGCAGGTGGCAGGTCGCAAGTGGCAGGTGGCAGGTCGCAAGTGGCAAGTGGCAAGTGGCAGGTCGCAAGTGGCAGGTCGCAATCTCTAATCTCAATAACCAATCTCCAATCTCCAATCTCCAATCTCCAATCGCATGTCCCTGATCGACAAACTCAACGAACCACAAAGACAGGCCGTCATTACCACCGGTGGGCCGGTGTTGGTGCTGGCCGGGCCGGGGTCGGGTAAGACGCGCGTCCTCACCCACCGCATCGCCTGGCTCGTGCAGGAGTTGCGGGTCGAGCCGTACCGCATCCTGGCCGTCACCTTCACCAACAAGGCCGCCGAGGTGATGCGGCAACGCACAGAGGAGCTTTTGGTCGGAGGCGGCAACCTGAGCGGGATGATGCTGGGCACCTTTCATCGCATCTGCGCCCGCCTGCTGCGCATCCAGGCCGAGCACATCGGCCTCAACCCGCGCTATGTCATCTTCGATAGCGACGACCAGTTGGAGGTGGTCAAGCAAGCGTTGCGCGATTTGAATGTAGACGAGAAACGGAACAGCCCTCGCTCTCTCCACGCCGCCATCTCCCGCGCCAAGAATGAGCTGATCGCCCCCGCCGACTACCCAACCCCCACCTATCGCGATGAGATCGTCGCCCGCGTCTACGAGCGCTATCAGCACTTGTTGAGCGTGAGCAGCGCCGTCGATTTTGACGATTTGCTGATGAAGACGGTCGTCATGCTGCGCGATCACGCCGACATTCGCCAGCACTACCAGCGGCGCTTCGAGTATGTGTTGGTGGACGAGTTTCAGGACACCAACTCGGCCCAGTACGAATTGGTGGATCTTCTGTCAGGGTTTCACCATAACGTGTTCGTCGTCGGCGATGAAGATCAGTCGATTTATCGCTGGCGAGGGGCGGATTTCCGCAATGTCGAGCGTTTTCGTAAGGATCATCCCGAGGCAACGGTGATCTTGCTGGAGCAGAACTATCGTTCGACGCAGACCATCCTCGACGCCGCCAACGCCGTCATCCAGCGCAACCGGCATCGCACCCCCAAGCAGTTGTTCACCGACCGCGGGACGGGCGCCGCCATCACTGTGCATCAGGCTTATGACGAACACGACGAAGGTAATTTCATCATCGACGAGATCAGTCGTCTGAAGACGGCGCGCGCGGCCAAACCGGGCGACTGCGCCATCATGTACCGCACGAACGCGCAGTCTCGGGCGCTCGAAGAAGCCTTCGTGCGGCGGGGGATGCCTTATCGGCTGGTGGGGGCCACGCGTTTCTACAGCCGCAAAGAGGTCAAGGACGTGATGGCCTACATGCGGTTGATCCACAACCCCAACGACGATGTCAGCCTGCGCCGGATCATCAATGTCCCGCCCCGGCGTATCGGCGAGACCACCATCGAGCGTCTTAGCAATTGGGCGGCATCGCTTGGCATCAGCGCTTATCAGGCCGTGCAGATCCTGGGCCGCGATGCCGACCCGGCTTTGATCGAACGAGCCGGCAACCACCCACTCACGAAAGCCACCCTGGCGCCGTTGCTCGATTTCTATGCCTTGCTGCGCGACTGGATCGACCTACGCTCCACCATCTCGCCCGGCCAGCTGCTCGACCGTGTGCTCGAAAGCTCCGGCTACCGCCAATGGCTGCAAGATGGCACCTCTGAGGGCGAAGAACGCTGGCAGAACGTCCAGGAATTGCGCATGGTGGCCAGCGTCTACGAGGAGATGCCGGTGGACCTGGCCCTGGATGCTTTCTTGGAAGAGGTTGCCCTGGTCAGCGATGTCGACGACCTCGAAGCTGGCAGCGAGGCGCCCGTGTTGCTGACCCTGCACGCGGCCAAGGGCCTGGAGTTCGGCGTCGTCTTCATGACCGGGGTCGAAGAAGGGCTGCTGCCGCACAGCAATTCGTTCGAAGACCCCGACGCCCTGGAAGAAGAACGCCGGCTGACCTATGTCGGCATCACCCGGGCCGAGAACCGCCTCTACCTGCTCCACACCTTCCGCCGCGGCGCCTGGGGACGCAGCGATGTCGCCCAGCCCTCCCGTTTCCTGGGCGATGTGCCCCGCAGCCTCATCGGCGGCAACGCCGACCTGCGCACCGCCCACCGCCAGATGACGACCTGGGGCAACGACCGCCGGCCTGGCGCAGCCTATGCTTCGGCTGCCCAACTTCGCTACAGCCCCGGTCAGCGCGTCAGTCACCCCAAGTTCGGCGAGGGCACGGTCATCACCTCTCGGCTCACCGGCGACGATGAGGAAGTCGCCATCGCCTTCCCCAACGCCGGCATCAAGCGCCTGCTGGCGTCGTTGGCGAATTTGAAGGTGGTCAAGTAGATGAGTAGACAGGTAGACAAGGAACGGGTGGCAGGTCGCAGAGCCTGTCCTGAGTGAAACGAAGGATCGTAGGCCGCAGGTGGCAATCCGTAATTCACACTTCACACTTCACAATTCGCAATCTCCAATCTCCCAATCAACCATGCGCAAGACTAGTTCCGTCCTCCTTATCGTTTTCTTCGTTGCCGCCGCGCTGCTGGTTGCCGGTTTGCCATTGGCCGCCCGAACCGATCCCCGCATCGATAGCCAGATCTTGCGGGAGCTAGGGCAGAGCGAGCGTGCGACCGTGCTGATCGTGCTGGATGATGCACCCGACCTAAGTCCGGCCTATCGGCTGCAAAGCAAGCAGGCGCGCGGGCGCTGGGTCTACGATACTCTGCGCCGCCAGGCCGTTCGCACCCAGGCCCCCCTGCTGGCCGAGTTGGTGCGCATGGGCGTTGATTATCGCCGCTTCTGGATCGTGAACGCCGTCCAGACCGAGCTGTCGCGGGCGCAGATCGACCTTGTGCTGGCGCAGCCCGGCGTCGCACGGCTGGTCTCGGATGCGGCCTATCGCTCGTCCGAGCCGCTGCCCCTCTCGGGCCAGGCCGCGGGCGAGGCCGCCAGCATCACCTGGGGCGTGCAGCGGGTGCAGGCGCCGTGGGCCTGGGCCAAGGGCTACACCGGGGCCGGCATCGTCATCTCCGGCCAGGATACAGGCTACGACTGGGAGCATTCAGCGATCAAGGACAAGTACCGAGGGTGGGATGCAGGGACGCAATCCGCCGACCACAACTACAATTGGCACGACAGCATCCACGAAGACGTGCCCCCCGCCGACCCTGGCAATCCTTGCGGCTACGATAGCCCGGCGCCTTGCGACGATGACGGGCATGGCACCCACACCATGGGGACGATGGTGGGCAATGACTTGGCCGCCGACCTTCCGGGCTGGCCGGCCGGGGCCGCAAATGCGGTGGGGGTGGCGCCGGGCGCAACCTGGATTTCCTGCCGCAACATGGACAACGGCTGGGGCCGGCCCTCCACCTATATCGAATGCTTCGAGTGGTTGACTGCCCCCTATCCGCTGGGCGGCGACCCCCTGACCGACGGCGACCCCAGCAAAGCGCCGGATGTGATGAACAACTCGTGGGGCTGCCCGCCGGATGAGGGCTGCACAAGCAGCCAGCTTGGCGTCATCGAACCGGCTGTGAACGCCGCCGACGCCTCTGGCATCGTCGTGGTGGTTTCGGCCGGCAACTCGGGCAATGCGTGCAGTTCGGTCACAAACCCCGCCCCCATCTATCCCCGTTCGTTCTCGGTAGGCGCGACCAATGCCAGCGATGCCCTGGCCAGCTTCAGCAGTCGCGGCCCCGTCACCTACAACGGGCAGACCTACATCAAGCCAAATGTGAGCGCGCCCGGCGTAAGCGTCATCTCCAGCGTGCCCGGCGACACCTACCTGCCGCTTTCGGGCACCAGTATGGCCGGGCCGCATGTGGCGGGCGTGGCGGCCCTGCTGCTGAACGCCGAACCCGGCCTGATCGGCGAGACGGACATGGTCAAGACCATCGTGCAGATGACCGCCG
>CAYWPZ010000109.1:0-15173 GCA_964460135.1 uncultured Caldilineales bacterium | reverse complement strand
GGGATAGCGCGCTGGAGCCGGTGGAACATCGGGGGATGCCGCCGGGGAGGAGCCAACGAGAGCAGAGCGCAGGGTCATTCACCCCAACCCGACAGACAAGACGCCGCGTTCACCGCTCGATGTGACGAAGAGGCCCGGATGATGCGCGACAGTGCGCGGCCTCACGCATGATATGGATGATGAATTACGCCAGGGCGTCGCCTTCAGCGTCCGCAGACTATACACGAAACCAGGCCATTTGATCAAACTGGCACAAGACCCCCTGCCTTATCCACGAAGGGTTCGATCCATGCTGCACGCGCCAACTCGACACTGAAAGTCTCCTTTCGGCGTACACCGGATTTTGATCGGATTCTTGTTCTATTGGCTTGCCCGCTCAAAATCGGATATCACCTGCTCAGGGCGTCACCACTGGCTGACCGATCGCTCGCGCCTCGATAAGTTCCTCGAAAGCATGGCAAAGGCGCCGAAACGAGCGTGATTTTTGGCCGGTTATCTCGATGTCAAGTGACTGTGTATAGCTCGCCTGATCCCGCACTTCCCTGTATCCGAAACGCTTACTCAACCAGCCCTTTGCATCTCGATGGGATTCGGGATTTCCCGGATATACCTCTCCACGAATCACACCGAGGCTGACCAAAAACCATGTCTCGTATTCTCTATATGCGCATACCACCATGACAGTGAAAGGCAAGTCTTCGCCCATGTTTCTGATCCTGTTGGCCAGTTCAGGGCCGCGCAGGGCTGGGCAGTCGTCCTCCAAGTCCACCAACACGAGCACGCCAGCGCAGTCGTCAAAGAATCTGTGGGCGCGAATCGCGCGTTCGAGGAAATCGCCGCGGAAGAATTCACTCGTAGACCGAAGCCGCCACGGCCGATCCGCGGGGTAAAGGTCATAGCAGCCGAAGTGCTGCAGCAGTCGGATCGTCAGCATTGCAACTGCCGCCTGCGTATTCGCCGTCGGACGATCTGCTTCGCCATGTCCTTCGACGATGGCATACACTTTGTTGCGAAGCATAGCTCAAGCAGCGCCGGCCCGTCTCAGACCCTGGGCTTGCAGCAATTGTCCAGGCGCGAATAGTTTCTGCTGGACGATCTGCTTCTGTTCTTCGGCGACCGGGCCGACTTGGGTCATGCCATTGATTTTTTCCACCACGCGAATCTGATCGGCTTCGCACATGTCCAAAAGATCTGGACTGTGCGTTGTCAGAATAACCTGCGTCTGGCGTTGCCGAGTCGCGGTCACGATCTCCTCCCATAACAGTCCCATAGCTCCGGGATGGATGGTCAACTCCGGTTCTTCGAGAACGATCAACCCACGAGGGGGCGTTTGGTAGAGCGCAGACAGAATACCGAGCATCCGCAAAGTGCCATCTGATTCTTGAGATAACTCGAACAATGGCTGTTGGTCTTTGCTGACGCCGGCATGACGCAACTTCGTCACCAAATAGCCCCCCACTTGGGCGACTTGATAGCCAAGGACATCGCCTGTCACGCTGTTCAAGGCATCTTCCAATTCCTTTGAGACAGCGGTATGACTGCGTCGCAAATCTCTGAGCAGGCTGGCAAGGTTATCGCCACGTTCCATCAAGGGATAGGCATTGACAGGTTTCTGTGGTTCCGCCAGGTCGTTCGGCACGATGTTGTAGAAACTCATGTTTGTGAGCAAATCATACACTTGCCGAAACGGCTCTAGCCCTGTCAGCAGGGGCAGTCCCAACGCACTTGGCTGCAAGGCCGGCGCAACCTCCATTGACGGCGCGAGCCACTTCCCATCGATGGTCAGGAATCGTGCAATCGGCGCAGGGGGCTTCGGGAATGGCGATGACCGGTCGTAGACCTCACAATGCTCAGATTTTACACGATATCCCCCTCGCGATTCGCTACCAAGTGTAAGTTGATAGCTGGCAACAAGATCGCCATTGCTACTCACCTCAAGCCCAATTTCCACATCATAGGGCCGGCCCTTTCCTGACCAACGACGCAGCGCGCCCATACCGTGGCGTTTGATGATAGCAGAGTCCAACCCATGCATCAGCGCCTCGGAAATGAAACGCAGTACGTCCACCAGATTACTCTTGCCGGAACCATTCAATCCAACCAGAACGGTCAATGCCTCGAAATCGACCGCAACATCGGCCAGGCTACGATAGTTCTTGACCTTGAGATGGTTGATCATGTGTGAGTTTCCTCCCACAGATGAGTGTATCATGCGGTCGCCATCCGCACAAGTGATATTGATGGTTTCAGCTCCAATGTCAGTCTCTTGCATCACCCATCGACGGGTGCTACCATTGCCAAATCCAAATGAGCCAGGAACATCAACGATGCCATGAACAGACAGCCGACAGGTAAACGATGAAAACCGAACGCTTGCTCGATGACGCCCGCGACCGGGCGATGGGCATCCTCCACAGATGTCTGACGCCGCACGGCTTCCGGGCCTCAGGGCTGGCTACGGGTTATCCGCAAATCTGGGCGCGCGACAGCATGATCGTCTTCCTCGGCGCGGCGGCCAGCGGCGACCCCGACCTGGTGGCCGCCGGCCGGGCGTCGTTGGAGACGATGGGCCGGCATCAGTCGTCGCGGGGCCTCATCCAACTCAACGTCAATCCCGACACCGGCTACGTAAGCACCGAAAACGCCGGGGCCGTGGATGGCAACCTGTGGTATGTGTTGGGCCACTATCTGCACTTCAAACTGACCGGGGACTGCGATTTCCTGTTGCGGCATTGGCCCACCATCGAGCGGGCGATGTACTGGCTCGAGTACCAGGACATGAACGAATGCGGGCTGGTGGAGGTGCCGGAGGCGGGCGACTGGATGGATCTGCTGGCCGTCCGCTACAACGTGCTCTACGACAATGTGTTGTACTATGCGGCAACGCTGGTCTATGAGGTATTGGCGCAACAGCTGCCGCCAGAGAAGACCTGCCATCAGCCCGAAGTCGGGGCCGCGGGCATCCACGAGCGGCTCAACCTGCTGATGTGGATCGACCGCTGTTGGGTGGCCGAGCATTTCGCCGAGCATCTGGAAAAGCTCAAGAGCATCCGGCTAGAGTGGTTCATGCTCTATCACAACGTGGGCACCATCTCCAGCCGGCCGTTTTATCTGCCCTGGGTGGCGTTTCGCGAGTACGGCGACTGGTGTGATAGCCTGGGCAACTGCCTGGCCATCCTCACCGGCGTGGCCGACCGGCACCGGGCCGAGCACATCCTGCGCTACATGCACCAGGTGGGGATGGCGGAGCCGTACCCCACCAAAGCCATCCACCCGCCCATCTATCCCGGTGAGCCGAACTGGCGCGAGTATTACCGCAGCCGCACGCTCAACCTGCCCCATCAATATCACAACGGCGGCATCTGGCCGCTGATCGGCGGTTTTCATGTGGCGGCGCTGGTGCGGCACGGCTGGAAGGCCGAGGCCGAACGGCTGTTGGTCTCATTGGCCAAGGCCAATCACCAGGGCGTTTACCAGCCCTGGGAGTTCACCGAATGGCTGCACGGCGAGAGCGGCCACCCCATGGGCTATGCCCAGCAGGCGTGGTCGGCGGCGATGTTTGTCTACGCCGAGCACGCCCTGCGCAGCGGCCGCCTGCCGCTGTTCGATGATGTATTGGCGGCCAAGCCGGCCTCGGCCCGCGCTGCCGAAGTGGGCGAAGCCTACGACCATGCCGGCGGCGGCCCGGTGTGACTTCGCTTGGCCTTCAACACCAAGCCCATAAAGCAAACACCGTCTTCCAAATTTGGCTTTGGCGGTGCGGCTGAGGGTTGCGAAGTGTGTATAATGCGGCTCTACGCCAACATGCGCCCGCTACGAGCGCATCAACCTTTCATCAAACCCACAAACAGGAGCCAACATGAGAAGCAAGCCTATCTTCCTCTTCATCGTTCTGGCGTTGCTCGCTGCGCTTATCCTCTCGGCCTGCAACCCACCGGCCGCCGCGCCCCAACCGGCCGCCCCCGAACCGGCCGCCACCCAAGCACCCGCCGAACCCACTGCCGCCCCCGAAGCGGTCACCATCACCTGGGCCTTCTGGGGCAGCCCCGAAGAAGCCGCCAGCCACAAGGCCGTCGCCGATGCCTTTATGGCCGAGCATGCCGAGATCAAGATCGAGCTTTGGAACCAGCCCTGGGATGATTATTTCAGCAAGATCCAGGCGCTATGGGCCAGCAACGACCCCAAAGTGATCCCAGACATCGCCTTTCTGTGGCCCACGCCGCAGTACGCAGCCGAGGGCGTGCTAGAGAATCTCGATCCGTTCATCAAGGCTGCGGGCTATGACCTGAACGACTACTGGCCCGGCCTGCTAGAATCGGCCAGCTACAACGGCAGCGTCTATGGCTTCCCGCGCGATATCGAGGTCAATGTCCTGTATTACAACAAGGATCTTTTCGATGCGGCCGGCGTTGCCTATCCCGACGAGAACTGGACCTGGGACGACCTGCTGGCCGCCGCCGAGAAGCTGACAGTGAAGGATGCCAGCGGCAATGTGACGCAATACGCGCTGGCGGCCGAAGGCGGCAAATTCTACAAATGGCTAAACCAGAATGGCGGCGCCGTGCTGGACGATTACCGCAACCCGAGCAAGTGCATGCTGGCCGAACCGGCGGCGGTGGCGGGCATCAAGTTCTTCGCCGATATGATGGACAACGGCTACGCCATGCGCCCGGCCGACCTCAACCAGGCCGGCGGCGACGCCGCCGTGTTCCAGAGCGGACAGGCGGCCATGATCCTGCAGAACACCAGCCGCGTTTCAGCCTTCAACCAGGGCGGGATGAACTACGATGTAGCCGTGGCGCCCATCCCCGCCGGCGGCAAGCGCTGGAATGGCGCTGGCGGCGCCGCCTGGGTGATGAGCAGCGGCAGCGACAACAAGGATGCGGCCTGGACGTTCTTGCAGTGGCTGCAGAGCACCGATGGCGGCGAGAAGATCTATACCGAGCGCGGCGAGATCTTCCCTGCCCTGCAATCGACCGCCAGCTCACCCACCTTCTTGACCGACCAACCCCCGGCCAACAAGCAGGCCATCATCACCGAGGCGGCAGCTTCGGGCGTGGGCGGCTTCGGCTACTTCCCCGAATGGGGCGAACTCGACGGCTCGGTGCTTGGCCCGACCATGGACAAGATCTGGGCCGGTGAAGCCACCCCCGAAGAGGCTCTGCCCGGCCTGTGCGAGCAGGTCAATCAGTTCCTGAAGGATAAGGGCTATCCGAAGTAAGTCGTAGGAAGTAGACAAGGAAACGAGTAGACAAGTAGACAAGGGCGGTAGCAGCCTTGTCTACTTGTGGAACAAGGAAACGAGCAGACAAGGGGCCTATGCGGTCCCTTGTCTGCTTGCTGGGGATGCCACAGCAGGAAGCGGGGCCGTTGGACGTGGCCAGGCTTATGTTGTAGCATTCCCAGGCTTTTCGACCGCTGTTGTTCAGGGCCGCAATCATTCATATGCTGCTGTTCATGATTCAGAGATAACGATGGCCTTATGGCTACTCAACAATCAAGCCTTATCACTAACGAGGAGAAACGTGTAGGTCGGTACCAAGCGGTGCATCTTCCAACCCGGCCTGAAAAAGTCACGCACAATACAACACCAGAGGATCTGAACCTCAATTGGCGCGAAAGCGACTTACCAGAGCGGATTCGCACCAAACACGTTCACCGCCTGCATCCCTATCTTGGTAAGTTCATTCCTCAACTGGTTGAGGTTTTTCTGCGCATGTATTTCAGACCGGGTGAAACTGTCTATGATCCGTTTTGTGACTCTGGCACAACGCTGGTCGAAGCCAACGTGCTGGGCGTCGATGCAATTGGCTGTGACATCTCTGGCTTCAACTGTTTGCTTTCAAAGGTGAAAAATCAGAAATATGATGTTTCGCAAGCTAAAAAGGAAATCCTTGATATTTTACAGGCAACTGAGGCGTACTTTCGTCCTAATTTGTTTTCCCCGGCCAACGATGAGACAATAGAAGAAACCGGTAATGATTATCTCTTGCAATGGTATGCGCCGCAAGCAAGAAAAGAACTGTTAAAGTATCATAGTTTGATTAGTGACTATTCTTATCAGGACTTACTTAGAATTATTCTTTCTCGTTCTGCGCGTTCTTCTCGACTGACAACGCATTTCGATCTTGATTTTCCCAAGAAACCACAGACCGAATCCTACTACTGCTATAAGCATTCGCGATCTTGCAGCCCAACACAAGAAGCGCTAGGTTTTCTGCGCCGCTACAGTTTAGACACAATCGAGAGAATTGCGGAATTTGCAGTACTGCAAACAAACGCTCAAGTCACCATTCTCAACGCCGATTCAAGATACATCGAACTTCCCAACCAAGTAGATGGAATCATTACTTCTCCGCCTTATGTTGGCTTGATTGACTATCACGAACAGCATCGCTATGCCTACGAGCTGTTGGGCCTGCGCGATCAGAGCGACCTCGAGATCGGCGCAGCCGCTCGCGGCTCATCGCTCGCGGCAAAAAAGGCTTATCGTGAAGACATCATGGCAGTATTCGCTCACGCAGCCGAGTACATGAGGCCAGGATCACCGGCAGTTGTAGTTGTACATGACAAACATGACCTCTATCCTGAAATTGCGAGCGTGTGTGGATTCAAGGTGGAATGTGTGATCGAACGACATGTCAATCGCCGCACGGGCCGCCGTGCCGGGGAGTTTTTCGAGGAAATTTATGTTTGGAGGCGTCAGTGATCGCGAAGAACACACGCATAGAAATCAAGGGCTATCTGCAAGGCTTTGTTCATGCCCTCATCGAAGAACATCGCCCTGAAAAGCATGCATTCCTTGTGGCAGAGAGACGGGTTACTTTTTCGTCAAGAGAAGGCGGTCTCAAACCATTTCATGAAGCAATCATCCCGGCAGAGGTCATTCGCATCAGTGAGTTCGAACGCTCGTTCTCGACCAAACTCGGAACCACATTCGAAGAATGCGCTCGACTGATAGCCAGACAGACTTTCGAGATCGCACAACGGGGCTACAAGGCCAGCGGGAATATGCCCCTGGCTGCTGCTGCAAGAATCGAGGCAATCGTTGCACAGCTCGGCCAAAAGGAAAAACAGCTTTCATTTCTCGGAGTTTTGGGCCTACATCGGCGGAGCCGGCACTTTTGGTCAGTTGCTGGAAATCTATCAGGAAGTTGGGCATGAGATGGGGAAAGCAATCGTCGACACGCTTGCCTTCGACTTCTAGGGGATAGCACTTTCGAGCTTTCCCTATGGAACCACGTCAATCTACCCCGTCGGCGCCATCGATAGTCACTCGCCGCTCCCCCTTCCGCTGGCGGCCCGACCAGCAGTGGGAGGCCTATCTCTTCATCCTGCCGGCATTGCTGGGCTTCCTGGTCTTCGTCTTCGTGGCGCTGGCAGCGTCGCTGGGGATCAGCTTCCTGGATTGGGGACTGAGAGGGGCGAAGGGCTTTGTGGGGCTGGGGAACTATCGAGAATTGCTGCGCGACCCCGTCTTCTGGCAAGCGTTTGAGAATACTGCTTTCTATATCGTCACCATCGTCCCGCTGCAACTGGCGCTTGGCCTGGCCATCGCCGTGGCCCTCAACCAGGCCATCCGGGCGCAAGCGGCCTTCCGGCTGATCTACTTCCTGCCGGTGGTCACCACCATCGTCGCCGGCGCCATCGTCTTCCGGCTGCTGCTGGCCAAAAACGGCCCCCTGGCCGACCTGATCAACGGCTTCGGTCTGCTGACCGGGCTGCCCCTGCGTCTGCCCGACATGTTCGGCAGCACGGCCTATTCCAAATGGTCGGTGGTGCTGCTGACGCTGTGGAAGAACGTCGGTTTCACCATGGTTATCTATCTGGCGGCGCTGCAAGGCGTGCCCAAAGAATTGCAGGACGCCGCCCATGTCGATGGCGCCAACGGCTGGCAGCGTTTTCGCCACGTCACCGTGCCGCTGATCAGCCCGACCACCTTTTTCCTCTTCGTCTTGCAGACCATCGGCGCCTTCCAGATCTTCACCGAACCGTTCGTGATGACCCGCGGCGGCCCTGCTCAGTCCTCGATGCCGGTGGTGCAATACATCTACGACAACGCCTTCCGCTTCACGCGCATGGGCAAAGCCTCGGCCATCGCCTGGTTCCTGTTCGCCTTCATCTTCGGCTTTACGCTGGTGCAAAACATCATGCAGCGGCGCTGGGTGCACTATGAGACCGAGTGACTCCGAACGGCAAGCGTCAGCGAGCGACCGGCTGACCCGCTACGCCCTCTATGCCGTCCTTATCCTGGGCAGCGTGCTCATGCTGCTGCCGTTCTTGCTCATGCTGCTGGTGTCGCTGCTGCCGCTACAAGCCTTCATGTCGCGGCAGTTTTCATTCGACCAGCTGACGCTGAACAACTATGTCGAGACCTTTCGGGTGGCGCCCTTTGGCCGCTACATCTTCAACAGTACCGTGGCGGCGGTCACGGCCACGGCGGGACAGATGCTGATCTCGTCGCTGGCAGCGTTTGCCTTCGCCCGTATGCGCTTCTGGGGTCGCGAAGCGATCTTCCTCCTCTTCCTGGCCACATTGATGATCCCCGAACAGGTGACGTTGATCCCACGCTTCCTCATCATCCGCGCTCTGGGCTGGTACGACACCTTCTCGGCGCTGATCGTCCCCAACCTCTTCACTGCCCTCAGCGTCTTCCTCCTCCGCCAATACTATCGCGGCATCCCCCTCGACCTGGACGAAGCCGCGCGCATGGATGGCGCCTCCAGCCTGCGCATCTGGTGGCAGGTGATCATGCCGCTGAGCGGGCCGGTGCTGGCTGCGCTGGCGATCTTCACCTTTCAGGGCGTGTGGAACGATTTCTTGTGGCCGCTCGTGGTGATCAACACGGACAAGATGCGCACCATCCCCATCGGCCTCTCCTATTTCGTCGGCCAGTACAGCACAGCCTGGAACCTACTCATGGCCGGCTCGGTCGTCGCCCTGCTGCCCGTCCTGCTTATCTACATCCTGGCGCAGAAGACCTTCATCGAGGGCATTACGTTGTCAGGGATGGGAGGGAGGTAGGATCGGCAAAGGGCGCGAAGGGGAGCGAAGCGGAACTCGGAACCCGGAACCCTACGGCCCCGCCGTCCCGAACTTCGCCCGCACCTGCAGCCCA
This sequence comes from uncultured Caldilineales bacterium, assembly GCA_964460135.1. Classification (GTDB taxonomy): domain Bacteria; phylum Chloroflexota; class Anaerolineae; order J102; family J102; genus SSF26. The sequence continues at coordinate 6,055 of CAYWPZ010000109.1, read as the reverse complement.
TCCACATCATCGGCCTCGCCCGGAATCCACGGCGACAGGCAGGCCGGGTCTTTCACGCAGGGGTCGGTCAGGGCAAGGAGGAACTCGATCAGGTCGGCAATCTGTTGGTCGCTCAGAGCCAGGTCGATGAGGGGCGTGCGGCCGGCGGCGCGATCGTCGACCAGCTTGGCCAGCGCCCGGCTTGTATTCTCGGCCATGTGTGCGGTTTCGGCAGCAGGGTCGAGTCGGCCGGCGGCGTAGGCGGCGACGGCAGCGGCCGGGTTGAGATGGTGGCGGACGATGGCCTCCAGGGTGGGATAGGCGCCATCGTGGCCATACGGCCCGGTGACTTCGACATTGAGCAGCGTGGGGGTGCGGAAAGCATAGAGATCTTCGGGTCGGCCGGTTTCGCGAAAGCGGCCAAAGTCGTCGTCGCCAAAGCGGCCGTCACCCTTGCCCTTGCCCACCTGCGGCACGGCCAGCGTATAGAACTGCTCGTCGGTGAAGAAATCGCCGCTATGACAGGCAGCGCAACCGGCCCCGCCCTGACCGGCCGGGCGGAAGAATAACCACGCCCCGCGCTTGGCAGCTTCAGCCAGCGCTGCGTCATTGCCCTGCACATAGGCCTGCCACGGCGTCTGCACGAATACCTGCGAGCGTTCGTAGGCAGAGATGGCGGCGGCGATGCCATCGTAGGCCACGAACATCGCTACCGACGGGCTGGCGCCGTAGGCTTTTTGGATCTCGGTCGACCAGCCGGCCCCAAGCAGTTCGCCTCGGCCCACCCCATAGTTGCCCAGGCGCGCCACCAGATGCGCCCGCACGTATTCGTTGGGCCGATGCCGCTCGAACGTGCGCCCGCGCATCTCCTCGACCGAAGTGACGGGGAAGCGCGCCTGAGCCGCAACCATGTCGGCGCCCGCAGATCGATCGACCTGCCCGAAAACCACATCGGGCGTGCGGATGCTGGCGTCGCCCAGCTTTTCGATGCGGCCATCATGGAACAACACCCGCTCCCACAGGCCAATGTTGAAGGTGGTGGGGGCGTTGCGGGGCACGTTGAAATAGCCGCTGGGGTGGGTGCGGCCGGAGCCGAGCAGATCAGGGTCGGGGGCGCCGACGCCGATCGACAGCGGCAGGCCGTCGCCGCCGCCCAAGAGCGGATGGTGACAACTGACGCAAGCCGAGTCGAAATCGCCGCCCAGCGCTTTACTAAAAAACAGTTTCATGCCCAATTGCGCCAGCGGCGAGTCGATGCGGGGTAGGTCACGACCCCGGCTGGGGTCGCCGGTCAACCCGCGGGCGGCGATGATGGCCCGCAGATTGGCGTCGAGCGAACCGGCATCCGCAGGCAGGGGAATGGTCGCTTGTGGCTGCCGGCGGCTGACTTGCACCAGCGTGTTCGGCCGCAGGTCGGCCACCATCGAGACGGCGCCATCCGGCCAGCGGACTTCCAGCGAGTGCGGCCGGGCCACGGCAGGGAGGCCGAAGTGCAGCCGGGGCGAATCGCCGGAAAGATAGCCGCTGCCCGAGCGCACGTCGCGGGTGAAGTCGCCGGCGCTGGTTTTCAGGCTGACGGTGGCGCCCAATGCGCGCGTGTTGGGGCTATCCGGCCAGGCAAGATCGACCAGCAGGCTGGCCCCGCCGCACAACCGGTTCTCGAAGAGCTGTGCGGACGAACGCAGGTTGTTGACGACGATATCGAGGTCGCCGTCGCCGTCGAGATCGGCCATGCTCATGCCCCGACCACCGGCGCTGGCCCCCAGTTGCCAGCTGGGGGCCGGGCGGAAGTAGCCGCCGCCGAGGTTGCGCAGGGCCTGGTTCTCTTCCACCAGTTCGTGGTTGGGCAGGTGGGCCAACATCGTCGCTTCGGCCATGCCGTTGACGGTATAGAGGTCGAGCAAGCCATCCTGGTCGAGGTCGCCGAACTTGGCCGACCAGCTCCAGCCGGTGGCATCCACCCCGCGCGGCCGGGCGGCATCCTGATAGCCTGCCACCCCCGACCAGGCTTGCAGGACGTTGGCCATGATTTGCGGGTCCTCGGGCAGTGGGTCGGCCATGCCGGCCATGATCGGCTCCCAGGCGGCGACGGCAGCAGGATCGTCGGCATACGGCATCATGTCGGTCGAAAAAAGCTCGAAGCGGCCGTCGTTGTCGATGTCGCCGGCATCGAGGCTCATGGTGCTGTGGCTCATGGTCTCGAAGGCCGTTTCCCGCCAGCCGGTTGGCGCCCACAGCCAGGCATAGTCGGGCACGAGGAAGTCATTGCCAACGACGAGGTCGCGCTGCTGATCGCCGTCGATGTCGAAGAGGGCGATGGCCATGGCCTGGGCAGGTTTCTTTAGCAGCTGACCGGCGAAGCGCCCGCCCTGGTTTTCGTAGATGAATACGCCGGCGCCGCCGCCGGTGAGGAATTCGTTGCCGAGGTCGTCGAGTAGGCTGGCGTCGTAGGAGCCGGTGACGAGGTCGAGGTCGAGATCGCCATCGAGGTCGCCCCAGGCCAGGGCATAGGCGGGGCGGGCGATGCCGGGCAGGATGCGCGTCTGGAAGCGCCCGCCGCCGGCATTGCGCCAGAAGGTGATCCCGCCGGTGCGCCGGGTGAAGACGATGTCGAGCCAGCCATCGGCATCGACATCGATCAGGTTGACGGTGCGCGAGTCGCCGTGCAACATGCGTTCGCTGCGGAACTGGAGCCGGCCTTCGTTCCAGAGGATGGTGTTTGTGCCAGCGTCGTTGCCGAGGACGATGTCCTCATCGCCGTCGTTGTCCAGATCCCCTACCGCCACGCCGGCGCCGTTGGCCTCGAAATGATCGACCGTGTCGCCGGGGACGGTGGTGGTGTGATCGAGATCGTGGGCGACGAAAGCGCCGGTGCAGGCTTCGGCGGGCGGGCGCAGGGGCGTGCGGCTGACCGAGATCGGTGGGGCTTGGGCCTGGGCGCGGGAGCGGGGCAGCCCTGGCCCCAGGCCCAGGCAGAGGAGCAAGACGAGTAGGGTTGCCAGGCGGCGGAGGGCGGTTTTCATGGCTACATTTTAGTCGGGGGGGGCGGGGGCATGCAACCTGTTTGGATGACGCCCTGCCCCCCTCCCAACCCTCCGCCCCTTACTTCTGCCCCACGATCCGCACCTGTCCCTCCCCGATCTCCACCGTTTGCACCGTCGCGCCCTCGCCCAGATCGGTGATCTGGCTCAGATAGGGCGCCAGCAGCCTATCCACCTGTTGGCGCACGGCCCCGCCGGCCACGCGTCCGTTCACCTTCACTTCCTGGATCTGCGCCTGGGCCTTGCCGTCCTGCACGACCACCGTGGCAGCAAGGCGCAGATCGACGGGGAAAAAGCCGAGCACAGCCCTGCCGGTGACGATGAACAGCCCCGGCTGCAAATCCACGGCCACATCCTGCAACGGCGCCGAGGCGTCCTGCACGGCGCGGGAGAGCGACTGATTGAGTTCGGCCTCGGTTAGGATGATCTCGAAACTGCCGGGGGCCGGGGTGGCGGTAGCGGCTGGGGTGGGGGTGGAGGTGGCGGTGGGGGTGAAGGTGGCCAATGCAGGCAGAGTCGGCTCGACGCCGCGCCCTCTACAGCCGATTGCCCCGGCGCCCACCATCACCAGGGCGGCAGCCAGACCGAGCCGCCAGGGCCGTGAGCGCCGCTTCATCGCCCTGGCCGCCATTCGTCTCGCAGAATGCTCATGATCAACAAGTCGTGCCAACGCCCGTGCCGCCACTCCGTCTGGCGCTGACGCCCCTCGTGGACGAAGCCCACCTTCTCATAGGCCCGCACGCCGCGTTCGTTCTCTGGGAACACGCGCAGATAAACGCGATGCAGGTTCAAATAGTCGAAACCATAGGCGACCAGCGTGCCGAGGACGTCCTGCCCTAGCCCCTGATTCCAGAAACTCTTTTCGCCGATGAACAGCCCCACCTCGGCCCGCTGGTTGCGGCGGTCGATGTCGAAGAAACCGGCCCCGCCGATGTGCTGGCCGGCCAACTCGACCGCAAAATTGACCACAGCCGGGTTCTGGTTCTGGTCCTGGTACCAGCTTTCTTCGCCGGCCTGGTTGATCGGCAAATAGGAGCCGAAATACATCAGCACCTCGGTGTCAGCCAGCCAACGGACGTAGTTGGGGAGATGTTCCTTTTCGATCGGGCGTAGGAAGACGCGTTGACCTTTCAGCATGGCAGTTTTTCCTGGAGTGGAATCTGCCGGTAAGTATAGCCGAAGCGGCGGCGACAGGCCAACGCCGCCCGGCCACCCGGTCTTTGGTTGACCGACATCGGCGCAACAGCTATACTTTCGCTCGCCGCCATCCCTCTCCCCCCAACCCACCCATGACCCACAACTATCCCCACTGCGATCCCCTGGATTGGGCCACCCTTCAGCCCCAATTCGACCACCTCCTCGCCGCCGACCTGACCCCTGCCAACGCTCGCGCCTGGCTACAAGAATGGAGCGACCTGGCCGCGGTGTTGGAAGAAGCCAGCGCCCAGATTTACCGTGAGATCACCGAAAACACGGCCGATGAATCCGCCGACGCCCGTTTTCGGGTATTGGTAACGGAAATTATTCCCGCAGCAACAAAGGCCGAGCAGACACTGAAGCAAAAATGGCTGGCTTTGGATGGCTATCAGCCCACCGACGAAACCGCCGTCCTCTACCGGCGTTTTCAGGTCGACGCCGATCTGTTCCGCGAGGAAAACGTCGCTATCATCAGCGAGTTGCACCTGTTGGAGAAACAATATCAGGAAATCATCGGCGGGCTGAGCATCGAATGGGAGGGCGAGGCCAGAACCATCCCCCAGGCCAATGTGCTGTTGGAATCGCCCGAGCGGGCGGCGCGGGAGCAGATCTGGCGGCGAGCCATGCACGCATTCCTGGCGCAGCGAGAAGCCCTGAACGATCTCTTCCTGGCAATGCTGGGGCGACGGCGGCAGTTGGCCAGGAACGCCGGTCTTAGCAGTTTCAGAGACTATCAGTGGCGGGCGCTGGCTCGCTTCGATTACTCACCCGACGATTGCTTCACCTTCCACGATGCCATCGCCCATGAAGTTGTCCCCCTGGCGACCGAACTATATCAGGCGCTGGCCGCCGACCTGGGTTTGGAATCGTTGCGGCCCTGGGAGACGGGGCTGGAAGGCCCGTGGGGGACGACCATCGACCGCCACCAGTCGCCCATTTGCCCGTTCGCACACGTGGGCGAGATGGAAGAGACCGTCGCCCGGATTTTCCGGCAGGTCGATCCGGTCTTTGGCGACTACTTCCAGGCCATGCGCGACGGCTATCTCGACCTGGCCTCGCGGCCCAACAAGGCCCCCGGCGGCTACTGCAACGGCTTCCCGGTCAGCGGCCAGCCCTACATCTTCATGAACGCGGCCGGCTCGGCCGAAAACGTCAGCACACTGCTGCACGAAGGCGGCCACGCCTTCCATTTTGCCGAATCGATCCGCCGGCAGTCGTTGGTCTGGAACTACAGCGCCTCCACCGAGTTCTGCGAGGTGGCGTCGATGGGGATGGAATTGCTCAGCGCTCCCTACTGGCCCCAGAGCAAGGGTGGGTTCTACAGCGATTTCGACGCCCGCCGCGTCCTCAGCGAGGAGTTGCGGGGCACGGTCTTCTTCTTGCCCTACATGGCGGCGCTGGATAGCTTCCAGCATTGGCTCTATGTCGAAGCGCCGGAAGATGTCAGCGCCGGCGACCTCGACGGCAAATGGGCCGAGCTTTGGGACCGCTACCTGCCCGGCATCGACTACAGCGGCCTGCAAACCGAAAAAGAGACCGGTTGGCATCGCAAGGGCCACATCTTTGGGGCGCCGTTCTACTATGTCGAATACGGCCTGGCCCAGTTGGGCGCGTTGCAGATCTGGCGCAACGCCCTGGCCGACCAGCCCGGCGCCGTCGCCGCCTACCGCTCGGCCCTGGCCCTGGGCTACACCCGCCCCCTGCCCGAACTCTTCGCCGCCGCCGGCGCCCGTTTTGCCTTCGACCGCCCCCTCCTGGCCGAACTCATGGCCCTGATCCGCTCACATCTGTAAAACGGTACGCGGATTTTCGCGGCTGAACGCGGATTGGGTAGTCAT
>CAYWPZ010000108.1:0-15215 GCA_964460135.1 uncultured Caldilineales bacterium | reverse complement strand
GCACGTGATGGCCGCAGACTGGATGGTGATCCCACGCTCGCGCTCCTGCTCCATGAAATCGGTGACGGTGGTGCCCTCGTCTACGTTGCCGAGGCGATAGGTCCGGCCCGTGTAATAGAGCACGCGCTCGGTGGTTGTGGTCTTGCCGGCATCGATATGGGCCATGATGCCAATATTGCGGATGCGGTCGAGATTGCGGTTGACGGTCATGGGGAAGGCTGCCTGCTGCCGAAACACGAATTCGGCGGCGCTCAAAACAAACCTGCTAAAGCAGACCAGTGAGGCCAGCCCGCTTTAGCAGGTTTGTCTACAAACAACCGTTGATTCGGTTCAACGGGTGCTACAAGAATCAGTATCGGTAGTGAGCAAAGGCGCGGTTGGCCTCGGCCATCTTGTGGGTCTCATCGCGCTTGCGGATGGTGGCGCCCTGGTTGTTGGCGGCATCCATCAGTTCGGCGGCGAGTTTTTCGGTCATCGACTTGCCGCTGCGCTTGCGGGCATAGGTGATCAGCCAACGGTGCGCCAACGCCATGCGGCGGTCGGCGCGGATCTCGACCGGCACCTGATAGGTGGCGCCGCCCACGCGACGGGGCTTGACTTCGATCTGGGGGGTGGCGTTGCGGACGGCGTCCTCGAAGACTTCCAAGGGGTTGCGCTTGGTTTTGGTCTCTAGGATCGCGAAGGCGCCGTAAAGCAGGCCCTGGGCCGTGCTTTTCTTGCCGTTCCACATCATCCGGTTGATGAAGCGAGCCACGTGTTCGCTGTTGTATTTGGGGTCGGGGTCAGTGGGCCGGCGGAGCGGGCGAAAACGTCGGGGCATGAGAATCTCCTGCGAAACGATTGCGAGGTGGAGATAGAGGACGAAGGCAGCGAGCCTATTTCTTGCCTTTGGCCGGGGCGCCGCCCTTCTGAGGCGCGGCCTGGCCTTTCTTCTTGGCGCCGTACTTGCTACGGCCCTGTTGTCGCTTGGCCACGCCGGTAGTGTCCAACGCCCCGCGCACGATGTGATAGCGCACGCCGGGCAGATCCTTGACGCGGCCGCCGCGCACCAACACCACCGAGTGCTCCTGCAGGCTGTGGCCTTCGCCGGGGATGTAGGCGGTGACTTCGAGACCGTTGGTCAGGCGCACGCGGGCGATCTTGCGCAAGGCGGAATTGGGTTTTTTGGGCGTAGTAGTGCGCACGACGGTGCACACGCCGCGGCGGAAGGGATTGCCCTTGGGCATCTTCTTGGTTTTGCCGGTGAGGGCATTGAAGTTGTAACGCAAGGCCGGCGCTTTTTCTTTGCGGGCCACGGGCTGGCGCCCTTTGCGCACAAGTTGGTTGATCGTGGGCAAGATCGGACTCCTCGGAAAGCGGAACGACAGGAGGATGGGAAGAAGCGAGACAGTTGATAAGCAAGCGCAAGTCGGGCAGCTGCCCGACTTGCGACTTTTTATCTTAGCAGAGAGGGGCGGGGGTGGTCAAGTTTCGGGCCTGACTTTGGGTGGATGCCGGCTTAGCTATCATAGTCATCGATGCCATCGATGCCCATGTCGCCTTCTTCACCCAAGAGAGCGTCGAAATCGGGGGCGGGCATGCCTATGCCGGGCGGCAGGCCCATCTCGGCGATGGCGTCGCTGCTGAAGGCGCCTTCCAGCACTGCATCCAGGGTGTCGATCGCTTCTTCGGCCTCGCGGGCGGCTGCTTCTTGCATGGCCACGCGCTGGCGAGCGGCCTTCTGCCGGGCGCGGAAGCCGGTGCCGACCGGGATCAATTTGCCGATGATGACGTTCTCCTTGAGGCCGCGCAGGGTGTCGGTGGCCCCGCGCACGGCGGCGTCGGTCAGGATACGGGTAGTTTCTTGGAAGGAGGCGGCGGCCAGGAAGCTATCGGTGTTCAACGAGGCCTTGGTGACGCCCAAGAGCGTGAAGTCGAAGGTGGCGGGTTGGCCGCCCTCGGCCACGACTCGTTCGTTTTCTTCGCTCAGCACACCGTGTTCGATCAGTTCGGCCGGCAGGAACTCGGTATCGCCCGGCTCCAGCACGGTCACGCGGCGTAGCATCTGCCGCAGGATGATCTCGATGTGCTTGTCGTGGATGCTCACCCCTTGCGAACGGTACACCTTCTGTACTTCGTTCAACAGATAGAGCTGGCAGGCCTCACGGCCCTGAATGCGAAGCACCTCTTTCGGGTTTTTGGCGCCTTCGGTGAGCTGATCGCCTGCCCTCACGAGATCGCCCTTGCCGACGCGCAGGCGAGCCGAGGGCGGGATCGATTGCTTCCACTCTTCGCTGTCCTCGCGGCGGACGGTGAGCACGCCGGCATCGAAGTAGACCTGGCCGGACATGCCGGCCACAACTTCGGCGCCGCCAGCGTCGCGCCCGACCACGGTCTGTTCTTGCACACGGTCGCCATCGGCCACGATCAGGGCGAAACCGGCCGGGATCTCCACATCCCGGCGCAGCAAGCGGGTGTTGGTGACGGTGATCATGCGGGTCTCGCCTTCCCAGTGGACATCGAAGACGCCATCGATTTCACTGATGACGGCCTCGCCTTTGGGGATGCGCGCCTCGAACAGCTCTTCGACGCGGGGCAGACCCTGGGTGATGTCGCCGCCGGCGGCCACACCGCCGGTGTGGAACGTGCGCAGCGTGAGCTGGGTGCCTGGTTCGCCAATGGATTGGGCGGCGATGATGCCCACCGCTTCGCCCATGTCCACCGACCCGCCCCGGGCCAGGTCGCGGCCGTAGCACTGGCTGCAAATGCCAAAACGGGCCTCGCAGGTCAGCGGCGAGCGCATGAAGATCTTGTCGACCTTGGCGCGGCTGATCTCGATGACATCGTCCTCCTGCAACATCGTTCCAGTCGGGACGATGATGGCGCCGGTGTCGGGGTCCAACACATCATGCAGAACCACGCGGCCGATGATGCGTTCGCCCAGGTGGATGCCGGCCTCGCGCGCTTCGTCGGCGGTGATCCAGATCCCGGCCGTCGTGCCACAGTCCTCGCGGGTGATGATCACATCCTGGGCCACATCCACCAGGCGCCGGGTCAGATAGCCGGCGTCGGCAGTGCGCAGGGCGGTGTCGGCCAGGCCCTTGCGGGCGCCGTGGGTGCTGAGGAAGTATTCCAGGGCGGTCAGCCCTTCGCGGAAGTTCGAGCGGATGGGCAGAGCGATGATGCGGCCCGAGGGATCGGCCATCAAACCGCGCATCCCGGCCAGCTGGCGGATGGGTTGTACGCCGCCTTTGGTCGCGCCCGATTTGGACATCGCACCCAGACCCTCGCGTGGGTCGAGCAGTTTCTGGACTTCCTGGGTGATGCCATCGGTGGCATGCGTCCACAGTTCCACGACCTTGTTGTACTTCTCGTCCTCGGTGATGAGACCGCGACGATACTGGCGTTCGGTTTTCTCGACCTCAGCCGTGGTGTGGTCGATGATGCTTTCTTTGGTCTCGGGCACGTGGATGTCGCTGACGGCGATCGTGGTCCCGGAGACGGTGGCATAGTGGAAGCCGACGTCCTTGATTGTATCCACCACATTGGCGGTGGCTTCTGGCCCAAGCCGCTTGTAGCACGAGGCCACCAGCCGGTTCAGGGCGCCTTTGTCCAGGGTTTCGTTGACAAAGCGCAGTTCGGGCGGGATCTGGTAGTTGAAGATGACGCGGCCCACGGTCGTGTCGATCAGCCCGCTGGGTGTTTCCTCGTCGGGGATGATGCCGCGCTGGCTGAGGACCTGGATGATGTCGCGATAGTCGCCGGGTTCCAGGCCGGGAAGATCGAGGAAGCCGCGGCGCCCCAGTTTCTGAATCCGGGCGACGATGCCGCCTGCGCTCTGAATGTCGACCTGGCTCAGAGCCTCTTTCACGCGGTCGTCCAGCTCAAGCTCCTCCAGGTCGATCTCGTTCAGCCAGCTGGAATAGCGGAACTTGATCGGCGCCCGCAAACCGATGTGGCCCAGCCGGTAGGCGAGCATGATCTCGTCGTAATCGCCAAAAACCTTGCCGGCGCCCTTGGCCTCGCTATCGGCCACCGTCAGGTAGTAGCAGCCCAGAACCATGTCCTTGGAGGGACCGACGATCGGTTCGCCCGATGACGGCTTGAGCAGGTTCCTGGTCGCGAGCATGTAGCTGCGCGCTTCTTCGACCGCTTCATCCGAAAGCGGCACATGCACAGCCATCTGGTCGCCGTCGAAGTCGGCATTGAAGGCTGCACAGACCAGGGGATGAAGCTGGATGGCGCTGCCCTCGATCAGCGTCACCTCGAAGGCCTGGATGCCCAGGCGGTGGAGGGTGGGGGCGCGGTTGAGCAAGACCGGGCGGGTCTTGATGATCTCTTCCAGCACATCCCACACCGCCGGATCCATGCGATCGACCAGACGTTTGGCGCTCTTGATGTTGTGGGCAAAGTTGTGCTCCACCAGCTTGCGCATGACGAAGGGCTTGAACAATTCCAAAGCCATCTTCTTGGGTAGGCCGCACTGGTGTAGCTTGAGGTCGGGGCCGGCGACGATGACCGAACGCCCAGAGTAGTCCACACGCTTGCCCAGCAGGTTGCGGCGGAAGCGGCCCTGCTTGCCTTTCAGCAGGTCGGAAAGGCTCTTGAGTTTGCGCTTGCCGCTGCGGCTGGCGGCCCTCCCCCGCCGGCCGTTGTCGATGAGACTGTCCACGGCCTCCTGCAGCATGCGCTTTTCGTTGCGCACGATCACATCGGGCGCGCCCAATTCCAGCAGCCGCTTGAGACGGTTGTTGCGATTGATCACGCGGCGGTAAAGATCATTGAGGTCGCTGGTGGCAAAACGCCCGCCGTCCAACTGCACCATCGGCCGCAGGTCGGGCGGGATGACCGGCAACACGGTCAGGATCATCCACTCCGGCCGGTTGCCGCTCTTGCGGAAGGATTCGGTCACGCGCAGGCGCTTGGCATCTTTGCGGCGGCGCTGTTTGGATTTGGTGGTGCGGATGCTGTGACGCAGTTCGTCGGCCATCTTATCGAGGTTGATGCGCTTGACCAATTCGTAGATGGCTTCGGCGCCCATGCCGGCCTTGAACACGTTGCCCCAGCGGTCATCCAGGTCGCGATACTCGCTCTCAAGCAGGAGGTCGCCCTCGTGCAGGGCCTTGAGTTCCTGCATCTGGCCCTCGATCTGATGCCGGGCGCTTTCCTTTTGGACGGCAATGACGTCGTAGATGCGCTGGAGGAGTTCTTCGGCTTCACGACGATGGTTGTCGCGTTTGGCGGCGGCCAGCGCCCGTGCCGCTTCAATCTGTTGCTTGCGCTCCAGATCCAGGTCGCTCAGGCGGTCTTGCAGCGCCTGACTGAGCGCCTCTTGATGTTGGCGCTGCACCGTCACGCCTGCGGGGATGAGCGGTTCATCCTGCCAGGGCAGAACCAGGGCGTCGTTCAGTTTCTTGCCCGTCCTGGCGGCCAATTGTTCGCGCAGTTGCGGGCCGATCACTTTGGTCAGTTCAGTCGTGCGCACTTCCAGATCGGCTTCCGCTGCCTCGATCGCCATCGTTTCGGCCTCATCGACCGACTGGATGGCGGCGTTGCGCCCGTTTTCGATGGCGCCGATCTGACCACTCAATTCGGCTTCGACGCGAGCAAAACGCGATTGCAGCTCTCGTTCCAGACGCTGCGAGGCTCGGCTGCGTTGCTCTTCGTCTACCTTGGTGATTACGTACTGCGCAAAATAGAGCACGCGTTCCAGGTTGCGCGGCGAGATGTTCAACAGCAACCCCAGTCGGCTGGGCACGCCTTTGACATACCAGATGTGGCTGACCGGCGTGGCCAGTTGGATGTGGCCCATGCGCTCGCGGCGCACGCGCGCGGCGGCGACTTCGACGCCGCATTTATCACAGATCACGCCCCGGTGTCGCACGCGCTTGTACTTGCCGCAGTAGCATTCCCAGTCTTTGGTGGGGCCAAAGATGCGCTCGCAAAAAAGACCATCGCGTTCGGGCCGCAGCGTGCGGTAGTTGATCGTCTCTGGCTTCAGGACCTCGCCATACGACCATTCCAGGATTTTATCGGGTGAAGCAAGACTGATACGAATGGCATCAAAATTGTTGACTTCCATCTCTATCTCCGTTACCTGACATTTTCAGATCTTTAGGGTTTCAGAAACCCTAAAGATCTGAAGCTGTGCTTGTTCTGGCTTAGTCGCGGCCGGCCATGGGGCCGGGGGTGGTCAGGCTGAAGCCCAGGTTGGGCAGCTGTTCGCCGACGTCGTCCTTGGTGAACTGGATGCTCTCCTCGTTCTCGTTGTACACCTCGACCGAGAGGGCCAATGATTGCAGTTCTTTGACCAGAACCCGGAAGGATTCCGGTACGCCAGGCGGAGCGATCGGCTCGCCTTTGACGATGGCTTCGTAGGTCTTGACACGACCGGCGGTGTCATCCGACTTGACAGTGAGCATCTCCTGCAAGGTATGGGCCACGCCATAGGCTTCCAACGCCCACACTTCCATCTCGCCAAAACGCTGGCCGCCGAACTGGGCCTTGCCACCCAACGGCTGCTGCGTGACCAGGCTGTACGGGCCGGTGGAACGGGCGTGCACCTTATCCTCGACCAGGTGATGCAGTTTGAGCATGTTGATGATGCCCACCGTCACCGGTTGTTCGAACGCCTCGCCGGTCTTGCCATCATACAGCATCATCTTACCGTTGGTAGGAATCGGCCAGCCTGCCTGCCTGGAGAAGGCCAGAGCCTGCGCGGCCAGGGCTTCGCCGCTGATTCCGGCGGCGTCGCCGCTGTAACCGTGGTGCTTCAGCCACTCGCGCAGACAGATGTCGATGATGGCTTCGTTGGCCGCGGGACGGGCATGCATGGGCCGGGTGTCATCCTCGTAGATCATGACGAAAGCCGGGTCATAGCCGCGCTCCTGTAACCAACGCGCCAGGACGACGCGACGAGCATAAACGGTGTCGAAGAACATCCGTTCGCCGTCCACGTCTTCGTCCGCCAACCAATGCTCGAGATAGGCCAGACGAGCCTCGTGTTCGTTGACAAATTCGCTCGCAGCGCCGTTCTCTCCCGACGCCGCCCCGTGCTGGGCAGCGAGCCAACGCCAGGTGGCGTTGGTGGCAGCGGTCCAGGCCCTATCGATCAGCCAGGCGCGCGCCAGTTCGGCCTCGATCTCGCGCTCGGAAGCGCCATCGAAAACCGGGGTCATTACCCGGAAACCGAGTCGGCTGGCGGCCCAGCCCAGGTGCGTCTCCAGAATCTGGCCGATGTTCATGCGGGCGGGCACACCGAGGGGATTGAGGATGATGTCAACCGGTGTGCCATCCTCCAGATAGGGCATGTCGGCTTCGGGGACGATGCGGCTGACGACGCCTTTGTTGCCGTGGCGGCCGGCCATCTTGTCGCCGGCGGTCAGTTTGCGGCGCTGGGCCACACTGACCCGCACCATCGCCTCCACACCCGGCGAAAGATCGCGATGGTTGTCGCGGTCGAACTCGCGCACTTCCACCACCTTGCCACGCTCACCGTGCGGCAAGCGCAACGAGGAATCCTTCACCTCGCGGGCTTTTTCGCCGAAGATGGCCCGCAGCAGCTTCTCCTCGGGCGTCAGTTCGGTCTCGCCTTTGGGTGTGATCTTGCCAACCAGAATGTCGCCGGGCAACACTTCGGCGCCCACACGGATGATGCCGCGCTCGTCCAGGTTCTTGAGCGCCTCTTCGCCCACGTTGGGGATGTCGCGCGTGATCTCTTCCGGCCCCAACTTGGTGTCGCGGGCCTCGACCTCGTACTTCTCGATGTGGATCGAGCTGAAGACATCTTCGCGCACCAGGCGCTCGGAAATCAGGATGGCGTCTTCATAGTTGCCGCCTTCCCAGGAAATGAAGGCGCAGAGGACGTTGCGGCCCAGGGCGATCTCGCCCGCCTCGGTCGAACTGGAATCGGCCAGCACGTCACCCTCGGCCACATAGTCGCCCTTATGCACCACCGCACGCTGATTGATGCAGGTGGACTGGTTGGAACGATTGTATTTGCGCAGGTCATAGGTGCGCTTGTAGCCATCCTCTTCCTCAACAGTGATCACCGTCGAGGCGGCGCTGATCACCCGACCGGGCTTGATGGCCACAACCACATGACCCGAATCGACTGCAGCCGGAAACTCCATGCCCGTGCCCACAATGGGCGCCTCGGGCTGGATCAGCGGCACGGCCTGGCGCTGCATGTTCGAACCCATCAGGGCGCGATTGGCATCGTCGTGCTCGAGGAATGGGATCAAAGCCGTGGAGACAGAAACGATCTGCTGCGGGGCCACGTCCATATACTGCACCCGATGCGGATCTTCCAGCTCGAAGGTCTGATGGCGGCGCACCGAGATGCGGTTGCGGACGAAGTGACCCAACGTATCCAGCGGCGTCGACGCCTGACCGATGGCGTAGCGATCCTCTTCATCGGCCGTCAGGTAGATGATCTCTTCGCTGGCCACCGGCTCGACATCGAGCACCGGTAAGGACTCGGCCTGTGCAGCCAGTTTCTCGGCGAGGGCGGCGTCGATGATTGCTCCGGCCGGGGCCAACACCTCGCCCGACTCAGGGATGGTCACAGCCTGGGCCAGGATATGGCCGGCGCTGGTGCCGGCATCGTTGATGACCTCGTGCAACACCCGGCGATAGGGCGTCTCGATAAAGCCATACTCGTTGATGCGGCCGTAGGTGGCCAGGGAACCGATCAGGCCAATGTTGGGGCCTTCGGGCGTCTCGATGGGGCAGATGCGACCATAGTGGGAATGATGGACATCGCGCACCTCGAAACCGGCGCGCTCGCGGCGCAGCCCACCCGGCCCCAACGACGAAAGACGGCGCTTGTTGGTCAGTTCGGCCAGCGGGTTGGTTTGGTCCATGAACTGGCTGAGCTGCGAACCGCCGAAAAACTCGCGCACCGCCGCCACCACCGGCCGGATGTTGATCAACGACAGCGGGCTGACTTGTTCGGGGTCGCGGATGCTCATACGCTCGCGCACCACCCGTTCCATCCGCAGCAGCCCCACGCGCAGTTGGTTCTGCACCAACTCACCCACCGTCTTCACGCGGCGGTTGCCCAGATGATCGATGTCGTCATCGCTCTCGACGCCGTTGTTGATCCGGATCATTGCCCGCACCACCGCGATCACGTCCTCTTTGGTCAAGACGCGCTGAGACAGCGGCACGTCCAACCCCAGACGCCGATTGAGCTTATAACGGCCCACTTTGCCGAGATCGTAGCGCCGCGGGTTGAACAGCAGACTATCCAGGTGCGAACGGGCGTTTTCCAGCGTGGGCGGGTCCACCGGGCGCAGGCGGCGGTAGAAATCCAGCAAGGCCTCTTCGGGCGTGCGTTTGTCGGGGTCTTCGCGCTCCAGGGTCGAGAGGATGTACTGGTGCTCCGGCACGTTGTCATCTTCAGCGAACAGGGCCAGGATTTCCTCGTCGCTGCCGAAGCCCATCGCCCGCAGGAGGATGGTCACCGGCAGTTTGCGTTTGCGATCGACCTTGACCGAAATGATGTCGCGTTTGGCCGTTTCCAGTTCCAGCCAGGCGCCGCGGTTAGGGATCAGCTTGGCAAAACAGAGCTTGCGCCCGGTCTGGCGGTCTTCCTCGGCCGTAAAGTAGACGCCCGGCGAGCGAATCAGCTGACTGACAACCACACGCTCGGCCCCATTGTAGACGAAGGTGCCATTGGCGGTCATCTGCGGGAAGTCGCCCATGAACACTTCTTGTTCCTGGATCTCGCCCGTCTCGCGATTGACCAGCTTGACCTGCACATACAAGGGTGCGAAAAAGGTGGTGTCGCGCTCGCGGCACTCGGCTTCTGGATACTTCGGCTCGCCAAAGCGATAGTTGCCGAAATGAAGCTCCAGATTCTTGTTATAGGAGACAATCGGAGAGATTTCGTCGAACAGCTCGCGCAAGCCTTCTTCTTGGAACCAGCGATATGAATCGAGCTGGACCTTGATCAGTTGCGGCAGAGGCATGACCGCGCTAAGGCGGGCGTACGATTTGCGCTTGGCGCCACCGTTGAGGCTGGTGCTGGATACCATGCTGGAGAGAACTCCTCGCCCTTGTGGGCTGAAGGCGGATTGACGACGCAAACGTCTGCGTAGTTTCGATAAGAATTCGCCAAATTGTTCAGCGCCGCGACCATTGTCGTCCACGAAGCCAAGCGGGGACAGCTACACCCAAAAAACGCTCAGCGCCTTCTGGCAACAATGCGTTGGGGCTGAGCGTGAGCGTGGGGCTGCAGGAGCGATGCGGCCTCAGGCGCGAGCCACCGCTTGCCTGGCGGCCGACCGATCCGTATTTCGTCTTGAGCTATGACCGACCTTGATGCGCGCGCAACCCACCGAGGGGCTTCCGGTGGGCTGAGGTTTGGATGAGGTAGGGGGACGGGATAGAAACAGCAGTCGTCGTCAGACGCTGCCGAGGCGATGAAACTGAAACGAGCGCAGCTAAGCTACGCAAAGGCCGACTCGAAGGAAGTCGAATTCGTAGGATAGCATAGAACCGCCTTCGAGTCAATAGCCTTTGCGCCCTCTGCGCGCGAGTTTTTAGGTTGGGGCAAACGAGAGACGACGCAACGCCTGGCCCGCCCATCGTCACCTGACTCCTTGTCTGCTTGTCCACCCATCTACTAAACTTGCCCCATGTCGGACCTCCGCATCCTCATCCTTGCCGATGATCCCCTGGCGCGCTCGGGCCTGGCGCTGATCGCGCAGACGGGGCTTGTGGTGGCCGGGATGGAGCACAGCGGCGTCGATCTGCTGGCTGCGCTCGACCTTCATCGACCCGACGCCATCCTCTGGGACATCGGCTGGGATCCCAGCCAGGCGGCGGTGCGGGCCATCAGCCGGCGTCTGAGTGGGCTGGCCGCGGTCCTGCCGCCTGTGGTGGTGTTGGCGCCTGAGCAGCCGGGCGTCGATCTGGCCGGGCAGATGCGTCAGGCCGGTGCACGCGGCGTGCTTTTGCGCAGTGCCCGCACCGAGGTGCTGTCGACGGCATTGCGTGCGGCAGCCGAGGGCCTGGTCGTGCTTGACCCGACCCTGCTGAGCGCATTGCCGCCCGTCATGGAGCCGCCAGAACAAGCCCCCGCCGAGGCACTGACTCCCCGCGAGCGAGAGGTGCTGCGTCTGTTGGCCGAGGGGTTGGCCAACAAGCAGATCGCCAAACGCTTGGGCGTGAGTGAACACACGGTCAAGTTCCATCTCAATGCCATCATGGGCAAGCTGGGGGCAGAGAGCCGAACCGAGGCGGTGGTGAGGGCGACGCGAGCAGGGCTGATCTTATTGTAGGGCGCCTAGTCGTTTTTCCAGGTCGCGGCCTGGGCAAAAGGGGGATGTGGGACGTGCAGAGGGGGTGTAGACTGCATGGCAAGAGGAACAAAACTATGACTACACTCCTACAACAACTTTCAGATGGCTTGGCCGAGGCCGTGGCGTCGGCAGGCGAGAGCATCGTGCGGGTGGAGGCGCGGCGAAGGCTGCCGGCCAGCGGCATCGCCTGGAGCGCCGACGGTCTCATCCTCACCGCCCATCACGTGGTCGAAGCCAAACAAGGTATTCGCATCGGTTTGCCCAGCGGCGAAATCGCGGCGGCAGCCGTCGTTGGTCGCGACCCCACCACCGACCTGGCCCTGCTGCGCGCCGAGGCCCGCCTGACCCCACCCACCTGGCTGGAAACGGATGGGCTGCGCGTCGGCCACCTGGTGCTGGCGGTGGGTCGTCCGCAGCAGCACGTGCAGAGCACCCTCGGCGTGGTTAGCGCCCTGGACGGAGCCTGGCGTACAGGCGCTGGCGGCAAGGTCGATAGCTATCTCCAGACCGATCTAAGCATGTACCCCGGCTTTTCGGGCGGGGCGCTGCTGAGCGTCGATGGCGGCGTCATTGGTCTCAATAGTTCTGCCCTGGCGCGCGGCGTTACCGTCAGTCTGCCGCTTCCCACCCTCCGCCGCGTGGCCACGGCGCTGGCTGCACATGGGCATGTGCGCCGCGGCTATCTGGGAGTGGGCGTTCAGACCGTGCGTCTGCCGGCGGGCCTGGCCGAACAGCTGAACCAGGAGACAGGGGCGTTGATCACTTCGGTCGAGCCGGGTAGCGCCGCCGATGAGGCCGGGCTGTTGCTCGGCGACACCCTCGTGGCCTTCGACAACCAGGCGGTACGCCGCGTCGATGATGTGCAGGCGGCGCTGAGCGACGACCGCAGGGGCGCGGAGGCAGTTGTGCGCATCGTGCGCGGCGGCAAAGTCCAGGAACTGGCTGTCCGGGTGGGCGAGCGAGGCTGATCAAAGCGGATGAACGCCTTGCTTGCGAGCCTGAACGATGAGTTGGCTGCTCTCGTCGAGCAAACACTGCCCAGCCTGGTCGAGGTTCGCAGTGGCTCGCGCGGCAGCGGCGCTGGCACCATCTGGCACGGCGCCGGTCTGATCGTGACCAACGCCCATGTGGTGGCGGGCCGGGGTCAGCAGCCATCGCTGCAAGCGACGTTGTACGATGGTCGCACCCTGCCCGCCCGTTTGCTGGCCCTGGATGCTCAACTCGATCTGGCGGCTCTGTCGGTAGCGGCGACGGGGTTGCCCGCCATTCGGCTGGGAGACTCGCAAGCGTTGCGACCTGGTCAATGGGTGTTGGCCTTGGGCCATCCCTGGGGCGTGCGCGGGGCGGCGACGGCGGGGATTGTCATCGGCGAGGCGACGGCCCATCCGGCCGGCCCCGACCAGCCCGACTTGCGGCCGGAGGGCGACTGGCTGGCTGTCAGCCTCCACCTGCGTCCCGGTTATTCAGGCGGGGCGCTGGTAGACGAGGCCGGCCGGCTGGTGGGGATCAACACGATGATGACCGGGCCGGATGTTGGCATGGCCGTGCCTGTGCATGTGGCCCGGCGTTTCTTGCAGCAGGCGCTCGATAACCGCAACTGAACACCAGGCCGGTTACGCGGTTGGCGTCGGGGTCGCCGAAAAGAGGGTTGGGGCTTGGCCGCGGCGTCAAGGGGTGCGTTATAATGAGAAATCAATCTCCTTCTGTGGCACCCCACGCATGTTCCGCAAAAAATCCAACGACATCATCCTGAAAACCCCCCAGGACATCGCTCATCTGCGCATGGCCGGGCGGCTGGTGGCAGAGATATTCGCCATGTTGCGCCAACACGTGCAGCCTGGCGCCAGCAGCAAAGAACTCGACCGCATCGTCGAGGACTTCATCAGCCAGAAAGGCGCCCAACCGCTCTACAAGGGCTATCGCGGCGCCCAAGCCAAACACCCCCCGTTTCCGGGCGTCATCTGCGCTTCGGTCAATGAAGAGATCTGCCACGGCATCCCCAATGGCCGCGTGCTGAAAGAAGGCGACATCATCGCCATCGACATCGGCTTGCGCTATCGCGGCTATTGCGGCGATGCCTGCGTGACGTACCCGGTTGGCGCCATCTCCGCCGAGGCCCAGCGCTTGCTCGATGTGACCGAGAAATGCCTGGAGCTTGGCGTCGCTGCCTCGCGGGTGGGCAACTTCCTCCATGATATCGGAACTGCCATCCACAACTACGCCGATGGCCAGCAAATGGCGGTGGTGCGCGAGTGGGGCGGGCATGGCATCGGGCGTAGTCTGCATGAGGGGCCATCGGTCTCGCATACGCGCATGGATGGGCGCGGCCCGCGGCTGCGACCGGGGATGGTGTACACGATCGAGCCGATGATCAACCTGGGCACACACGAATGGGAACTGCAGAAGGATGGCTGGACGGTGGTGACGGCAGACCACAGACTTTCGGCACAGTTCGAGCATACAGTGGCGATCACACCCAAAGGCCCGGAAATTCTGACCCGGCTGTAGCCGGCTGAGAGACCGCCGCTCGCAAGTGCGGGGACGCCATCGGGGCGCTGTGCCGAGGCGCTGTGCCGAGGCGCTGTCTTCAGGTTATGTTGAATGAATGATTGACATCGAAGCCAAGATGTGGGATACTTGGCCCCGCTACATGCTGTCGCTTTGCACGCTGTTCTCTGCCGCCGCCCATGCCAGGTGAAGGAAAAAGGGGCATGCTGGCGTGGCGATTTGTGCTGACGCCGGCTCGCGGACGAACACGACCGGGAGCGGAACAAGTGCAGGGAACACAAGATGGGCGGGCGGCGTCGGGCCTTTTGCATCCCACCGCCGCCTCCTGCAGCCCAGGATTTGCGGCAGCAGGCAAGAGCAGTACATTGCCAGCCGCCAGACATGGAGTCCGAACACCGATGAGCACGACACTGCCTCCGACACGAGACCGTTTGGCCGCAGAACTGGCCATGGCTGAAGCTGATCTCGTCGAAGTCAACGCCCAGTTGGCCGAGAAGCCCGACCTGGGGCCAGGCACCGGTAGCACCGGCGCCATGACCTGGGAAATGGCGCTGGCTCGCAAAGAATATATCGAGGCGCAGATCAAATCGCTGCAACAGGCCCTGGAACGCGCCCAAAGCGGGGCTTACGGCCGCTGCCAGAATTGCGGCAAGGAGATCGAGCCAGAACGATTGGAAATCCTGCCTTCGGCCACGACTTGCGCCGATTGCGCGCGCAAGAACCGCTTCCCAGTTTGACTTTCGTTTCCCCTTCGGCATAAAATTTTCCTTTGCAGCCGCCGCTTCACCACGTTCCCCCGCTCTCATCAGCCCACCAACCAGGCCGACGTAGCTCAGATGGCAGAGCCTCCGCCTTGTAAGCGGATCGTCGCCGGTTCGAGTCCGGCCGTCGGCTCTCGACCGGGGCTGAATCCCCTGCTTCGTTGATCAGCGGCTTTTTGTTTTGCTTTTTACCAACTGTCTTTGATAGAATAGCCCTAATGGGTCGGTGTCCCGAGCGGCAAAGGGTGCGGACTGTAAATCCGCCGGCGAGAGCGCCTTCGCAGGTTCGAGTCCTGCCCGGCCCACTGAGGAATTGCGAAGTTCGGATGGTGAATCTGGAGATCCGAATTTCGCAGTCCGAAATCCTTTCCCGCCCACATAGCTCAGTCGGTAGAGCACATTCTTGGTAAGAATGAGGTCAGCGGTTCGAAGCCGCTTGTGGGCTTGTTCACCATACCTTAACCCAACTTTGGCCGTCCTCTCACAGGGACGGCCAAAAAACGCATCCCACCCGGCGCTTTTCGAGCGCCATCATCCCGCAATTCACCAACCATGCCCGACCGGTCGGCGACCGGCTGAGCGAACCTTTTGGAGGCGGCACCTATGGCCAAGCAAGCATTCGAGCGCAAGAAGCCCCATGTGAACGTGGGGACGATTG
>CAYWPZ010000107.1:0-15229 GCA_964460135.1 uncultured Caldilineales bacterium | reverse complement strand
TCTCCGCGTTCATCCGCGTACCAAAAAAGAAACCCGCGTTCCTCCGCCTCAATCCGCTTATCAAAAAGAATCCGCGTCTCTCCGCGTTCATCCGCGTACCAAAAAAGAAACCCGCGTTCCTCCGCCTCAATCCGCTTATCAAAAAGAATCCGCGTCTCTCCGCGTTCATCCGCGTACCAAAAAAAAGACTACGCAAGTCTGCATACCAAGCGAACTTATTTGAGAGTACGGTCGACGGCTGCGGCCACGCGTTTGATCTGGCGCATGAGTTCGGCAAAACGCTCGGGCTTGAGCGACTGGGCGCCGTCGGAGATAGCTTCGGCGGGGTTCGGGTGTACTTCGATGATCAGGCCATCCGCCCCGGCGGCCACCGCCGCCAACGACATGGCGGGCACGATATCCCAGCGCCCGGTGCCGTGGCTGGGGTCGGCGATCACCGGCAGGTGGCTGAGCTGCTTGAGCACAGGGATGGCGTTGAGATCGAAGGTGTTGCGGGTGTATTTCTCGAAGGTGCGGATGCCGCGCTCGCAGAGCATGACCCGGTAATTGCCGCCGGCCAGGATATACTCGGCCGACATCAGCAATTCCTCCATACTGCTCATCATCCCACGCTTGAGCAAGACCGGCCGCTGCACCCGGCCCACCGCGTGCAAAAGACCGTAGTTCTGGATATTGCGGGCGCCGATCTGCAACACATCGGCATACTCGGCCACCATCGGCACGGCGTCGGGCGTCATCACCTCGGTGACGATCAGCAAGCCGTAGCGTTCACGCGCCTCGGCCAGGATCTCCAGTCCTTTCAGGCCCAGGCCCTGGAACGAATAAGGCGAGGTGCGCGGCTTGAATGCCCCCCCACGCAACATCTGCGCCCCGGCCTCTTTCACTGCCTGCGCCGTCTCTAGCAACTGCTCGCGACTTTCCACCGAACACGGCCCGGCCATCACCACCAACTCGCGGCCGCCGACGCTGACGCCGTTGAGCCGGATCACCGTATCGTCGGGGTGCGACTCGCGGCTGGCCAGCTTGTAGGGCGCGCTGATGCGGGTGATTTGCTCCACACCCGGCATGATCAGAAAGGCTTCGCGGTCGACGTAGCGCGTCTCGCCCACTACAGCCACGACGGTGCGCTCGACACCGTAGATGGGGTGGGGCGTGGCGCCGAATTCCTGCACGCGAGCGATCACCGCCCCGATCTCGGCGGCGGTGGAATTAGGTTTCATGACAATGACCATGGTTGCTTAACCTTGAAGATGGGTGGTAATTGGGAATTGGTTATTGGTTATTGGCGATTGACTGCCAATCTTCAATAACCAATCTCCAATAGCTAAATTTGCAGGAGCGCGCTTTGGGTTGCGCCGTTGTGGTCGGGCAAGGCTGCGGCCGGATAGGAACCAAGCAGCTTGATGAAGGCGGCCCGGGCCAGCAACCCCACCAGGGCCGCCCGACATGGCTCGTCCTGCCAGTGGCCCTCGAAATCGAGATAGAAAACGTAATGCCAGGGCCGGTTGCGCCGTGGCCGGCTTTCCAGCTTGGTGAGGTTGATCCCGCGCGAGGCGAATTCATTCAGGCAGGCCACCAGGGCCCCGGGCGAATGGGCGGTGGCAAAGACAAGCGAGGTCTTGGCCCGCTCGGCCGGGGGTGGGTCGCCGCGAGCGATGATGAAGAAACGGGTGTAGTTGAAGGCCAGGTCTTCGATCCCGGCCGCCAACACCGCAAGACCGTAGATTTCGGCGGCCAGGCTGCTGGCGATGACGGCCACGCCCGGCGCCGGGGCCGCGGCCAGCTCTTTGGCGCTGCCGGCCGTGTCGTACCAGGGCACAGCCTGCCAGCCGTGGCGATTCAAAAACCGCTCGCATTGGGCCAGGGCCTGGGGATGCGAGCGCACGGTGGTGATCTGGTCGAGGCTGACGCCCGGCAGCGCCAACAGGTTGTGTCGCACCCGCAGCAACACCTCGCCCCACACCTTCAGGTCATGGTCCAACAAGAGATCATAGGCTTTGTTGATCGACCCCGCCACCGAGTTCTCCACCGGCAGGGCGCCGTAAGCCGCCCGGCCCTCCTCCACCGCCGCAAAAATCTCCTCGAACGCATGGCAGGGCAGCGTTCCCACCTCGGCGCCGAAATGCTGGCGAATTGCCTCCTGGCTGAAGGCACCATGTTCGCCCTGGAAGGCCACTGCGTGCGCATCGCTCATCGTTTACCTCCGCTGCCTTGCTGCCAGGTCAGCAATTGATCGTCGATCCATCGCGCCAACTCGCCTTCGTCCAATGGGGGGAGTTCCGCCTTGTCGGGCCGCAGGCGGGTGGCCTCGCCCAGGTAGACATGCCGGATCTCGGCCGGCTTCTTGGTTGTGTTCCAGTGCACCAAGATGCGGATGCAGCGCGGCAAACCATTGGGC
This sequence comes from uncultured Caldilineales bacterium, assembly GCA_964460135.1. Taxonomy (GTDB): domain Bacteria; phylum Chloroflexota; class Anaerolineae; order J102; family J102; genus SSF26. The sequence continues at coordinate 12,831 of CAYWPZ010000107.1, read as the reverse complement.
ACATCCATCTCGTGGCCGCAGAGCAGGGCGGCATCCAGCCAACCCAACTGCCGGGCAGCCAGGGCAGGATACTCGGCATCGATATCGCGCGTGGTGGTGAAGATGGCGCTGGCCACATCCTCGGCCTCGATGCCGTTGAGCCGGATGATCAGCGCCAAGAGACGACGCGTCTCGCGCAAGATGGCCTCGCGCGAGTTGGTTTCGACGGTGGTGGCGCCGCGCACGCCTCGACAGACCATCACGGGTTGCTCCTTCGGGGGGTGAGTCAGCGCCCAAACAGGGGCGGCGACCGGGGGTGAGTACCACAGACCGGCTTGTAACATGGTTCAGGCTCCTTGTTGATGGGAGGAGCTTCTACCCACGCTTGCCGCTGTCATCCCCGCCGGCCTTGCCTGATCTCAGGCAACAAAAAGAGCGTGGGCGGTGTCGCTCCACGCTCGGGGATGGTGTTCAAGGTGGGTGTTATGCCTTCGTGCCCTGCCCGGCGGGGAGCGATCTGCCAAAATAGCCAAAATAAAAATAGAACCAGGCAAAGGCAAACTCGCGCCGGGCCGCTGCCACGCGCAGATTGCTCCACGCCACCGCAGGGTGGGCCGGAGGAAAGACGGCGGTCGGGAGCACGGTCGTAGTCATAGCAGGGCCAAGAAAGCGGGGCTGAGGATAGCATAGGGCCGGGGGGCTGTCAAATAGACAAAAAGCGCCGGGATCGATTCCCGGCTCCTGGTTGCCGGTTTGCCTGAAACTGGCAAATCAGGCCAAATAAACAAAAAGCGCCGGGATCGATCCCGGCGCCATTGCTGGTGCCCCCGGTCCGACTTGAACGGACACGCCCTAAGGGCATAGGCCCTCAACCTACCGCGTATGCCAATTCCGCCACGGGGGCATGACAAGGTCATTATAAAGTCAGTGGGTCGAGAACGCAAACTTGTGACGCGCCGCTCACGCCCAAGCGCCGCCCTTCGGCCTACAGGCTGCGCCTGGGGGCGCTGACGCCGCCAGCCGGCGGATCATGCCCCGGATGCTTTCTGCCGCCTCCGGCCGGTCTCTGCGGTATAATGCGTCCATGTCCACCCCTGCCCAGAATCCTTCCTTGCACTTCCTCTGGCTGGAAGTGACCGACCTGCGCAAATCGGTCGATTTCTATCGCGAGAGCTTGGGCTTCCCCGTCCAAGACGACGCCGGCAGCTTTGCCATCGTCCACCTGGCCCAAGCCAAAATCTATCTGGCGCCCGGCGCGCCGCGTGGGCTGGGGATGTACATCGCCCTCGCCGTCGCCGACATCGACGCCTTGTGCCAGCGGCTGCGGCTGCGCGGGCTGGCCGCGCCCGCGCCCATCGATGAAGGCTGGGCGAAGTACATCAACCTGTTCGACCCCGACGGCTACCGGCTACTGCTGCTTCAGCCCACCTGATCCACCCGCCCGCCCGTCGCGTCACCCACCCCAAGCTAGTCGCCATGAAACGTCTTCTCACCTTCACCGCCCTTTGCTTGCTGCTGGTGCTCGCCGGCTCAGCCGCCGCCCAAAGCCCCGACCGCATCCTCGTCACCCTCGCCGTCCCCACCGCCGCCGGGCGCACGGCCCTCACCGCTCAGGGCTACGATGTCTGGTCGGCCACCAGCCAAAGCATCACCCTGGCCGTCAGCCAGGAGCAGCTACAGAGACTGCTCGAACAGGGCTATCAGGTTCTCAGCCTCGTCGCCCTGTCCCCGGCCGACTTCCCGCCCGGCTTCGGCAACTACCACGACTACGGCGAAGTCCTGGCCGACTTGCAGTATCTGGCCTCGCACTACCCGGCCATCACCCGCCTCCAGGACATCGGCGGCACCTGGGAACGGCGCCGAATCTGGGCCATTCGCATCACCGACCATCCCCACGAGGACGAAGCCGGCGAAAAGGGCATCCTGCTCTACGGCGGCACCCACGCCCGCGAACATCTCAGCGTCGAACAGGCCCTCTTCGTCGCCCACGACTTGCTGGAAAACTACGGGCGCGAGGGCGAGACCACCAACCTCATCGACCAGCGCGACATCTGGATCATCCCCAACCTCAACCCGGATGGCAGCGAATACGACATCAACTGGTGGACGACGCCCTCCTTCCCCCCGGCCTGGCGCAAGAACCGCCGCGACAACGGCGGCAGCTGGGGAGTGGACCTCAACCGCAACTTTGGCTACAAGTGGGGCCTGGACAACCAGGGCAGCAGCCCCTTCCCCAATAGCCTGACTTATCGCGGCCCGTCGGCCTTCTCCGAGCCAGAAAGCCAGGCCCTGCGCGACTTCGTCCAGGCCCGGCCCCACTTCAGCACCATCCTCTCGTTCCACACCTACGGCGAGCTTATCCTCTACCCCTACGGCTACACCTACGCCGACCTGCCGCCCGACATGGACGCCACCGACCTCGCCATCTTCAAGGCGCTTTCGGGGGCGATGGCGGCCCGCAATGGCTTCACCGCCCAACAGGCCAGCGACCTCTACCTGGTCAACGGCGACCACGATGATTGGTTCTACGGCGCCTTGGGCATCTTCGCCATGACGCTGGAACTCTATCCCACCACCGCCAACCCCGGCTTCTACCCGCCCGACGACATCATCCCCGCCCAGACGGCCCGCAACCGCGCCGCCCTGCGCTATGCCATCGCCATGGCCGACGACCCCGCCAAGACCATCGGCCAGGGCGCCGACATGATCCCGCCCACGATCACCCTCCTTTCGCCCCTCCCCACCGATGTCATCACCGAAAGCGCGCCGATCAGCGTCACCGCCGCCATCAGCGACAACGTGGGCGTGACCACGGTCGAATATCTGCTGGACGGTCAGCCGGTCGCCGTCCAATCGGCGCCCACCTTCACTGCCACCCTGACCCTGCCGGTCGGCGAGCACAGCCTGCGGGCGCGGGCTTACGACGCCGCCCACTGGAGCGCACTCTCGCCCGCCGTCATCGTCATCGTCAACGAGGCCCCCACGCCCACCCCCACGCCCACCGCCACCTTCACACCTACCGCCACCGAAACCCCCTCCCCCACCCCCACCGAAACGCCGACGCCCACCCTCACGCCCACCCTCATCCCCGGCGAACGCTATCTCCTCCGGCTCGGTGTCACCGTCGCCCCCCTGCCCGAACCTCCCGCCCACCTGAAGATTTTGCAGCAGCCTTTGCCCGAACACGATGGCCGCTACGCCGCCGGAACCGAAGTGACCCTCACCGCCCCCTACACCACCCACTACGAGTGCAAAGACACACCCTATCTGGCCTTCGTTAGCTGGTCGGGCGACGCCAGCGGCAACGAACCTACGATCAGCATCGTCATGGACGCCGAAAAGCAGGTGACGGCCAACTACATCGAGGTCTTCCCCCCAGTCTGCACCCCCACCCCCACCGCAACATCGACGCCCACTCCCACCTCCACCCCTACCCCGCTCCCCCTCTACCTGCCCGTCATCCTCAACTGAACCCAAGCCAAGCCGCCATGAGAACATGGGTTTGGCTTCTGGCCTGATGATCGGCGGTCGAACCTCCCCATGCCGCCCTTCTCCGTTCGCCCTCTCACCGCAGCCGAACGCCCGGCTTTCTACCGCCTGGCCCTCATCACCTTTGCCAGCGCCGAAGACCTCGAAGGGCGCCTCGCCCGTTGGTGCCAGGCCATCGAACACCATCCCGATTTCGACCCCATCCAGGTGCGCGGCGCCTTTGGCGGCGGCCAATTCCTGGGCGGCTACATCTGCTACGAACACACCCTGGCCATCGGCCCCGCCCGCCTGCTCACCGGCTGCATCGGCGCCGTCGTCACCCACCCCGATCACCGTCGCCAGGGCGTGGCCAGCGCCCTCCTCGCCGACGCCATCCGCCTGGCCGGGGAACGCCGCCACGCCCTCCTCCTACTCGACGGCATCCCCGACTTCTACCACCGCTTCGGCTTCGCCGGCGTCATGACCGCCATCGAGCACGCCATCCAGCTGCCCGACCTCCTGGCCCTGCCCCCCAGCCCCTATCGCATTCGCCCCGCCGCCGAGACCGACGCCGGCGACCTGCTGCGCCTCTACCACCAGGAATTCGACCCCTACCCCGGCGTCTTCGCCCGCACCCCGGCCATCGCCTACCACTATCTGAACATCCGCCTGCCCGCCAACCCGCCCCTGCTGGCCATCGACGAAAGCGGCCGCTGCCAGGGCTATCTGCTTCTGCCCTGGGTGCGCACCAGCCCAAACAGCTACGAAATCGTCGCCCCCACCTGGGATGCCGCCTCGGCCCTGCTCCAGCGCCAGGCCCAACTGCTGGCGGCCAACGAGCCGCCGCCCCCAACCCTCACCTGGGCACTCCCACCCGGCTCGGCCACCTTCTACACCCTGGCCGACCACCTCCACGTCGAAAGCTCGGCCCGCCACCTCCCCAGCGGCGATTGGATGGCCCGCATCGGCCATCTGCCCACCTTCCTCGCCGCCATCCTCCCGCACTGGAACGAGCGTTGGCAACAGGGCAACCGACCCTACAACAGCCTCATCCAGATCGACCTGGGCGACGCCGCCTTCTGCCTCGACTTCACCGGCCCCGGCCTGCGCCTTCACACCCAACCCTGTCCGTCGGCCCCGCTTGTCCGCCTCACCCCACAAGCCCTGGTGCAACTCAGCTTTGGCTACCGCCCGGCCGGGTGGCTTGCCCGCCAGCCCGCCAACGACATCCCCGCCCACCTCATCGACATCCTCCAGAGCCTGGCCCCCAACCAGCCCGGCTACATCCCCGGCTCCGACCGCTTCTAATTGCGACTCTCGGATTGCGGATGGCAAAATCTCACTCCTCACGCCCTATTTCGCACTTCACCTTGCGCCCTCCCCATGCTCCCTCCACCCGAGCAAAAAGCCGCCTACGTCCGCCGCATGTTCGCCGCCACGGCCCGGCGCTACGACCGCATGAACCGGCTGATGACCTTTGGCCGCGACCAGGCCTGGCGCCGGCTGGTGGTCGCCGCCTGCAACCTGCGGCACGGAGGGCGCTTGCTGGATATTGGCGCCGGCACCGCCGACATCTCACTCGAAGCCATGCGCCTACGGCCCGATCTCAACGTCGTCGCCGCCGACTTCACCCACGAAATGATGCGCATCGGCCAAGTCAAAGACCAGGACGGCCGCCTGCCCTTCGTCGAGGCCGACGCCCTGCACCTACCTTTTGCCACCGACGCCTTCGACGCCGTTTGCTCCGGCTTCCTCATGCGCAACGTCACCGACGTAGCCGCCGCCTTTGCCGAGCAGCGCCGCGTCGTCCGGCCGGGCGGTCGCGTCGTCTGCCTGGAAATCACCCGGCCCGGCGCACCGCTGTGGCGCGACCTCTTCCGTCTCTACTTCTTCCACTTCGTCCCCCGCTTCACCGCCCTCTTCAGCAGCAACAAGGGCGCCTACTCCTACCTTCCCGCCTCCACCCTGGCCTTCCCCCGTCCGGCCGAACTCAAGGCCGTGATGGAAACAGCGGGACTTCGCAACATTCATTACCGTGTTCTCATGCTGGGGACGGTGGCCTTGCATGTAGGCGAGGTGTAAGGGTCGATTTGAGGGCGACGCCGGGTTGACGCCTGTCGCCTGGGCGACGTACCATCACGGCTCATCTTCCGCCGCCGCCCTCATTGCCAGCCAGACCACCGAAACCTCATGACCGCGATCCTTTCTCCCCTCCTCCCTCTCCTCCTCACCCTCCTCCCCTTCCTCCCCCTCTCCTCTTCCACCCCCTTCGATCCACCTCCGTCCTCGCCATCCAGGATTCGGATCGAAGCCGCGTTGCCGGCGTCGGTTCAACTCGACGTCTTCGCCGCCGGCTTGGGCTTCGTCACCGCCTTCGTCTTTGCGCCTGACGGCCGCCTCTACTTCGCCGATTCCAACCGCAAAGCCATCGGCATCCTCGACCACGAAGGCTTGCTGGTCGAACGCATTCGCATCCCCGGTCTCACCGGGCGCGATTCCCAAGTCCTCGGCCTGGCCCTCGACCCCGATTTCAGCCACAATGGCCGCCTCTACGTCCACTACCTGGAATCAGACGGCTGGACCAACCGGGTCGTGCGTTTCCGCCATCAAGACGGCCAAACCGGCAGCCCCCTCCTCCTCCTCGACCTGCCCCTGCCCCGCGACCCGGCCAACCCCGACCAGCCCTGCACCGACCACAACGGCGGCCATATCGCCATCGGCCCCGATGGCAGCCTGTTCGTGCCCATGGGCGACAACTGCCGCCAGGATCTGGCCCAGAACCTCACCGTCCCCCAGGGCAAAGTCCTGCGCATCAGCCGCTTCACCGGCGCCGGGCTGCCCGGCAACCCCTTCTTCGGCCAAGACAGCCCCAACGACGACCGCATCTGGGCCTGGGGTGTGCGCAACCCCTACGGCTCGGCCATCGACCCGGTCACCGGCGACCTCTGGCTGAGCGACAACGGCCCCGGCTGCGGCGACGAGATCAACCACATCGAGGCCGGGGGCAGCTACGGCTGGCCCCTCAGCAGCCCCAGCTACACCGAATGCATCGACCCCGGCCCCGGCCACCGGCCGCCCGCCTGGTGGTGGGATGTCACCATCGCCCCCACCGGCTTCACCTTCTACGACAGCCTGGCCGTCCCCGGCTGGCAGAACAGCCTCTTGACCTGCGACTGGAACACCAGCAGCCTGCGCATCCTCCGTTTGGATGCCGCCCGCGCCGTCGTCGTGGGCGAATCGATCATCGACCTGACCCCGGCCGGTTGCCAGCTCGACATCGAAACCGGGCCTGATGGCTTCATCTACTTCAACGACATGACCTCCATCTACCGCCTCAGCGCCCACAACCTCTGCCTGCCCTTTGTCTGGGCATCGCTAAGCCGCCCGTAGGCGTGCTCGCTCCGTCAATCCTACCGAACCCGGAACCCGGAACTCGGAACACATAACCCGCCCCATGTCCCGCCGCTATCAAAGGCGCACCCGCTCCTGCGCCTCCCTCATCCTGGCCGCTCTGCTGCTGGTCGTGGTTCTGGTCGAGCTTGGGATCAGCCGTCGCCCCCGCCCCACCCCACCCCCGGCCACGCCCACCCCCAGCCCCACCCTCTTTGCCGGCCGGATGGCCGTGGCCGCCCTGCCCACCAACACCCCCTACCTGGCCCTGACGCCGCTGCCCAGCTTCACCCCCACCCCCAGTCAAACACCCACCCCCACCACTACCCCCACCCGCACCCCCACCCCTGTCCCCACCTTTGTGGCCCAGGTCAACACCGCCCTGGCCAACCTGCGCGGCGGGCCGGGCGTCGCCTATCCCACACTCGCCATCTTGGGCGAAGGCGAAGAAGTCGTCCTCAAGGGCCAGTCAGAGGCCGGGGATTGGCTGGTAGTCGAGTCGGCCAACGGCAACCTGGGCTGGATCGCCGCCGACCTCTTGTCAGAAACGCCGGGGCGAGAGCGACTGACCGTCCTCACCCCGCCGCCTACCCCCACCCCACCCCCCGCCACCGCCACCCCCACCCCTGCGCCCCCCACTCCCACCCGCCCGCCCATCGCCCTGGCCGCCGCCGCGCCCGGCTCCTCTCGCGTCCCGCGCCTGGTGCTGGCCAACTACTTCGTCTGGTACGACGCCGGCGGCTGGGGCGACTGCAACATCAGCGCCGGCGACCGGCCGCTGACCCCCTACAGCTCGGACGACCCCGAAGCCATCGCCCGCCAGGTGCAAATGGCCATCGGCGCCGGCATCGACGGCTTCACCAGCCAGTGGATTGCGCCCGGCGAACGCACCGACCGCAACTTCGCCACCCTCCTCAGCCGGTCGCAGGGTACGGGCTTCCAATCGACGGTCGTCTTCCAGCGCCACTACTGGGCGGGAACCAACCCCACCCAGGCCAGCACCGCCGAGGCCATCCGCTACCTCCTCGACCAGTACGGCGGGCATCCCAACTTCCTCAAGATCAACGGTCGCCCGGTCATCTTCTTCACCGATGTCGGGCGTGCGCCCCGCGGCGGCGGCAGCGCCCAGGATGCCTGGGCCGCCATCCGCGCTCAGGCCGACCCCGGCCGCGCTTCGTGGTGGATGGCCGAGGGCCTGGACCCTAGCTTTCTCACTGTCTTCGACGGCCTATGGCTGTACAACGTCACCCATGCCTCCTCGCCCAACGACTACGTCAAAGCCCCGCGCTGGGCGCAGAACGTGCGGGCGTGGGAACAGCGCACGGGCCAGCCCAAGCTGTGGGTGGCCACCCTCATGCCCGGCTCGGACGACAGCCGCGCCCGCTGCAAGCAAGATGTGCGGGCGCCCGCCCCGCCGCGAGTGCGCGCCCGCGAGGACGGCAACTTCTATCGCGCCACCTACAACGCCGCCATTGGCAGCAACCCCGATCTCCTCTGGATCAACAGCTTCAACGAGTGGGTCGAGGGCACCTACATCGAACCCAGCCAATTCTATGGCGACGCCTACCTCAACCTGACGCGCGAATTGGCCGCCCACTTCAAAGGGCAATGACATGGCTCTGCTCATCCTCGTTTCTGTTCCCCTGCTCATGTTGGTGGTGCTGGCCAACCTCGGCCAGAATCTGGGCTGGGCGCGCTGGCTCACCTACCTCTCATTGCTCGCCCTGGCCGGCCTTGTCACCCTCACCGGTTTCGGCGTCCTGCTGCTCCCGCCCGAAAGCCTCAGCACCGCCCTGCCACCCGGCCTGAATCCCGACCTCAACGGCTTCGGGCGCTGGCTAATCATCACCGGCGTGGTTGCCGGCCTCCCCGCCCTGGCGGCCATCGCCGCTGCCCTGGCCGGGCGCTCGCCGCGCCTGGGGCCGTTGGCCTGGGCGCAACCCGTGCAGACCACCGCCATCGTCTTTGCCGTGCTCTTTGCCGGCGCCAACCTCAGCCAGAACACCCTCATCGACGACCCAGCCAGACTGGCCGAACTGGGCTTGTCGGTGGGGATCGAGGACCTGGCCGTGCAGACCGTGCTCTTCGTGCTGATGGCCATCTTGGGCGTTGGGCTTGGCATCCGGCGCCAGGGGCGCGAGACGCTGGCCCGGCTGGGGCTGCGCTTACCCACCCTGGACGACCTCCGTCCGGTCGTCCTCGGCGCGGTCGGCTTGCTTGTGCTCAGCCTCGTCGCCGGCAGCCTGCTGACCCTGGTCTCGCCCGAAAGTTCCGCCGCCGCCGAAGCCATCAACAGCCTTCTCATCGGCGCCTTCCAGAGCATCCCCGGCGCCTTGATCCTCGGCCTCTTGTCGGGTCTGGGCGAAGAAATACTGTACCGGGGCGCGCTGCAACCGGCCTTCGGGTTGTGGCTCACCAGCTTTATCTTTGCCATCCACCACGTCCAATACCTCAACCTGGCCATCGTCCTCATCTTCTTGTTGGGGCTGGCGTTGGGCTGGATTCGCAACCGCTACAGCACCACTACCGCCGCCCTCGTCCACGCCGCCTACAACGCCACCCTGGTGATTCTTTCGATCTACGCCGCCAATCTCGTCGGCAACTAAACGCAAGTCACTTCGAAACATAGGTTCCGCTTCTGCTTCGACGGCGGATGGTAGACGATAGCGAATTCCTCATCCCGATGGCTTCATCATCCATCATTACATCGTCTATCGTCCACCGTCAAGCCCACACCCTGCCATGCTTGAACCCCCTGCTTCCTCCGGCCTTGCTTGGCCGCTTGCCATTGGCCTCTTGATCATCCTGGTGAACGGCTTCTTCGTCGCGGTCGAATTCGCCCTGGTCACATCGCGGCGCAGCAAACTGGAAGAGACGGCGGCCAAAGGCAGCAGGTCGGCCAGAGTCGTGCTCAAGATGCTCGAGGACCCGGATCGGGCTATCGCCGCCTCGCAATTGGGCATCACCGCCGCCAGCATCCTTGTGGGCGTGGTGGCCGAAGAACCCCTGTCCGAGATCATCACCCCCCTCCTGGGCGAGAGCCTGGGACGCTTTGTCAGCCCGGCGGCGGCGGTGGGGATAGCGGCCTTCGTCGTGCTGCTCATCCTCTCGTTCTTCCACATGGTGGTGGGCGAACAGACGCCCAAACTGATCGCCATTCGCTCTCCCGAACGCACAGCCGAAGTCCTGGCCCTGCCCATGCGCACCTTCACCCGCCTCACGGCCCCGTTCGTGTGGGTGGTGGACGGGGCCACGGCGTTGATGTTGCGGCTGTTGGGCATCCGCAGCAGCGCCAACCCACACGGTTCGGTGGCCTCGCTTGAAGAACTGAAATCAATCGTGCAGCAGAGCGGCCGGGCCGGGCTGCTCGAGGCCCAAGAACAGGCCATGGTCTACCGGGTATTCGAGTTCGGCGAGACGGTGGTACGAGAGGTGATGATCCCGCGCACCAACATCATCGGCATCGACTGCAACCAAACAGTGGACGAGCTTCTGGCCGTCTTCCGCGCCCACTCGCACGCCCGTTTCCCCGCCTTCAGCGAAGACCTCGATCACATCGTGGGCGTGGTGTCGATGCGCGATTTGGTCCTCTTCCTGCTCGATCACCCCGAAGCGCGCGGCCGGACGGTCGGCGACCTGCCCATCATCGAAGAACCTTTACGGGTGCCCGAATCGCGGTTGGTGAGCGACCTCTTCGCCGAGATGCGCTCGTCGGCCGTGCGCTTTGCCGTCGTCATCGATGAATTTGGCGGTACGGCCGGGTTGGCGACCATGGATGACATGGTCGAGGAGATCGTGGGCCGGATCAACGTCGAATGGAGCGCCCCGCCCGAGATGCAACGGCTGGCCGAACACAGCTTTGCCATCAGCGCCCAACTGCCCGTGGACGAAGTCAACGAAAGCCTGGGGCTGCGCCTGCCCGAAGCCGACGACTACGAAACCGTAGCCGGCTTGGTCTTGAAGAAGCTGCGGCGCATCCCCGTTCCGGGCGAAGAACTGAGCGTTTCTGGCTACAGGCTTCGCATCCTCGAAGTCGAAGGGCCAAAGATAACCAGAATCGCCATCGAAGAATGATCGCTTCTTCTCCCCGCTGCTAACTGCACCCGCAGAGAGCCATCGCTGCACGATGCCATCGATCTCGTCACCGCTGAAAGCGCCGGCCATGCCGGTCGCCCGGCTGGGGTCGGCGGCGGCCTTCTTCAGCCGCCCCGCCCGCATCGTGCGCGGCTACCCCACCGCCAACCTGCGCTACGATCTGGTGGCCGGGGTGACGGTGGGCGTCATCCTCTTGCCGCAGGCGCTGGTGTTCTCGGTCATGGCCGGGCTGCCGCCGCAGATGGGGTTGTACACGGCCATCGTGGCGAGCATCGTCGGCGCTTTGTGGGGCTCGTCCAACCACCTGCATACCGGCCCCACCAACACCTCCTCGCTGCTCATCTTCTCCACCGTCAGCGCCCTGGCCGTGGCCGGTTCGCCGGCCTATCTGGCGGCGGCGAGCCTGCTCACACTCATGACCGGCGTCATCCGCCTGGCGATGGGGGTGTTGCGTCTGGGGCTGATCGTCAACTTCGTCTCCGACTCGGTCGTCGTCGGCTTCACGGCCGGGGCCGGCGTTCTGATCGTCGTGAATCAGACCCGCCACCTGCTGCGCCTGGACATCGCCTCGTCGCCGGGCCTGACGGATACGCTGACCCTGCTGGCCGCGAATCTCGGCGCCACCCATCTGCCCAGCGCCCTGCTCGGCGCCGGTGTCATCGCGTTGATGGTCGCCCTGCGCCGCCTCGGCCGCAACCTGCCAGGCGCCCTGATCGCCCTGGTCATCGCCGGGCTGATCGTCTGGGCGCTGGGGCTGGACCGGCAGGGGGTCCGGGTGGTCGGCGAACTGCCGCGCCAGCTCCCACCGTTCGTGGTCCCCCCGGTCTTCGACCTGACCCTGCTCGGCCGGCTGTCCACCGGCGCGCTGGCCCTCTCGGCCATCGGCCTGGTCGAGGCCCTGTCCATCACGCGCAGCCTCGCGGCCAGGACCGGTCAGCGCCTGGACAGCAATCAGGAGTTTGTCGGCCAGGGGCTGGCCAACCTGGCCTGCGGCTTCTTCTCCGGCTATCCGGTCTGCGGCTCGTTCACACGCTCGGCCGTCAACGTCGAGGCCGGCGCGCGGACCGCCATGTCCGGCGTGATCGCCGGCCTGCTGGCGCTCGTCGTCGTGCTGGTCTTCGCGCCGTTGGCGGCCTACATCCCGCTGGCCGCCCTGGCCGGCGTGGTGACGGTCTCGGCCGTGGGCCTGATCGACCGCAAGGTGATCGCGCGCATCTGGCGCGCACAAAACGCCCGGACATACCGTTTGGCTCACCCAGAGCGGTTTCCAGCTCGCCGGCACAGATCGACATCCTCCACTCATGCACGCCAGTTAGCCGGCGTCAGGAGCGCCCAGGGAATCCAGTTGACTCCCCTTGGGTAACTGCATTATTATTCACGACGTGAATAACAATCATGCCGAGCCCATCCCCTATTACCTGCGCTGGCTCACGCCGCTCCTGGCCGAAGCTAGTCAGGATCATCCGGTGGTGGTGCTGACGGGCGCCCGCCAGGTGGGCAAAAGCACGCTGTTGCTCAACGCCGAGCCGTTTCGGGGATGGAAGTTCTACAGCCTGGATGATTTCGATGTCCTGCGCCAAGCCCAGGAGCGGCCGGAGGCGCTGTGGGCCGGCGCGGAGGTGGACTTCGTCTTGGAGCACGGGCGGCGCGTCCTGGCAGTGGAAGTGAAGCTCACCGACAACCCAGGCTATCGGGATACCGATGGCCTGCGCCGTTTCCTGGAAGGGCATCCGCGCGCGGCCGGCGGAGTGCTGTTGCATAATGGCCCAGTCAGTCGTCGGCTGGACGACAAGATCGTGGCGCTGCCTTAGTCAACGGTGACGGGGTAAAATGCCACATCGCCCGTGGTAACTCGGCTGGCAAGGATGGAGTTTGACTTGCTGGCTGAACCGGCTAAAC
>CAYWPZ010000106.1:0-15317 GCA_964460135.1 uncultured Caldilineales bacterium | reverse complement strand
CCGGCATTTGCCAGGCTGACGGTTTCGGCGTAGACATCTCGCGTCCGCCAACGCTCGTCGCTGTGCGTCCAGTCCAACGCATGTGGCTGCAAGATCGCCAGCAGAGGCGACCATTCGACGTCGGCCGGGTCGATGGACGCGGCCAGGGTTTGTTGGCGCCGGCGCAGGTCGGCGCCATCCACAAACGGGATGTCGATCAGGATGACCGGGGGTCGGGCGCCGGTCAGAGTCACGCCACTCGGGTCGCTGTGCGTCAGGCCTTCGACCAGCCGCTGCACCAGCGCCTCGCCCTCGGCGGCGCGTGGGCTAATCGTCAGTTCGATCTGCCGTCGCCCAGGCCGGGTGCTGACAACAGCCTGGAGCGATTGGATGCGGGCAAAGGGTAGGGCCAGGGCCGTGACGGCATCGGCGCCTAGCGCTTGCGCCAGGGCTGCGCGGGCGGCGGCAGGGCCTTGCTGGTGCAATGTCGTCGCGGCCCACTCGATGCCAAGTCGCTGTCTTTCGGCGGCGATGGCCGCGGTCTCCAGCGGCGCCTGGCTGCGGTCGGCCAATGCCTCTAGCCGGGACAGATAGGCGCTGGCGGCGGCAAAGTCGCGGCGCTGCCGGGCCGAGGCGATGAGATCGGCATACTCCGCCGCCACTTGCGCCGCCAGTGACGGCTCCTGGACGCCGTTTTCCAGGGCGGCGGCCAATTGTGCGGTGGCAAGGGCGCCAAAGGCGGGGTCGGGCGGGTCCGAGCGAGCGGCGCGCAGCCGATAAAGCTCGGCCAGGGCCAGATAGGCGGCAGGTTCAGCGGGCGCCAGTTCCTGGGCGCGAGCGAATGCCGCCACGGCCAGCGGGAAGTAACGGTCGAAGATGGCGGCGTCGCCGGCGCCGACGGCCAGGCGAGAGTATACGGCTCCCAGATCGACCTGCGCTGTCGCCGAAGCCGAAGCCACCGCCGCCTGCCGGGCGGCCCGCAACTGCTCCCAGATCGCCGGCCGCATCAGCCAGTAATCGATAGCGGCGTCGGGATCGACCGTGTCATACGACCACGTGATCGATTCTGCCGTTAGTTTGTAAGTTTCCGGCTTCAGGTGCAGCCACGACTGCGAGTTCGGGGGCTGGGCAAAGCCAAGTGTGAAACGGGCGCTCTCCAGACGGCCGGGCCACAATCGGGCGCTGAGATCGAGCGGGTAGCGAAAACGGACGAACGGCCCTGCGCCCAGGGATGCGCTGTAGCTCAGGTTCAGATTCACCCTCTCGTCCGCGGCCAGGGGAACATCCGCCACCCACCATTGTTGCTGGCCTCGGCGCAGGCCGACGTCGCGACCGGCGGCCTGCAACGAAAACGACTCTGGCGGCGGCCCCTCGACGGCGTAGCCGGGGAAGGCGACCCGCACCTGACGCGGCTCGTTCTTGTCGGTGTTGTGCAGACGGTACACCGCCTGCACCTCGACCACAGCCTGGGCGCCGTCATCGCGGATGCCGGCATCGACCATCAGCGATAGCATCTGCACCGGCCCTGGCTCGAGCGGCATGAGGGTATAGCCGCCGGGATAGCCTTCCTGGGCCTGGGCGACGGGGGCGAAGAAGAACAAGAGGGCCGCCAGGCAGGTCAGCATGATCCCAGGCCGCGCCCCGCGCCAGCAGGCAGGAGCCAAACACCTCACAGACGACACGCATCGCTGACGCCCGCCTTGCGTCCCACCCCCCCATCTGCTATGCTGACAATCCTTCATTTCTGCCCCGGCGAAGGAGCGCAGCCCTGTGACTCGTCTGAAGATGATCATGACCTGGGACATTCGGCCCGGACGCGAACAGGAATACTCGGAGTTCATCAACGATCGCCTGGCGCCCGGCCTGGTCGAGCTGGGTCTGCCTCCGAGCGATGTCTTTTTCACCACCTACGGCCGCGTTCCGCAGATCATGGTCATCCTCGATGTGGAGGATGAAGCCGCCCTGCAGAAGGCGACGCGCCAGCGTAAGTGGGCGAACTTGAAGAACGATTTGTTGAACTACATCGAAAACTATCGGGAGAAGGTCGTGCGCGCCGATTCGACCGGCTATTTCTAAACCCAAGTCACTATCAAGATCAGTTTTGGCAGTGACGAGAGAGTATTGACGATCAACCCGTGTGGAGGCAGAACCTGATTTTTCAAAGTGACTTGGATTGAAGGCATCAAGGCTTCGTGCTTGCTTCGTGCGCATTACGCCTTTGTTTTCAGTACGGTTGTCGTGCTGTTGGGGGCTTGGGGAAGCGGGCGGAGGTGGGCGCCGGCCGAGGTGGGGCCTGAACCACGTCTCGCCGGGGCCGGATGCGTATCGTCGGGCGCTCCGCCGGCGTCAGGATGATCAAGAATGCAATCGTAAGCCAACTGTTCGCCGAAACGACTGGACATCTGGCTCGATCATGCTAAAGTAAGCTATGGTGCGGCATTATAAACGCCGGCCCAAAGCGGGCCAAGCAGCGCCGCCCTTTCTGCAGCTGCCAAGATGATTCTGACGACGCCAGCTCAACGCTGGTTCCGACTTCGCTCCGGGCGCCTCGTGCGGCCCCTTTTTTTTGTAGCGGCCGCTCTGGCCGGGATTCTGCTCCTGGGCCGGGGGCCGACTCAGTCCGCGCCTGCGCCCGGCATTCGCCTGGTCGAGGGCCATCCGGGCGGACTGACGCTGGCCCTGGAAGCGCCCGCCTTCACGCTCTCGCCCAGCCCAGACGCGCCCGGCGCCCAACGCCTGACCGTAGCCGACCCCACCTACGGTTTCACCGGCGCGCCCGGCCAGGCCCGCTTGCCTGCCAAATCGGTGCTGATCGGCGTCCCGGTCGATGCCGAAGTCAGCCTGCGGCTGGTGGAGGACAGGGTGCAGACGGTCAGTACGGCGCTCTGGCTGGAGCCGATCCCCTTCGAGCAGCCAGAAAGCGCCGCCGAGAAGGACGCCGCCGCGGTGGAACCGAGCTACATCGGCACGAAGACAGTCTATCCCGCCGCCGCCGTCGTCGCCGCCGATTACACGCCGGTGGCGCTGGCCGAACCCGGCTTCCTGCGCGACCAGCGCATCGTGCGCCTGACCTTCCAACCCTTCGAGTATCGGGCCAACCGCGAATTGCGCCTCCACCAGCGGCTGAGAGTCGAGATCACCTTCTCCCACACCCCGTCGCCCGCCCCTGCCCGCCCAGATCCCTACTTCGAGCCGCTGCTCCGGCAATCGCTGATCAACTACGAGCAGGCCCGCGCCTGGCGCAAGACCCCGGCCTCGTTGGCGCCCACTTCCCTGGCTGCGCCCGACGCCGGCCTGCCCCCCACCCGGCTGCGCATCCACACCGATCGCGAGGGCATCTTCGCCGTCACTTATGACGACATCGCCGCCGCCGGCGCCAACCTGTCCAAGATCATCCCCCGCACCTTTCGCCTGGAAAGCCAGGGCGTCGAGCGCGCCATCCTGGTCGAAGGCGAAGCCGACGGCCGTTTCGACCCTGGCGATGTGATCTTGTTTTACGGCCAGGGTTCCACAAGCCGCTACACGCGCGAAACCGTCTCCTGGCTTTCGTGGGGGGCAGGCGAGGGCCTGCGCATGGGCGGCCGCAATGTCGAGCCGCAACGCGGAGGCGACCCGGTTTCGGGCCATCTCCAGAGCGACCACATCGAGCGCAACACAACCTACCTCAGTTCCGTGCCGCCTTCGGGCGAGGCCGACCGCTGGTACGGGGATCGCTACCAGGTGGGCGGTCGCAACCCCATCGACACCCTGACCTACACCGTCCCCATCACCGCCCCCCTGCCCGGCCTGACGGCAAGCCTGCGCGTCACCGCGCGCGGGTTCACCACCTGGTTTGGCATCGACCCCGACCATCGTCTCATCTTTTATGTCAACAACGAACAAGTTGGCGGCGACGCCTGGGATGGTCAGGAGATGCTGGACAAGACGCTGAGCTTCCCCAGCGAGTGGCTACACGAGGGAGACAACGTCATCAAAGTCTTCGCCCCGGACGACACCGGCGCCAGCACCGACGTCGGCTACATCAATTTCTTCCGCCTGACCTACCCACGCCGTCTGCAGGCGATCGCTGACCGTTTGATCTTCAGCCGCGAGCAGGACGGACGGAGTTTGTTTCAGGTGGAAGGCTTTGCCGGCGAACCGGTCGAAGCCTATGACCTCAGCGACCCGACCCGGCCCATCCGACTGGAAGGCGGCGTCCTGGCCGCAGGGGTCTTCAGCTTCAGCGATGACAGCCCGGCCGCAACCCGTTACTTGGCCCAGACCCTGGCCCAGCGGTTGCGCCCAGCCGCGATCAGCGGCGACGTTGCCACCACCTATCGCTCGGCCGACAACCAGGCCGACTACCTGATCATCAGCCACGCCGACTTCTTGAACACCATTGCCCCGTTGGGCGCTTATCGCCAGAGCCAGGGCCTGCGCGTGCTGATCATCGACGTGCAGGACATCTACGACGAGTTCAGTGACGGCGAGGCCACGCCGGAGGCGATCCGCTCCTTCCTGGCCTATGCCTTTCACAACTGGCAGGCCCCGGCTCCGGCCTATGTGCTCTTGGTGGGCGATGGCACCTACGACCCACTCGACTACAAAGGCAGCGGCAAGAAGAACTACATCCCACCCTTGCTGGCCCTGGTCGATCCTTTTCTGAAAGAAACCGCCACCGACAACCGTCTGGTCACGGTGGCGGGCGCCGACGCCCTCCCCGATCTCTACATCGGTCGTTTTCCGGCCAACAGCCCAGCCGAGGTGACGACCATGGTCAACAAGACGGTGCAATATGAAAAGCAGCCCTGGCCGGGCGACTGGAAGAACCGGGTGCTGTTTGTGGCCGACAACGCCGACACGGCCGGCGACTTTGCCGCACTGTCGGACATGGTGGCCGACCACCTGTTGCCTGCCGGGGCGTACGCAGATCAAAAACAGAAGATCTACTTGGGTGTGACGCACACCTCATCGATCACGGCCCGCTCCGACATCATCAGCGCCTTCAACAGCGGCCTCTTCCTCAGCAACTACACCGGCCACGGCCAAGTGCAGCACTGGGCCTCGGAATTCGTTCTTCGGGTCGAGGACTCAAGCAACCTGGCCAATGGCCCTCGCCTGCCCGTCCACCTTTCTATGACCTGTCTGGATGGCCGCTTCCACGAGATCGGCAGCGAATCCCAGGCCGAAACCCTCCTGCGCAACCCATCGGGCGGAGCGGTGGCGGTTTGGGCGGCCACCGGCCTGGGCGTGGCCCACGGCCATGATTTCATGCACCGGGGATTCTACAGCGCCCTCTTCGAGCACGGACAGACAAATCTGGGGGCGTTGGTCGAGGCCGGAAAACTGGAACTCTACACCGGCGACACCTTGGGCATCTTCCAGGACTTGCTCGATACCTTCGTCTTGCTGGGCGACCCTGCCCTGACCCTGGGCCTGGCCGCCACCGACCTGGCCATCGAGCCGGTGGCCGGGCCGTCGCAGCCGTTGGCGCCGGGTGACCTCCTGGCCCTGCGCTATCGCATCCGCAACCTGGGTCAGATGCCGGCGCCGGATGTCAGCGTCTCGGTCTCGCTGCCGCCGCTCGCCAACCTGGCAGCCAGCAGCGAAAGTGGGCCGGTGACAGTCGAGCCGGGTTCCCCATCCCGTTTCGGCCTGGGCCAGATCGAGGCCGGGGCCAGCATGGAGATCAAGATCACCGGCGTGCTGGCCGAAGGCGCATCGCCAGGGGCCTTCGTTGTCAGCGCCGAAGCCAGCGCCAGCTGGCAGGATGGCAACCCGGCCAACAACACCAGCCCGCAGCTGCTCGTCCAGATCATCGGCCCCGACGCCGGCGAGCCAAACGACATCCGACAGCAGGCCAACGCTCTCGCCATCCCCGGTCGGCTGAGCGAGCGCACCTATTATCCGGCCAACGACCAGGACTGGTTTAGCTTCGTGGCCGAGGCCGGGGTGCGCTACCGCTTCGCCACCGAGGCATTGTCGCCGGATGGCGACACGCTGCTTGTGCTCTACGACGCCGACGGCCGCGAGTTGCGGCGGAGCGACAACGTTGGGCCGGGCGCGCTCTGGTCGGCGATCGATTGGCAGGCGCCGGCCGGCGGTGTCTTCTATGTCATGGTCACACGGCCGAGCGGCGTCGATGCCGCCGGCAGCTTCCTTTACGACTTGACAACCGCGCGCGACTTCCAGCATTTCTTGCCGGCGTTGCGGCTGGACAAAGAAAAACCCCTCGCCACCCTCACGCCCAGCCCAACCCGCACCCCCACCCCGGCACCTACCTCCACACCCACGCCACAGCCCACGGCCACACCCACGCCACAGCCCACGCCTACGCCCGGCGGCGAGGTGTGCATGCCCAGCCTGGATAGTGTGCTGCCGCTTTCGGGTGCGCCCAAGTCCCTGATCGCCACCGGCAATCGGGTGTTGGTCGGGCTGTACGACATCAGCGCCGTGGCCGTGGTGGACGACCAGACGCAAGACGTGCTCGGCTCGCACACCAGCGGCGGCGTGCTGCCAAACGGCCTGGCCGTCTGGAACAACCGCTACTACGTCAGCCATCGCGACGACGACTCCGTTTCCATCTTCGATCTCAGCACTGACCGCCTCCTGACCCGTTTCGGTGTGGGGGCGATGCCGTGGGGGTTGGCAGTCGGCGCCGACAACCTGCTCTACGTCGCCAATTTCGACTCCGACACCGTCACCGTCCACGACCCCATCAGCGGCGCTCGCACGAACACGGTCACCCTCAGCGGCCGGCCATCGATGGCGCTTTCGCACAACGGTCGCATCTGGGTCACGCGACAGGAAGGCGCCACGGGACTGGTCTCGATTTCGGCGGGCGGAGCCATCGTCACATCGACGGCGGGCGTGCCGGCCGGCGCCACCTACATGGCCGCCGATGGCCGCAGCGGGCTGCTCTATGTCAGCCATCCTGGGCTTGGGCGCATCTATGTCGTCGATACCAACCTGAGCCAAGTGACGGCCGCCTTCGTCGCACCCGGCGCCCCCTTTGCCCTGACCATCAACACGGCCACCGACCAACTCTACGCCGTAGACGCCGCCCGCAGCGTGCTCTACGTCCTCGACCTCGCCACCGGCGCCTTCTTGGGCCAGATGTCGGTGGGTCTGCAGACGGTGGAGAACGGCGGGCAGGGTCTGGCCCTGCTGAACGGGCGGCTTTACGTAGCCAACGACTTCGAGCGCACGGTCACGGTCTACCGCGCCGCCTCCTGCTCCAACTGATCCGGTCGCCGGCGGAGGCAGCTCTGGCGCAGTTGTCGATCTTGCTGGCCAGACGGTATCATTGGCATCATCATCACAATTTCCGTTTTTGCCGCTCGTCACCCCTTCAGGAGGCTGCCATGCTGGTCCGCGATGCCATGACCCCCCACCCGATCACGATCACACCGCAAATGACCCTGCCCGAAATCGACAAAATCTTCCGCGAGCACAGGATTCGCCGGGCGCCAGTGATGGACAACGGCCGTCTGGTGGGTATCATCTCGGACCACGACCTGATGACCAATCTGCCCTCGCCCGCCACCACCCTCAGCCGATGGGAGATCAACAGCCTGCTCGACAAGCTCCTGGCCCGTGATTTCATGACCCACCCGGTCTATGTCATTGCCCCGGATTGCCCGCTGGAAGAGGTAGCCCGCGTCATGAACGAGAAGAAGTTCGGGGCCATGCCGGTGATGGAGGGAGACAGACTGGTGGGCATTGTCACCGAAAGCGACATCTTCCGCACCTTTATCTCCATGCTCAGCGGCGGCGATGTACCCGGTCTGCGCTTCGAACTGCGGGCCGAGCGCCAGGCCGGGGTGGTGGCAGAGACGGCTCGACTGGTGAACGAGCACGGCGGCCGTGTGATCACGCTTGTCACCGTCAACGAAGCTGACGGCCTGCACAAGCGCCTGCTGGTGAAAGAGGAGGGGGCCAACGCCGAGGCCCTACGGCAGGCATTGGCGGCCAGCGACATCGAGGTGCTAGACATCCGCCTGCGCCGCCAGTGTTCCGTCTTTGCCGTGGGCTGACGCAAGCCAGGGGCGACCCAAGCAGGATCGCCCCTGGTTTCGAGATGGGAGCGCACTCAGACCAGGTGCACGGTGAGTTGAATCTCTGGTCCGCCGGCCAGCGCCTTCGAGACCGGGCATTTCGCCTTGGCCTCTAGCGCCAGCTCCTGTAGTTTGGCCGCGTCCAGCCCCGGCGCCGAGACTTTGCTATCCAACTCGATCAGGGTGATGGTCGGCCCCTGGCGCAGATGGACGGCGGCGGTGGTGTGAACCTGGGTGGGGGGGGTGCCGGCGTTGGTGAGCAGAGCGGAAAGGAACATCGAAAAACAGCCGGCGTGGGCGGCGCCGATCAGTTCTTCGGGGTTGGTGCCTTTGTCCTCCTCAAAACGCGAGCCATAGGTGAAGGGAACATCGAAATAGCCGCTCTCCGCCTTCATGGCGCCGGCGCCTTCTTTGAGCGTGCCGCGCCAAACGGCTTCGGCATGTCGAACTGCCATGTTTGCAATCTCCTGAACTAATGAATGACTTGGGGGGTATAGAGTGCTCGCCGCAGAGCTCGTACGGGCGGGCGCAGACATTGTAGCATCACCCGGCGGACAGGCTGTAACGCAGTCTCCCGAACTCCCGAACTCCACCACGGGCCTAAAGCAACCTGGAAGGATTGGGGCAATGTCCGGCGATTGAATCCCGCCATCCCCCCAATCGCGGCCAAGCGTTCACGCTCGTTGAGCAGAAACTCGTTCTGCTTGCTGCGCCGGCGCTCACCCCGACGCAAGATTACCGTCCCGTGACAATCGCGCCGCGAAGGCCAGGGTGTGCGCGGCCACACGCGGGTGAAAGAGCAGGCTGGGCGGCTTGACCAGGTGCGTGACCTGCCAGAACGCCAGGCTGACCACCGGGTCGGCGCTCGCTGCCTGTACCACCTGATCGATGTAGCGTTGGGCCAGCCGGGCGACGCCGCCCGGTCGCGACCCCACGGTTGCCGGCCAACGCAGGTCTTCGCCGGTGGCCATCAGCCAGGGCGCCTGCACCACACCGGCCAACCGCCTCTGAAACCGGGCTCCCACGCCATCGAGGCTGCCCCGGCTTCGACTCAGCTCGTCGCCCAAGGCCAACGCCGCCAGCCCCGCCACGGTCATCCCCTGCCCATAGACCGGGTTGAAGGCGCAGACGGCGTCGCCCACGATTGCGAAACGCTGCGGCCAGGCGGGCAAGCGCTCGTAGTAGCGCCGGATGTTCTCGGTGCGCTGGTAGCCGGAGATGGGCGAAAGCGGTTCGGCCTGGCGGATGGCTTCGTAGAGGTCGGGGACGGCCAGTTGGCGAGCAAAGGCCAGGAAGCCTTCCTCGTCGATGGGCGGATAATGGCGATTCACGCCGCCCAGGGTGACGATCCAGGCAGCGTTTTCGATCGGATAGATGACGCCGCCGCCGGGAAATCGGGGGTGCTGCGAGGCGATCAGCAGCGATTTCCAGACTCCCTGCAAATCGGGCGGACGCCGGTAGACGCGGCTGGCATAGCCCAGAAAGGAGTTGACGACCGATTCCGGGGGCGCGGGATAGCCCAAGTCACGCAGCCAGGCGGGGGCGTGTGAGTTGCGACCGCTGGCATCCACCACAAAATCAGCACGCAACGTTACTTCCTCATCGAGGGTAGCGCTGCGACGGCGAACCTTCACACCCGTGATCCGTTTCCCGCCTCGCTCTGCCGCCAGCCCGGTGACGGTCGTTTCCTGCGAGATGAGGATGCCGCCAAGCGCTTGCAGCCGGCGGCGGAAGTGCCATTCCAACAAATCCCGGCTGCACGTGCGCGAGCGCAAGTCGGAATCGAAATGCGGCGACCAACCGGCGCGGCCAAAGGCGCTTGCCTCGCGCGACCAAAGAACGCTGGGCGCTCCGTCCGCCTCCAATTCAGCGTCGATGCCGGGAAAAAGCCCTTCCAGGATGCGCTGGCCCTGCGTTAGCAAGACATGCGTGTGCCGGGCCTGGGGAACGGCCTTGCGCGGCCCCGGCTGCACAGGCAGGCGGTCGCGTTCCAGTACCGTCACATCTTCGAAGAAGGCGGCCAGCACACAGGCGACCCACATCCCCGCTATGCTGCCGCCGATGACAATGGCGCGGCCGCCAGCGGTGTGTGAGTTTTCGGCGCTGGCGTTATCCATCGCGGGGATGATAATCGGGCGCAGGCAATACAGTCGGGTGGGTGGCTTCCAAAAACCACAGCGGCGCCCGCGAAAGCAAGCGACCTTTGCCGTCGCTGATCGGACGGCGCTGCCTATCGTCAGCCGTGCGCAAAGAGATGGCAACCATCTCGTGCTCGTGGCAGGAATCCTGAACACGGCTGGCGACAAAACAGACAGGACAGAAGTAGAAAGATGGAGCGGCGGACATAGGGGCCCTCCTTTAGAGCAGACCCAGGTAGTCCAGTTCAGAAACAGGAGCGCCCCAACCCACCTTGTGCAGCCAGTCGCAGACGGCAGCAAGCGTGAGTCGAAACTGAGTCTGGAAGGCTGTTCGATGTCGATAGTTGAACACAGTTGGCGTCTCCTGGGGCGCAAAGTGGTTGGCGTCGGATGCTTCTTCCCGACACGCAAAGCTTATCCCATCCCTCTGCCACTTGCCAGGCCAAAAACTACTCACTTACTGCTCTGTTTTGTGGATGCGGTGCAAGATTTGCGCCTGCCAAAACTATGGTAGACTTGCAGGCGTCGCTTGGCTGCGCTCGATGGATTGACTCTCTGACATGGACGTTTTTCTCACCACCCTCGGCTGCCGTCTGAATGAGGCTGAAATCGCCGCCTGGGCGCGCGGCTTCCAGGCCGCCGGCCACCGCATCGCCGCCTCGCCCGAACGCGCCCAGGTGCTCCTCCTGAACACCTGCGCCGTCACCGCCGAAGCGGCCCGCAAATCCAGGCAGTTCGTCAACCGCCTGCATCGCCAGAACCCCAGCGCCCGCCTGGTGGTGGCCGGCTGCTACGCCGAACTGGAGCCGGCCGCCGTCGCCTCGCTTGTGGGCGTCGATCTCGTCATCGGCAACGGCGACAAGGACCGGCTGGTGGAGCTGGTGGCTGAGCAACTCGACTTGGGTGCGATGCCCGGCCTGGCCGCCGAACCCGACGGCGTCCATGTCTATGCGGGCAGCCGCACACGCGCCTTCGTCAAGGTGCAGGATGGCTGCCGCAACCGCTGCGCCTTCTGCATCGTCACCATTGCCCGCGGCGAAGAGCGCAGCCGCCCCATCGCCGAGGTCGTGGCCGAGATCAACGCCCTCCATGCCTCTGGTTATCAGGAAGCGGTGTTGACGGGCGTGCACCTGGGCGGCTATGGCAGCGATCTTGGGACCGAACTATCTGCCCTGGTAGATGCTGTCTTGCAGCAAACCGCCATCCCCCGCCTGCGCCTCTCCTCGCTGGAGCCGTGGGACCTGCCGCCCGACTTCTTTGCTCTCTGGGAGTCGCCTCGCTTGATGCCGCACCTGCACCTGCCCTTGCAGAGCGGCTGCGACAGCACCCTGCGCCGGATGGCCCGCCGCTGCGACACCGCCAGCTTTGCCCGTCTGGTCGAGACCGCCCGCGCCGCCATCCCCAGCCTCACCCTCACCACCGACCTCATCGTTGGCTTCCCCGGCGAGAGCGAGGCCGAATGGGTGGCGACAATGGACTATGTGCAGCAGATCGGTTTTGGGCATGTCCACATCTTCGGCTTTTCACCCCGCCAGGGGACGACTGCCGCCCGGCTGCGCAGCCAGGTGCCGGGCGACGTGAAGCGCGAACGCAGCCGCCAGATGCACGCCCTGGCCGCCCGCATGAAGGCCGATCACCTTGCCGCCAACCTGGGCCAGACCCGCCCCGTGCTGTGGGAAGGCCCTGGCCAGGTCCTGCCCGACGGCCAGCGCCTGTGGTCGGGCTACACCGACAACTACCTTCGCGCCGAGACCATCGTCGAACCCACGATCGCGCTTGCAAACTGCATCACCCCCGCCCAACTGACCCACCTGGCCGGCCACCCCGCCGATCATCTCCTCTCCGCCCCCATCCTGCCATGACCAACTGCATCTTCTGCAAAATTGTGGCCGGCGCCATCCCCGCCGCCATCGTCTACCGCGATGACATTGTCACCGCCTTTCGCGATATCCACCCCGCGGCGCCGATCCACATCCTCGTCGTCCCCAACCAGCATGTGGACGACATCCGCGACGCCCGCGCCCTGGCGCCCGAGCTGCTGCCGGCCCTGTTCGGGGCCGCCAACCGCGTGGCCCAGCAAGAAGGCGTGGGCGAATCGGGCTACCGGCTGCTGCTCAACTACGGCCCCGACGCCGCCCTGACCGTGCCGCATCTGCATCTGCACGTCCTGGGTGGGCGGCCGCTGGGGCCGATGGTGGCGGCGATGAGTACAGCGGAGGCGCGCTGATACTTGCTTATAAACCCAGAATGACCGCCGCCACCGTGAAGTAGATGAACAGACCCGTGGCATCGACCATGGTGCTCATCACCGGGCCAGAGACCAAAGCCGGGTCGATACCCAGGCGCACGGCCAGCATCGGCAGCAGCGACCCCAGACCGTTGGCCCAAACGACGATGGTGAAAATGGAGAGGGAAACGGTCAGGGCCAGGGCCTGGCCAGAGCCCCAGGTGAGGGCGCGGAAATAGGCGACAAGCGCCATCACCAGGCCCAGAAGGATGCCCGCCAACAATTCATGAACCAGTGTGCGCAGGGCGTCGCCAAGCCGGATCTCGCCCAGGGCCAGGGCGCGGATGATGGTGCTGGTGGTCTGCGAGCCGGCGTTGCCGCCGGTGCCGATGAGCAAAGGGATGAAAAAAGAGAGGGCAACCACTGCCTGCAATTCATGCTCGAAATGCCGCATGACGCTGCCGGTGAGGGTGCCGGTGAGGAAAAGGAGAAGGAGCCAGCCGATGCGCTTGCGCATGACCATGAGCGGGCCGGTGTTCAGATAGGGTCGGTCGAGCGGCTGCGCCCCGCCAAAGCGCTGGAAGTCCTCTGTGACTTCTTCCTCCTGCGCCTGCATCACGTCGTCGACCGTGATCACGCCCAGGAGCTTGTCATCGGCATCGACCACCGGCAAGGCCAAGAAGTTGTGGCGGCGGAGCAAGCGGGCGACTTCCTCCTGGTCTTCGCCCACGCGCACCGAGATGACCTCGTCGATCATGATGTCCATGATCAGGGCGTCCGGCGGCGCCGCAAGCAATTGGCGCAAACTGACGACGCCAGCCAGCTTGCCAAATCGGTCTACCACGTAGAGGTAGTAGATTGTCTCGGCGCTGGGCCGCCACTGCCGAAAAGCCTCGATGGCTTCGGCAACAGTGGTGCGCCGGCGCAGGGCCAGGAAGGCCGAGGTCATCAGACCACCAGCGCTTTCGTCGGGGTGGAGCATCAGGGGGCGCACTTCGTCGGCGGCGTCGATGCCGGCCAACACCTCCTCGGCCTGTTCTGGCGTCATGTCACCCAAAAGGTCAGCGGCTTCGTCCGGCTCCATCTCCTCGACGATGCGGATGGCGTCCTCTCTGTCCAGCGCTGCCACCAGTTCGGCTGCCTGCCCCTCGTCCATCTCTTCCAGGATGTCGGCCGAATCTTCGGGGGCCAGTTCGGGTAGCAGGGCCACCTGATCCGACTCCTCCAATTCCTCGAACAGGTCGGCCTGGTCGGCCGGATGCAATTGCTCCAGGATGCCGGCGGCGGCGGGCAGATCGTCGCGCTCCAACACCTCGCGTAGCTGGGCCAGGATTTTATCGAGGGCATTCGGGTCCACGAGTCAAACCTCCGGATCGGTGATAGGCGCGACCAGGCCGGCGCCGGCGGCAGGGTTTCCAACGCCGGCTATCGTACATCAGCATGAAGCGTAAGACCATTCTTAACGGTGGGCAGGGGGCAGTTTTCAGGGGGCAGGGGGCAGTCAAGGAGCAACCTGCCGCCAACGGGCGGCAGCGCCCGTTGGCTACTTGCCATCTTGTCAACCTTGATTCCAAGACTTGATTCCAAGACTTGATTGGGTGTATTTCAGGCTGGGGGCGGGTACTGGGCCGGCAACGCCCGCCGGGCCGTGGAACGGCCCCGGCTAGCGCCCGGCTACCGAATGGAAGGCCCTTCGGGCCTAAGGCACCAGCCCCGAAGGGGCTTTCACCTCTAGCCGGGCGGCCTCCGGCCACCGGCGGGCTGGCGCACCCACTGCCCCCAATTTGAAATGCACCCGACTTGATTCCAAGACTTGGACATCCACCCTTGCTCTGGTAGAATAAATGTTCTGCTTTTCGTTTGTGTGGCAGAGCGTTGTCGCCGTGGCAACGGTTTCGGGTCAGTCATCGATCATCGTCTTTTCGCAGCGAGGCAGGTTCGCCCCGGTCGTGGGGGCTTTCTGTCTCGCCGTTTTGTCATCACCGGTTATGGGTTTGAACGTGTTCCCCACCAGCCAACGAACCACTTACGACCTCAAAAACATCCTCGGCCGCCGCCGTCTGGTCGGGCTGTGGCGGCTGATGGCCGGCTACCAGGGCCTCTACCTGGCCGCCACCCTGCTGCTGGGCCTGGCCGCCCTGGCCAAGACCGCCACCTACCTGCTGCTGAGCTACTTCGTCGACGATGTGCTGGGCCAGAATGCCGGCTGGCAGACCCTGGCAGGGGTGGGCCTGGGTTTCGTCGGCCTGGCGCTGCTCGAAGGCGGTTTCACCTTCCTCAGCGGGCGTTGGTCGGCCGAAACGGCCGAGCGCACCGCCCAACGGCTGCGCAACTACCTCTTCGACCACCTCCAGCGCCTGAGCTTCAGCTATCACGATCGCATGCAGACCGGCGAGTTGATCCAACGTTGCTCGTCGGATGTGGAGGCCGTGCGCCGCTTCTATGCCGACCAGGCCATTGGCCTCGGCCGCATCGTCCTGCTCTTTCTCGTCAACTTCTTCGCCATCGCCTATCTCGACCTGACCCTGGCCCTGATCTCGATCATCGTCATCCCCCCGGTCGTCGTCGTCTCGATCTTCTTCTTCCGCCGCGTCTCCAATCGCTACGAAGCCTATCAGGAGCAGGAAGCCAAACTCTCGACCGTGTTGCAAGAGAACCTGAGCGGGGTGCGCGTGGTGAAGGCTTTTGCCCGGCAGACCTACGAGCGGGACAAGTTCGAGGCCGAGAACGACCAGAAATTCCGCATGGGCCGGCGGCTGATGCTGATGCATTCGCTGTTCTGGCCCAGTTCCGATATCCTCTGCGGCGCCCAAATGCTGGCCGGGTTTGCCATTGCCGCCCTCATGGCCATCGACGGCCGCATCAGCGTGGGGGAATATCTGGCCTATGCCGGGATGCTGATCTGGATCATCTGGCCGATGCGCAACTTGGGCCGGC
>CAYWPZ010000105.1:9955-15412 GCA_964460135.1 uncultured Caldilineales bacterium | reverse complement strand
CCCCCCCCCCGCCCGAGCCGGCCCGGCCCGCCCCGCCGGGCGGGGACGGGCAGCACCGCCCCGGGGGGCGAGTGAGTGGTGGTGTGAGTCCCCCTGCGATGGTTGTTATTCCACCAGATAGGCGCGATAGTTCTCGCGATTGACGATGTCAACGGTTGCCTGGGGATAGGCGGCCAGGAAGGTCTCTTGCGCACGGGCGCGGGCGCGCCCCCATTTGCACTCATAGGCGCTGATGCGACCGCCAGCTTCCTCGACGATGTCGATTTCGGAGCCGCTGTAGGTGCGCCAGAAATACAGGCTGGCCAGCTCCCGGCGATAGTGCAAGTGTTTTAGTCGCTCAGCAATGACGAAATTCTCCCAGAGCGCGCCGACGTCGTTGCGTTCGCCCAATGGTTTGAGGTTGTCGATGGCGACGTTGCGCACGCCCACATCCCAGAAATAGATTTTGTCCTGTTGGGTGACCTCTTTGCGCAAGTTGCGGCTGAATCCTCCCAGGCGGAAGACGACGAACGCTTGTTCCAGCCGGTCGATATAGGAGGCCACCGTCTCTTTGCTCATCTGCATTAGGCTGCCAAGTTCGGTCAGCGAAACCTGATTCCCGATCTGAAACGCCAGCAGGCGCACGAGATTGCGCAGCTGTTGCGAGTGGCGGATACCGCCGATCGCCAAGACATCTTTGTACAGATAGCTGGCGGCCAGAGTCTGGAGATAGTCGCGGCGTTGCAGGTCGCCGGCCAGGGCGAAGATTTCGGGATAGCTGCCGAAGACCAGTCGCTCCTCGATCATGTCATCCAGCTCGAAGGGGTTGTGGAGTTGGGCCAGCTCGGCCAGTGCGATTGGATAGAGGCGGTGAACCCAGGCCCGGCCGGTGAGCGGTTCCTGCACCTTGCTGGCGAGATCGAGCGACGACGAGCCGGTGACGATGATCCGCAGCCCAGGCAGATGATCGATCAGCAATTTGAGGTTGACGCCGATTTCGGGGATGCGCTGCGCTTCATCGACGAAAAGCAGATCGTAGCCTTCGACCAGCCCGCGCAACCGGCGCAGGTCGCGACTGGAGAGGACATCGGCATATCGGATCTCATCGGCGTTGACCGTCAGGCTGCGATAGGACAGGGTTGCCAACAGGCGCTGCACGAGGGTCGTTTTGCCGACTTGTCGCGCCCCGTAGATGAGGACGATCTTGCCCCCTGCCTGCACTTGTTCGCTTATTTGGGCATGAAGTAGACGTGGGATCATGGCCGCAGTCTAGGCTATTCTCCGAATTAGTGCAAATTCGGAGAGTTCGTTCTCCGAATTAGTGCAAATTCGGAGAGTTCGTTTGCTGGGGCGGCGATTGACAACCTCGTTTGTCCAGGGTAACGTTAGGGGCGACGCAGATGGAAGCGACCACGGGTCGCCGTGCGTCGCCCCTGAGAGCGCACCTACTGACAAACGGAGACCCCATGTCCACCTCGGCCACGCTCGATTTCGCCAAACTGCTCTATTTCGTCCTGGGCAAGGCCCTCGACGAAGGCTACGAACTCTTGAAAGACACGGCCTCGGCCCCGTTGCACAGCGCCGCCAAAGAACTGCACGAAGAACAGGCCGGCCGCCAGCAGCGCCTGGCCGCCATCGTGCAAAAGGCGGCCGAGCTTGCTCTGCCCGACCTGCGCACGATGGAAGCGCAGCCCGGCTGGCCTTATGCCAGCATCCTCGAACACCGTCCGTTCTTGAACGATGTCGTCGCGCAATTGGTGTTGGGCGGGCGCCCGGATGTGGCCCGTCTGCGGGGCTATGTCGAAGAAACGGTGGGGCCAGAAGCCTGGCAAGAGATGGGCCGCCCGCTGCTGACTTTTGTGAGCGAGATCGACCGCCAATTGGGACAGGACAGCCTGTGGGCGGGACCGTTAGCCGCGTTTCGCACCGAGGCGCAGATGGCGGGGCTGGATGGCAGGCTTTTGCGCATCGCCGAGGCCACGGCGGAGGCCGCGGCCACGCTCCGCGCCCTGCCGGCCGACCTGGCCGCCGCCATGGCCAAACGCCAGGGCCTGCCCGACCTGGATGCGCTGGAGCGCGCCTATCTCAGCGGCCTCTACACCGAGTGCAACAAGCTGCCGCTGGCCGACGAGGCGCCGCCCGATGTGGCCCGAGACCGCCGCCCGCGCTTGCAGCGGGTCTATGTAGACCTTCGGGTGGAGGTCGAGCCAACCCTGGCGCGAGTCTGCGACCGGCTGGGCCTCCCCGCCGCCCGTCGCGGCCAACTGGAGCGGGCGCTAGACCAGGCCCTGAGCCAGGCGCCGGTCGGGGAAACGCAGCCCGGACGAGGCCAAGACAAGCGCGAGGAGTTCGCGCCCGCCCTGCTGCGGCAAGCGGCCGCCGGCCGCGAGAACGAGAAGCTGGACCAGGCCCTGAAAGAGGCCGGGGTGACGCCGGCAGCCTTCGCCGCCGCCCTGGGCAAGGTCACGGTCTTCGAGCAGATGGCCGAACACCGGCAGTTGGTCTTGCTCGGCGACCCCGGCAGCGGCAAGAGCACACTGACGCGACGGCTGGCGGGGATGTTGGCCGCCGCCGCCGACCCCGCGCTGCCGCCAGAGCAGAGCGGCTGGCAGGCGGCCCTGGCCCCGGCCTGCGACCACTGGCTGCTGCCGGTGCGGGTGACGCTCAGCCGTTGGGCCAGCCAGCCGCCGCTCGCAGCGCCCGCAGAAGCCGGCGCGGCCAGCGATCTCATCGCCGAATGCCTGCGCCTCATCCACCAGAGCGCCCCCTCGCTGCCTGCCGGCCGCTTTCTCGACCGGCTGAACAGCAAGCCGGCCACCGTCCTGCTGCTGTTGGATGGCCTGGACGAGGTCAGCGACATCGGGCAGCGCAAGCGCCTGCTGGCGGCGGTGCGCGCTTTCTGCCAGAGCTACGGCCACGTCCCCCTGCTCGTCACCTGCCGGGTGCGGCCCTACCAAGAGGGCGAGGCCTTCCGCCTGCCGCTGGACGATGTCAGATTGGCGCCGCTCGACGATGACGCCATCGCCGCCTTCCTCGATCGCTGGCACGATGAATTGGTGTGGGTGGGGACCTACGACGCCGACGCCGCCGGCATCGCCCAACACCGCCTGCAAGAGGCCATCGCCGACGCCGAGCGCAAAGAACTGGCCGAGATGGCGGGTACGCCGCTGCTGTTGACGATGATGGCGCGGGTGAACTACAAGCGCGGGCTGCCCGGCAGCCGGGCCAAACTGTACGAGGAGTACGTCAAAGAACTGTTGTGGGAGTGGGAGAAGAAAAAGCAGGACGACCCCGGCCAGGCCAGCGACCTGGAGCGCCTGCTGCGGCAGGCCGGTGTCGACCCGGTCAGCCTCAACCTGGCCCTGGACAAGCTGGCCTACCAGGTGCACGGGCAGACGGGCAGCCGCGACAGTGTGGACATCCCCGACATGCAGGTGCGCAAGGCCATCGAAGCCATCCACCCTGGCGACGCCGAAGCCAAAGCCGCCTGGGCGGTGCAGGTGCTGCGGCTGATGGACGCCCGTTCGGGGCTGTTGTACGCCCGCCAGGAGCAGGAGGTCTATGCCTTCGCCCACCGCACCTTCCAGGAATACCTGGCGGCGCGACACCTGGCCACCGGCGACTTCCGGGCCAAATTCAAACTCAAGATCGACGACCCCAACTGGCGCGAGGCCGTGCTGCTGGGCCTGGGCTACCTGGTCTTCCAGGAGCCGAGCCGTTTCGACGATGTGCTGAGCGTGTTGCACGCCCTGTTGCCTGAGGATCTCCGGACCGAGGCCGACCGGCGGCGGGCGCTGCTGCTGGGCGAAGCCTACGCCCGCCTGCTGACGCCGCAGCGCGCCGGCGAGGCCGAGGACGCCCGCATGGTGGCGTGGGCGCTGGACGCCTTCCCTGCCCGCCTGACTGACGCCATGCAGCGCCCCGCCCTGCCGCCCCCACACCTGGAAGCCGGCCCGCTGCTGGCCCGCCAACGCCTGGAAGCCGGGCTGCTGCTGGCCGACCTGGACAACGACCCGCCCGGCCTGGATGACTTCGTCCCCATCTCCGGCGCCCATTTCAGACTTGGCCGCTACCCGGTGACGAACAAGCAGTACCAGCGTTTCATGGCTGCGGGCGGCTACAGGTCGGAGGGTCGAGAGTGGTGGAGTAAAGAAGGATGGGAGTGGAAAGCTGGACGGATGGAACCCTATTATTGGGACGACAGCCACTTCAACCACCCCACCCAGCCCGTGGTCGGCGTCAGCTGGTACGAGGCCAACGCCTACTGCGCCCGGCTGACGGCCAGGCTACAGGGCGAGGGCCAGCAAGTGAAAGCCCGGCTGCCCACCGAGGCCGAATGGCGGCAGGCCGCCGGGAAGGAGAACTATCCCTGGGGGCCGGACTTCGACGCCGCCAACGCCAACACCCGCGAAAGCAAGCTGAACCAGACCACGCCCGTACACATGTACCCAGCCGGCCGGACGAAAGACGGCATCTGGGACATGGCCGGGAATGTGTGGGAATGGACGGCGGACCGCGCCGATGAAGGTTCTTGGGAAGCCTATCGTTTGCTAGGAGGCGCCTTCTGGAATGGCAAAGACGCCGTGGGGGCGGCCGCCCGGGGCGGGCTCGATCCGTACGGCAGGAACGACTACATCGGCTTTCGGGTTTTGGTCTCCCCCATCTCTCGTTAGTTCTGGTTTCTGGTTTCTGGATGCTGACTTCTGCTATACTGATTTCTGGGGGGTCTGGGGGGCGGCAAACCCGAAGGGTTTGCTTCGCCCCCCAGCCGCGCGCGCGCGGCCATCCTCGTAGTAACGACTAAAGTCGTTACTACGAAACGTTATTCGCCCTTTTTCCGGCCCATGAGCCAATCCTACCGCCATCTCTACCCCCAGGTCTACGACTGGGACAACCTCTGGCTGGCCTGGCACAAGGCCCGCAAAGGCAAGCGCGGGCAGCCGCCGGCCGCCACCTTCGAGATGAACGCCGTCGAAAACCTGCTGCACATCCAGGCTGAATTGCAGGACAAGAGCTATCGGCCCGGCCCCTATGCCAGCTTCTATGTCCATGAGCCCAAGCGCCGCCTGATCAGCGCCGCCCCCTTCCGCGACCGCGTCGTCCACCACGCCCTCTGCAACGTGATCGAGCCGTTGTTCGAGCGCCGCTTCATCCACGATAGTTACGCCAACCGCAAGGGCAAGGGCACGCACGCCGCCCTCGACCGCTGCCAGCGCTTCGGCCGCCGCCACCGCTATGTATTGCAGGGTGACATCGTCCAATTCTTCCCCGCCATCGATCACGCCCTCCTGTTCGACGCCATCCACAAGCTCGTCGTCGACCCCGACCTGCTCTGGCTCTGCCAAACCATCCTCGCCAGCGGCGAAGGCGTGCTCAGCGAAGCCTACGACATGCACTATTTCCTGTATCCCCCACCGCCGCCCCCCCCCCCCCCCCCAGACCCCCCCCCCCCCCCCCCCAAAACAGCCAGCAAACCCC
>CAYWPZ010000105.1:0-9945 GCA_964460135.1 uncultured Caldilineales bacterium | reverse complement strand
ACCGCCGCCCCCACCCCGCCCATGTCCACCCCCGACCGCACCGCCATCGTCGCTTACATCGCCGAGGCCTGGCGCAGCCTGGCCGCTCAGCGCACCCTGGCCGCCGGACACCACAACCTGGACGGCGGCTATGCCGGCATCGCCGTGGACCGGGCCTATTACGCCTTTTTCTACGCCGCCAGCGCCCTCTTGCTGAGCAAAGACATCAGCCGCAGCAAACACAGCGGCGTCATCTCCAGCTTTCGCCAACACTTCGTCAAGACGGGCGTGTTCGCGCCGGCGTTGAGCGATGCCTATGGCAAAGCCATGGAGGCCAGAGAGACTGCGGACTACGATCTGCACACGAATCTCGATGAGGCCGAGGTTGCCACTCTGTTGGCCGCAGGAATTCGTCGAACAAAGCCTTGATTATCTCGAAGCGCACGGTTACGCATGAACGCTTGGCGGCCATTGCCCGGCAACGAACAGCAAGCCATGAATGCCCTCATTCATGGCTTGTGCGCGCGGCCTGAATTCGGAGTCATCGACCTGATCTTGTTTGGCTCCAAATCGCGCGGTGATGACACCATCGAGTCGGATATCGATATCGCCGTTGTGGTCGCGCACGAGACCGGGCCAATCCGTGATGCCATCTGGAGGCTCGGCTCCCGCCTCTCGCTCGAATACGACGTCCTTTTCAACCCCTTCGTCATCGGCCAGGAGCGCTGGCAATTCATGCGCGAGAAGGGCTTTCCGCTCGCCCGCAACATCGAGCGCGAGGGGATCAGGCTGGAGATGGGCGCAGAATCGGCGGCGCACTTGCTGCAACCGCAGGTTGCCAGCGCGTCGCACCTGGCCTAAACTGCGGGGATGGCAAGCAAAACCCTCGTCCAACAACAGTTCGGCGCCCACGCCGAAGCCTACGTCCGCTCGGCCGTCCATGCCCATGGCGACAGCCTGCGTCGCCTGGCCGAGCTGGCCGACCCGCAGCCTGATTGGTTGGCGCTCGATGTCGCGCCCGGCGGCGGCCATTCGGCCCTGGCCATCGCCCGCCGCGCCCGCCTGGTCGTCGCCCTCGATATCACCTTCGACATGCTGGCGGCGGCGCGGGCCTTTGGCCGCCAGCAGGGGTTGGACAACGTGTTCTGGCTGCAGGGCGATGGCGAACGCCTGCCCTTCCCCGCCGCCGTCTTCGACCTGATCACCTGCCGCGTGGCCCTGCACCACTTCCCCCATCAGGCCGCGGCCGTTCGCGCGTGGGCGCGGGCGCTCAAACCCGGCGGCAGGCTGGCGCTGGTGGACAACATCAGCCCGGACGATGCCGCCGCTGCGGCTTATGTCAATGCCTTCGAGAAGCTGCGCGACCCCTCGCACGGCCAATTGCACCCTCTGGACGAACTGATCGGCTTCTGCCAGGCGGCCGGGCTGAGCGTGCAACACAGCGAGCGCTTGCTCAAGCCAATGGGCTTCCACGCCTGGATGGAGCGCATGGGCGTGCCGCCGGCCGACCGCGCCGCCCTGACCGACATGCTCTGGGGCAGCCAGGGGCCGGCGCGCGACTTCCTGGCGCCGCAGGGCAGCGGGGACGAGACGACCTTCAGCCTGCACGAAGGCATCATCCTGGCCACAAAGACGGGAGCCGCGAGGCCATGACCCCTGCCCACACCCCGGCGGCCCTCTCGCTGCCGCCCTTTCTGCGCGACCGGCGCTATCTGGCCAATGCCGTGGGGCACGCCGGCATCGATGTCCTCACCAGCTGCGTCTCGCTGATGCTGGCCCTGCTCAGCCTGCCGTTGGGCCTCAGCAACACCGCCATCGGCCTCATCGCCACCGCCTTCACCTTTGCCAACGCCCTCACCCAGCCCCTGTTCGGCTGGCTCTCGGACCAGAGCCGGACGCGGCGGCTGGCGGCGGGTGGGGCTGTTTGGATCGCCGTCTTCTTCGCCCTCTCGGCCCTGGTTTCTGGCCGCAACCCCTGGCTGTCGATCGTCTTCCTCGTCATCTCGGCCCTCGGCTCCGGCGCCTTTCATCCCGAAGGCGCGGTCAACGCCCGCCGCGTGCCCCTGGCCCAGATCACAACTGCCACCGCCGTCTTCTTCCTCTTCGGGCAGATGGGGTCGGGTTTGGGGCCAAGCCTGGCGGGGGGGCTGGTCGATGCCTGGGGCCCGGCCGGCCTCTTGTTCCTGGCTGCGCTCACCCTGATGACGGGGGTGTGGATGTGGCGCCAACGGCCCCTTCCCCTGCACCAGCACGGGCGCCTGCCGGCGGCGCCGCGCCCGGCCGGCTTGCGCTTGGGGCGCTTGTCGCTCGTCTTCTTTGCCCTGCTGCTTTTCACCCGCATGACGGTGCAATCCACCACCGTCACCTTTTTGCCCAAGCATCTGCAAGACCTGGGCTGGTCGGCGTCTGCCTATGGCGTGGCCCTGTCGGTGGTCATCATCGGCGGCGCCATCGGCAATGTGGTGGGCGGCAGCCTGGCCGACCGCATCGGGCGCTGGCAGGTGGTCATCGGCAGCATGTTCCTGACGGCGCCGTTCGTTTGGCTCTATCTCGATGCCGGCGGCCTGGCCTTCTATGCCCTGCTGTTCCTGGCCGGGCTATGCGTGACCGCCGGCCACAGCATCAATGTAGTGATGGCGCAAGCAATGCTGCCCGGCCGCCAGGGGCTGGCTTCAGGGCTGGTGCTGGGCTTCATGTTTGCCAGCGGGGCCGTGGGCGCAGCCCTGGCCGGCTGGCTGGGCGACCGCATCGGGCTGGCGGCGGTGTTGCAGGGGCTGGCGTGGGTGGCCGTCATCGGCGGCCTCTTTGCTCTGGCCCTCCCGCGCGATTTCTATCGCGCCGACGCACACTGAGTTTTCTGGGGACACAGATGATCACGGATTGACACGGATTTCTTTTTTGGTTTCCCAATCCCGGCTACTGTCCATTTGCAGCAGAAGTCGAGCGCCTACGCCGGATTCTGCGCAGCACCAGAAAGAGCAGGATTGCCAGCACCAGAGCAGCCAGGGCGGGCACAAGGATCGAAAGCACGGTAATCGTCGCCGAAGCCACATCCTCGACCACGCTCACCACCGGATTCCCCAGCCCGGCCGTCGTCGCCGTCACCACCGGCCGCGCCGCCGCCTTGACGCCGTGCACCCCGCCCGCCACCAGGATGCCGGCGATCATCGCCAGCGCCGGGCTGAGGTCGCTGACGACGCTGCCGCTGGCGGCAAAGAGAATGGCCCCCGCCGCCGGCCGCACAAAGGTCTGGATGGCGTCGTTGATGCTGTCTACGGCCGGGATCTTGTCCACCGTCATTTCGATCAGCAGCAGTACAGCCAGCACAGCCAACACCCACGGGTTCTCCAGCGTGTTCCAGGGCGCGGCCAGGCTGAGCAGGTCGGTGTAGCGCGAGAGCAGGCCGACGATGAGCAAGGGCAGGTAGGCGTTGAGGCCGGCGGCCGAGGCCAGGCCAAAGGCGGCGAAGATGTCCATGGGCGGGAGGAGTGAGGAGTGAAACGTGAGGAGTGAGGCGGGTGGTGGGTGGCGGGTGGCGGGTGGCGGGCGGCGGGTGGATAGGAAGGGGTGAGATCGGGTGTGATACACATTCTAACACCTGACACCTGTCAGGTGTCAGGTGTTAGCTCCGCAGCCGCTGCCGCCAGAGCAGGCGGCGGAGGCGACGCCAGGCGGGCGCGGCGGCGGGGTCGGGCGGGCGATGGGCGGGCGGGGCAAAGGCTCGGCGTTCGACTGCCTCGCCCAGGGCGTCGATCTGGGCGAGGAGGGCGGCGGCGGCGGGCTGCCCGTGCAGGCGCGTTTGCCAGCGGGCGGCGTATTCGCGCGGGGTCAGCCAGACGGCAGGGATCACTTGCCAGCGCCAGCCCCAGCTTTGCAGCCGCAGCCAGGCCAATTGCCAGGGGTTGGCCGCCTGCTGGCGCAAGCGCCATTCGCGCCGCGCCGCTCCCCCCAGCAGGATGACGGCCAGCCCGGCCAGCAGCGGCAGGCTCCGGCGCAGGGCGGTGTTCAGCCAGGCGCGGCGGCGGAGGGCGGCCAGGTCGGCGGCCAAGGCGGACGCGTTCGCCGGCTGGACGTCGTTGACCGGAGCAAAGACAAAAGTCGGCTGCGAGGCCGTAGGCTCGAAGGGAATCCAGCCGTAGGAACCGCCGTCTGGGGCGGCGAAGTAGACCTCGGGCCAGGAATGGGCCTGGGCTTCGCTGACGAGGAAGTGGTTGGCGACGGGATCGTAGTCGCCGGGTGCATAACCGATGGCCAGCCGCGCCGGCAAGCCCAGGCTGCGGGCCATGACCACAAAGGCCGTAGCATAGTAGTCGCAGTAGCCGCGCTGCAAATCGAACAGGAAAAAGTCGGCTACATCCACGCCGGGGGGCGGCTCGGAGATGGTCAGGTCGTAGGGGAAGCGGCGCAGATAGGCTTCCAACAGGCGGGCCTGGTCATAGCCGGTGGCAGCGCCGGCTGTGGCCGTCTGGGCGAGCTGGCGAACGCGGTCGGGGACGGTGGGAGGCAGGGTGTAGTAGGCGAGCGCAACCGCATCGGTGGGCGGCGGGGGTGAGGCGCGCAACGCTTGTGCCGAGACGGCGGGGATGTGCGAGAGGGCGATGTAGTTGGCCGCGTCCGCCTCCAGGCCGATGGCGTCGTCGGGCTGGCGCAAATAGGCGATGTAGGGATGGTCGGCTGAGATGGGTTCGCCGGCCGCATACAGCCAGCCGCCCGCAGCCTCGGTCGCGAAGGCGACGATCTGCCGCAGGGGGCGGCGGGCGACGGGCGACGGTTGCAGCCAGACCTGGCCGGGGCCGAAACGCTGCTCCGAAACGGTTTCCGGGTTTTCCCAGCCGCGACCGGTATAGATCGAGTAGGTGAAGCCCCGCCAGCGATAGTTGGCTTGATGGGCGGCCGGGTCGGGGTCGCTGGTGCGCACGGTCATCACCGGCCGTTCCGCCAGCTCTGGCCCACTGCCCAGGAGATGAACGCGTGGCAGGCCGCCGGCCGGGGTGGAGAGGCCGATGGGGGCCTGGGGGCGGGGCCGGTCGAGGGCGGGGAAGATGGTCTGTACCTTGTCTTCGGCGGCGGCGGCCGGGCCGCCAACGGCCTGGCGGATGCCGGCGGCCAGGGCGGCCAGGTCGAGATTGGGGAGCAGAGGCATGGCCGCTACCACCCCGGCCGCCAGCACAAGGCCGTAGAGCGAGGCTTCGAGGCGGAGCTCGGGCGAGAAGTCCACGCCCTCCCGCTGCCATTGCTGATGCAGGGTGTGCTGGCGCAGGGCCACGGCCAGGGTCAGCAGCCCGGCCATGAAGAGCAGCAGCCACTCGACCTCGCCAAAAGCGTAGTAGACGTTGGCCGCCAACAGCGCGCCGGCCGGGGTCAGGGCGGCGAGGGCGCGATGGCGGCGGTAGGCCGTCCACCCGGCCCAGGCCGACGCGGCCCACACCGCCAGATAGACAAAAAAGGCCAGAGGTTCCTTTGCGACCACCCGCTGCCCGGCCAGCGCCGCCTGCCCCCAGGCCGCCATCATCCCCCACCAGCGGGCCAAGTGCTCACC
This sequence comes from uncultured Caldilineales bacterium, assembly GCA_964460135.1. Classification (GTDB taxonomy): domain Bacteria; phylum Chloroflexota; class Anaerolineae; order J102; family J102; genus SSF26. Next base: position 4,427 of record CAYWPZ010000105.1, on the reverse strand, counting down.
CAACCACAACCCGATGGGGATGCCGTTCAACTCGGCCCGGTGGTCTTGCAGCCAGGCCAGCCCGAAGACCAGGTTGCTCCACCCTACCACCAACGTCGGCCAGGCGCGGGCGGCAGTGAGGATGCAGAAGACAAGGCCGAGGGCGACGCCGAGCAGAACCGCCCCCCAGCCGCGACGCGCCCCCTTGGCCAGCAGGAGGCCAACCAGGGCGGCGGCGAGGGCGAGGCTGTGGGAGGGGGGCGCGGCGGGGGTCCAGCGGGCCTGTTCGATGCCCAGTGTCAGCGACAGCAAGGCGGCGGCGAGTCCGATCACGCTCAGCCAGCCTTCGGCCGGGGCCAGACGCAGGTAGAGGAAGCGAAGGAGACGCACGAGCAAGGGACCGTTGATCACACTTCTTCCTCCACTTCGACGGCGACGACGCGGCCGGTGCCCAGGGTTTTGTAGACGGTGCGTTTGCGCTTGATCGCGATCAGCGGTCGAAAGACGAAGCTACGGTCGATGAGGTGGGTGGGGATGGCGTGATCGGCCAGCAGGTCGCACAAGGCGGCAAGCCGGAATGGGGCGGGCGGCGGGGCGGCCGTCGAGGGGGCGGTGAAGGAGGCGGCGTCCACCAGCAGGACGGCGGCGGCGATGTCGCGACGTCTGAGCCGGAGCATTTCGCCCACCCAGGCCGGATCGAGCGACGGGGTGATGGCGACGAGGGTGCGCCCGCGCCCGAGGTTGGGGCCGATGCGGTCGAGCACACGCGCCAGGGGCCACTCGTCGCCCGGCTCCAGGCGGGCCAGGGCCTGCAAGAGCGGCCACAGTTGGGCGTGGCCGGGCTGCGGCGGCGTCAGCACGGTCTCGCGGCCAAAGCCGATCAGCCCCACGGCCCGGTTCTCGGCCAGGTGGCGGGCCGCCAACGACGCCGCCAGAACGATGGCATATTCGACCGTGCTTTCGGCGCCCTCGCCAGATTGAACGGCGGCGTCCAGGTCGAGCAGGATCCAGAGATCGCCGGCCGGCTCCAGGTCGAACTGTCGCACCATGAACCGGCTCTGTTGGGCGCTCTTGCGCCAGTGGATCAGCCGCAGGCTGTCGCCGGGAGTGTAGGGTCGCACATGGCTGGTCAGCAGGGTGGCGGCTTGGGTGGGGCGCGGTTGTCGCAAGGCGCCGCCGGCGCTGCCGCGAGGGAGATCGATCTGAGGCAGGCGCATGACGCGCGGGTAGACGAGCAGGGTGCGCACTTCGGGAAAGGTGATCTCGATCTCGAACAGCCCCAGCGGGTCGCCGCCAGAGACCGACCACGGCCCCAGGGTGAAGACCCCGCGGTGGGAGCAGACGCCCTCTGTCTCCCAGGTGTAGCCGGCGCGGCTGCCGGCGGCCACGACGCGGTCGATGTGATAGCCGGGGATACTGGAACGGTCGCGCACGGTGGCCCACAGCAGCGGCAGGGCGCCGGCGTTGAACAGCGACCAGCGTTCGTTCAGGCGGTCGCCGGCCACCACCCACATGCCCTGGCTGACGCGTTCGATCTGGATCCCCAGCAGCAGATCGTACGCCCACAGATAGCTGAAGCCCAGCAGCGCCGCCAGCCCGCCCAGCAGATAGGTCCAGGTGCGGTCGGGCGCGATGAGCTGCAGCCCGAGCAGACCGGCAACAAGATAAAGCGGCAGTCGGGTGCGGAGCCTGAGCGTGCGACGAGCGAAGGGGGCCACGGCTGCATTCTAGTGCGACCCACCGCCTTCGACAAGCGGTCGTCGCCGCCTGGCGGCGGGCGGCCCGGCCCTGAGCAACGGCGCCAGAAGCGAATGCCGCCTCTCTGCCGCACTCGCTTCTTGACGCCCGGCAGTGGCTGTGCTACGATTGCTGTGAACGGTAACGGGAACGATAACGCCTATTCTCATTTTTTGTTTTCATCTGTGCTATGGCAGCCACCCGCAAAATCCCCACCACCCTCAAGGAAGTCGCGAAGGAAGCCGGTGTTTCTATTCAAACGGTGTCGCGAGTGGTGAACGGGCGCCCGGATGTGGCCCCAGAAACCCGCCAGCGCGTGCTCGCGATCATCGAGCAGAGGGGCTATCGTCCCAATGTGCTGGCGCGCAGTTTGATCCGCCGGCGCAGCCACACGCTGGGGGTGGTGACGGCCGGGCTGATGTACACCGGCCCCTCGCGCACCCTGAACGGCATTGCGGCGCAGGCGCAACGGATGAACTACTCGTTGCTGTTGAAAGAACTGCCCGATTTCGGCGGCTTTCGGGTGCAGCCCTTGCTCGACGACTTGTTGGCGCGACAGGTGGACGGCGTCATCTGGGCCGTAGCCGAGGTGGGCGAAAACCGGGCGGAGTTTGTGGATCACCTGGCCCAGGCGTCGGTTCCCATCGTGTTCTTGACCATGGCCCCACGCGAGGGCTGGCACATCGTCGCCATCGACAACGAGGCCGGCGGGCGCCTGGCCACCGAGCATCTGCTGGCGCAAGGCCGCCGGCGGATCGGGCACATCACCGGGCCGCTGGATTGGTGGGAGGCGCGCGAACGCAAGGCGGGCTGGGAGAAAGCGCTGGCGGCGGCAGGCATTCAGGCGCCGGCGGCGTGGTGCGTCGAAGGCGACTGGTCATCGGTCAGCGGCAGCGAAGGCATCGCCCAATTGCGCGCTCAGGTTCCCGACCTGGAGGCGGTGTTTGCCGGCAACGATCAGATGGCTCTGGGCGTCCTGCACTTTGCGCACGGGCGCGGTATTGCTGTGCCCGGGGAACTGGCCGTGGTCGGCTTCGACGACATCACCGAGGCGGCCTACTTTTCGCCGCCGCTAACGACGATCCATCACGACCAGCACCGGCTGGGTTGTACGGCGGTGCAGGAAGTCGTGCGGCGCATCGAGGCCGAGCAGGAAGACAATACCACCGGCGGCGACCCGCGCTACGCCCATATCCAGCCGACGCTGATCGTGCGTGCGAGTTCGGCATGAGGCGTGAAGGTTGGCGTTTCCTTTCGCAGAGGGATGAGCGAAGGAGCCGGGCCTGGCTGGAAGGAATCGCCGCCGTCCATCGTCCACCGTCTACCGTCCGTGGTCCTGTCAAAGGACCTGAACCAGATCATTCATCCCGTCGAACATGGAGGTTCCGATGTCATTGTTTCAGAAGCAACTCACCCTGGGCGTCATCGTTGGCAACCGGGGCTTCTTTCCCGCCCATCTCTGCGAGACCGGGCGCGCGGCTGTGCTGAAGGTGCTCGCAGAGGAAGGCATCGCCGCCGTCGCCCTTTCGCCAGAGACCACGCTCTACGGCAGCGTCGAGAATCTGGCCGACGCCCATCGATGCGCCGATCTCTTTCGCCAGCATCGGGACGAGATCGACGGCATCCTCATCACCCTGCCGAACTTCGGCGACGAGAAGGCAATCGCCAACACCCTACGTCTGGCCGATCTCGATGTGCCGGTGCTCGTCCAGGCTTTCCCCGACGAACCGGACAAGATGGGCCTCTCGCATCGTCGCGACTCCTTCTGCGGCAAGATGTCGGCCTGCAACAACCTCAAGCAATACGGTATCAAGTATTCGCTCACCTCGCTGCACACTGTCGATCCCGCCAGCGAGAGCTTTCGCCAGGATTTGCGCCGCTTCGCCGCCACCTGCCGCGTGACCCGGGGTCTGCGCCGCGCCCGCATGGGCGTCATCGGCGCCCGACCCCAGGCTTTCAACACCGTCCGCTTTAGCGAGAAGCTGCTGGAACGCAACGGCATCAGCATCGAGACGCTCGATCTCTCCGAGGTCTTCGCCATGATCGGCAAGATGAGCGATGAGCAGGCCTCGGTGAAAGCCAAGCTGGAGGCAATCCAGGGCTACATCCCCACCAAAGGCATCCCCAGCGAATCCCTGTTCAAGATGGCGAAGTTCGGCGTGGTGGTGGATGAATGGGTGGCCAGGAACGAGCTGGTGGCAACCGCCGTCCAGTGCTGGGACTCGATGGAGAAATACTTTGGCATCGTCCCTTGCACGTTGATGAGCATGATGAGCAATGGCCTGTTGCCCTCGGCCTGCGAGACCGACATCGCCGGAGTGGTGGCTATGTACGGGTTGGCGCTGGCCTCGGGCAGGCCCAGCGCCATCGTCGATTGGAACAACAACTATGGCGACGACCCCGATAAGGGCGTCATCTTCCACTGCTCGAATTTGCCCAAGGACGTGTTCATGGAGCAGTCGCTCATCCCCTCGGACATCCCGGTGATGGATTTCCAGGACATCATCGCCGGCACGGTGGGCAAAGAGAACACCTACGGCACGGTCGTGGGCCGGGTGAAGGCCGAGCCATTCACCTATCTGCGCGTCTCTACCGATGATTTCAGCGGCAAAATGCTGGCCTATGTGGGCGAGGGCGAACTGACCAACGATCCGCTCACCACCTTTGGCGGCCGCGGGGTGGTCTGGGTGCCCAATTTCCAGGACTTGCTG
>CAYWPZ010000104.1:0-15425 GCA_964460135.1 uncultured Caldilineales bacterium | reverse complement strand
GGCCACCGCTTCCTGGCCGATGTACAGGTGCAAAGTCGAGGGAATGCGGCCCTGCATATACAGATAGTTGCAGCGCTCCTCGAAGCGGCGGATGGTGAGCATCTGGCGATAGAGAGCGACATGGGGGAAGGATGCTGGCATAGGGGTGGGGGTTCCTTCGGCATTGACAGCCAAACACTCGTGACCTATACTCTGCGATGGAAGCGATATCGTCTCGGCCACAGGCTGAACAAGGAGTTGCAAGATGGAATTGACGATCAACGAAGTTCAGACGAGGAATTTGCTGCGCGAGATAATGATTGAATTGGTGCAGGAGAAGCGCGAATGGTTCTCGGAAATTGTGGTGGAGGCGCTCGAAGAAGTGGGGCTGGCGAATGCCATTAGCGAAGGGAGGCGGAATGAGTTTGTGACTGAGGAGGACATCACTGCCATTGTCGAGGGAAGAGCGTGAGAGTCTCTTTCGAGGCCAGTTTTGCTCGTGACTTGAAGCAAATACGGGACAAGCATTTGCTTCAGCTTATCGTATCCGGTTGGGCGATTATCGGATCGGGGTGGAGATCGTTGGGGAGACGGTGATCTTCGTCCGCTGTTTGCATAGAAAGGACATTTACCGATACTTCCCGTAAAAACTACGGGTGTGTAAGGCGATCACGCCTTGCCGGCGCTGCCGAACAGCCGCATCATGTCCTCGACCACGGCTTGCATCGCCACCCGGCCGGCGGTCAGCACATCGCTGGGGAAGCCGGAGCCGAGGACATCATAGGGATTGTACGATTCGCCGGCGGCCAGACAAGCGCGGCGTGTGGCTTCGAAAAAGGCGCGCTTGATGGCGCTGCCGACGTTGATCTTGCCGATGCCGGTGCGGGCGACGGCGGCCAGGTCGTCGCGGGCGACCGAGGTGGCGCCATGCAGCACCAGCGGCACGGACACAGCCCGGCGCAGCGCAGCCAGCCGCTCGAAGTCGAGCCGCAACTGCCCCCGACCGTGCAGATGCGCTTGGCCGATGTTGACGGCCAGGGCGTCGATGCCCGTCTCGGCCACGAAGGCAGCAGCGGCGGCGGGGTCGGTGAGATGCAGGTCGGGCGGGGCGGCGGATAGCTCCTCGCTCAGCCCGGTCAGCGACGACATCTCCGCCTCCACTGCAACCCCGGCCGGATGCGCCCGCTCGACCACTTTCCTGGCGATGGCGGCCTGCTCCTCGGCGCTCATCCCCTCATCGCTGAACATGGTCAGGTTGAAGCCGAGATCGATGCTCTCGAACACCCAATCCAGGTGCGGCGATTCGTTGAACAGCAGGCAGCAGGGGACGGTGAGGGAATGGGCGACTTCCAGCCCCAGGGCAGCGTAGGGGCCAAGCCGGTCAGCAGCAACGCGCTGCGGGTGGGGGATGTAGATGCCGCTGAAGCCGAGGATGACGGGCGAGCGCGTGGCTTCGGCGGCGCCGGCGACTGCCAGGAGCGATTCCAGGTTCCAGCTCTCGAAGTAGCCAACGGCATAGCCCCCGCGCGCGGCTGCGGTCATGAGGTCGGGGAATGGGATAAGCGCCATCGCGGTCTTTTTGGAGCGGCGTGAAACGTGAATCTCACGCATCACGTTTCACGCATCACGCATAACTCAGATGTTCTTGGGTCCGAACCTGGGGTGGAACTCGCGGTTGAGATAGCCCCAGCGCGTATGCGGGCGCTTGCGGTAGCCCCAGGTCTCGAGGGCGCCGCGTAGTTCGGGGTTCGTCTTGGAGGCCACATCCAGCGGGATGCCGGCCAGGGCGGCGTCGATGGCCTGGCGGAAGGCCTTGGCCCCGGCGGTGTAACCCATGGGGTGGCCCAACATGCCGCCGCCGGCCATGAAGATCATGTCGAGGCCGTGCTCGGCCAGCATCGGTTCGACCGCGCCGGGGTGCACGCCCGCGCCCGGCATCGGCCAGATCGGCTTGAGGTGGTAGAACGGAGCCAGCATGGTCTGGGCGGTGCGGTAGCATTCCTCCATCGAGGCCACCGGGATGCTCGACCAAATGCCCGGCGTCAGCATCATGTCGGCGCCGCACAGCCGGATGATCTTCGCGAGCACGGGAAAGTTGATGGTGGGGAGCAGGGCCAGCATGTGGGAGACGTGCAGCAGGATGGGCGAGGTGATCTGTGGGTCTTCGGCCAGCACGCGCAACATCGACGGCCCGGTCGAATAGGCCAACAGCAGGCCGCTCGCCCCGGCCTGGCAGGCGCGCCGGGCCTTTTCCTGCACCCGATCCACCTCGTCGGTGATGCTGACCATGTACAGCATCTTCTTGCCGGTCTCTTTTTCGGCCTTCTCCAGCGCCCGTTGCACCGCTTCCAGCCGGGCGTCGAAGGGGCAGTTGTCCAACTCGCTGCACATTTCATCATCTTTGCATAGATCTGCCCCGCCCAGCGCCGTTTGATAGACCTGCGCCGCCGTTTCTTCCGGCGTCATCCCCATCTTGGGCTTGATGATGTGCAGCACCAGTGGACGGTCGTACACCCCCAGCCTGTCGCGAATCCCCGGTACGCCGAACTTGGGCCCTTTGAACTTGTCGGCCAGCTTTTTGGGGATGTAGATGTCGAGCAGCCGCATCTTGGTGGGGAAGGCGAAGCAGTTGCCGGCGATGGACAGCAGCAGCATGGGCACATTCGTGTTCACGTCCCAGGCGGCGGTAGAGAAGCCAAGCTGGATGACGGCTTTTTTCGTGCCGCGCGGGGCCGGGATCTCGTAGTAGCCTAGTACTTTGCTGCTCAGCTTGTCGCGCAGTTCCGGCGTCTCTTCGCTGACCTCCATCCAGCTGGCGGTCGAGCCTTCCAGCGCCAGCCGCTGCACCTGCTCGAGGTGGTCGATGAAGTCGGCGTCGATTTCGTCTACTGTGTCTTCGAGATAGTAGGTGCCGACGATGAAGTTGTCGCCAGGGACGATGCTTTCCCACATGTAGTTGAACATGTGCGGGTCGAAGAGTTGTTTGATCATGGGAGTAAGGGGTAGGGAGTAAGGAGTTGACCGTTGATTGTCGATTGTTGACTGTTGTTATCCTAGCAGCGCCCCGCGCAGCATGGCCGAGGCATCCATGGCGTCGCCGCTGGCGATCACTTGGGCGACGCGATCGCGACCGATCTTGTCGAGCAGGTTGTGCAGGCCCTGAATCCAGGCGATGCTTTCGGAGGCGGCGCGAATGCCGTTCTCGCGGTAGGGGAAGATGTCGAGCGCGTACCAGCCGGTGTAGTTCATGCGGTCGAGCCAGTACAGCAGCTCCAGCATCTCGACCGTGTGGATCGAGCCGACCGTCATATCGTCGTCCCACAGCCGCCAGTTGTCGTTGAAGTGCATGTAGAACAGCTTGTTGCCAAAGTATTGCAGCAGGGCGGCGGATTCGGCGGCATTCTCGTAGGCCATCAGCGCGTGCCCCACGTCGATCATCGCCCCCACATTGGGCTTGTTCACCCGTTCGAGCAACAGCGCCGTCTTGCCAACTGTGGCGATGAAGCAATGCGTGCGCGGCTCTTTGGGCTTGTACTCGATGACCAGATTCACTTCGGGCAGGTGCTCGGCGCACGCAATTGTGCCCTCGATCAACCGATCCCAGGCGCTGAGGAAGTCGGCCTGGAAGGGGTAGTCGAAGCCATCTTGCCCGAACCACAAGTCGACCACCTTGCATTCGAGCTGCTGCGCCCACTCCATCGACTTCTTGACCTCGTGGATGGCGGCCTGGCGGATGGCAGGGTCGTTGGACGAGAACGAACCCCAGCCCCACTTGCTGCTGGCCCAAATGTCGGGCGTGACGCAGGTGACCTCGAAGCCGGCGTCGCTGATCTGGCGGCGGACTTGCTCGATGTTGCCATCGTTCACGTGCCACATGCCCACGACCTCGACGCCGGTGAGACCGGGGACTTGGGTGGCGGCGCGGATGAGTTCGTCCGTGCCCAGGCGCTGGCCATAGCCCGAAAGCACATAGCGGTCGGCGCAGGCGTTGAAGGTGTTGATATTGGCGGAGAAGCGGGGATTGCTCATGGGATAACTCCTTTCACGGGAAAGTCTTGTCTATCACGAATGGCACGAATAGACGATAGATCAGCCTGTTGGTCGGGCGAGGGTCACTGTGAAATCGTAGCGGTCGCCGCGCCAGATAGCCTCCAGATACTCGACCGCGCGCCCATCGGCGGCATAGGTGATGCGCTCGGCAACCATGACCGGCGCGCCCGGCTCGATCTCCAACCAGTCGGCCTCGTCCTGGCTGGCCCCGCGCGCTCGCAATGTCTCGCGGCCCGTCCACAGCTTCAAGTCGTAGCGCGATTCCAACAAGCGATAGAGGGAGCCGGCAAGGTCGGTTGCAGTCAGGCCGGGGCAGAGCGAGGCCGGCAGGTGGACGTTTTGCAGGCTCAAGGGGGTATCATCGACGATCCGCAATCGGCGCGCGGCGATGACCGGGGCGTTTTCCGGCAATTCCAGGCCGATGGCCACGTGCGGCGGGGCGGGAATCTGTTCCAGGTGCAGCACTTTCGTTTCCAGCGGCCAGCCCCGCCGACGCATTTCTTCGGTCGTGGAGACGAGCAGGGTCAGGTCTTCTTCCACCCGCCGCACCGGCGCAAACGATCCTACGCCCTTCTGCCGGTAAATCCAGCCGCCCCGCTCCAGCTCATCCAGCCCGTGTCGCACCGTCGCCCGACTCAGGCCATGCTGCTCGGCCAGCTCGTTCTCGGACGGCAGCTGGAACCGTTCGCCCAGGGCCTGCTTCTGCCGGATTTCGTGCCGCAGCAGGTCGGCCAGTTGGCGATAGTAGGGGACGGGGCTGGATTTGTCGATGAGCATGGGGGGGTGGTTATTGGGGATTGGTAATTGGGGATTGGTAATTTGGAGGTTTCGCCTGCCGCCTGCTACTTGCTTTTTTTGCGATCTGCCACCTGCGACTTGCCACCTGCGACATGCCACCTGCGACATGCCACCTGCGACTTGCCACCTGCGACCTGCGACCTGCCACCTGCGACTTGCCACTTGTCTACTTGTGCATACAAGTTATCACATCTGATTTTCATCTGTCAAGCGTCCGCGGCGGCTAACGGCCGGTGTTGTTAATGCTGCTTTAATCGGCTGACTCAATTTGTCATTTCGCGTACACTATTTTATCATTCCTCCATCGCCCCCTGCCTGTTCCCATGCGACCGGCGCTCACCTTGAGGAGGAAGCGCCGCAGGCGGGCCAGCGAACTATCTCATACACAGGAGGTCGCCAGCCACACAAGTCATCCCAGCCACATCGCACCCCAATCTGTCGTGCTCTGATCACTGACGATCAGAGCTATCGTTCGAGGAGGAATTGATCCATGCAACGACGCAATCTCCTACTTGCGGTCCTCCTGAGCCTCGTTCTCGTCCTCGCCTTTGCGGCGGCGGCGGCAGCGGAACCAGGCGCCCCCGACGCGGGCAAGCCGGGCTACCTGGGTTCCAACACCTGCAAAGCCTGCCACTCCAATACGCATACCACCTTGCAGCGGACGTTGCATCCGTGGAAGGTGCGGCCCAAGGCAGAGGCGAACATCGTTGGCCAGTTCCCCGTCACCATGAACGGCGAAACCTTTACGTTCGCTCAGGTCGACTGGGTCATCGGCGCCGGCCCCAAGCCGGTGCAGGGTCAGGAAGACGAGCAGGCCTTGATCGCGCAAGGCCCCAAATGGAAACAGCGCTATATCGACATCACCTCCGAAGGGCTGTGGAGGGTTCTACCCATCCAATGGAATGTCGAGAAGGCGCGGTGGGACCCCTATGCGGCTCCTGCCAAAGACTACCGCGACGCCTGCGCCGGCTGCCATACCACCGGCTACAACGTCAATGACAAAACCTGGGCAGACCCCGGTGTGACCTGCGAGGCCTGCCACGGGCCAGGGGCAAACCATCCGGCGAACATCGGCAATCCACCGGGACAGCGGGGCATCTACGCCCAGCCCGATTCTGAAGTGTGCGGCGGCTGTCACCTGCGCGGCAAGACCAAAGATGGGCTGTGGGATTGGCCCGAGGGCTATGTGCCGGGCGGCAACGTCCATGTGACCGATGTCTACAGCTTCACGACGGCAGCAAGCGCCTGGTGGTATGACAATCCGGCCGATGCCAACGACACCGGCCACGCCAAAGAACACCGGCAGCAGTACATAGAATGGCTGTCATCGGGCCACAGCGACGCCGTCGAGGCCGTGCGCAACCGCCCTGCCTACTGTCTGCAATGCCACTCGGAAGACGCCCGTCGCGACTCCACCATCACCCCGGCCAACGCCAAATACAGCGTGGAATGCCAGACATGCCACATCTCGCATGAGCCTGGGCAGTTCAGCTCGCAGCTTGCCAAAGAACCCTACGCCCTCTGCACCGAATGCCACAACGGTCATTTGCCCGCGACCGGCAAGTTCGAGCCGGGGAGCTATGTGCACCATCCCATGAAGGAGATGTTCGAGGGCATCGGCTTTCCCGGCATCCCCGACATGCCCTCGCGCCACTTCCTGGATGACGCCGGCGCCAGCTGCAACAGTTGCCACATGCCCGGCACGGCCAAGTCCGCCAATACGGGTGATATTGCCAGCCATCTGATGAAGCTGGCGATGCCCGGCGAGGTGAAAGAGGGCGAACCGGATTCGTGCAGCGGCTGCCACGCCGGCAGCTCGAAGCTGCAGCTGCAAGAAGTCATCGACTCGCGGCAGGCCGAGATCCACGCTCAGCTCGACCAGCTGCGCGACCTGGGTCTGGCCAACAACTGCGGCAACTTCGAGACCGATGGCGCCCCGGCGCAGGGCGCCTCCGATGCCTGCAAGCTGGCCTTCACCGGCTACAAGATGGTGCACGATGAGGGCAGCTTTGGCATGCACAACTACTTCTACGCCAAAGCCATCCTCAAGGCCGGCATCGACGGCCTGGGCGGCAAAGTCTACAGCAAGGGCTATGTCGGCTCCACCACCTGCGCCGTTTGCCACGGCCAGACTGCCACCGCCATCCAGCGCACGCTCCATCCCTGGAAGGTGCGCCCCAAGAGCGAGGCCAACATCGTCGGCCAGTTCCCGGTGACGATGAACGGCGTCACCTACACGCTCGATGATGTCGACTGGGTGATCGGCGCCGGCCCGCAGCCGCTGCAAGGGCAAGAAGACGACGCCGCGCTGGTCGCGCAGGGGCCGAAGTGGAAACAGCGCTACATCGACATCACACCGGAGGGCCTGTGGAAGGTGCTGCCCATCCAGTGGACGGTGGCCACCGGGCAATGGGCGCCCTATGCCGCCCCCAGCAAGGACTACCGCGATGCCTGCGCCGGCTGCCACACCACCGGCTACGATGTGACCCTGAAAGAGTGGGTCGAGCCGGGCATCAACTGCGAAGCCTGCCACGGACCCGGCCAGGCGCATGTGTTGGCGCCCGACAAAGCAGCGGACGCCGAGATCTTCGCCTCGATCGATTCCGAGGTCTGTGGCGCCTGCCATCTGCGCGGCAAGACCAAAAATGGGCAGTGGGACTGGCCCGAAGGCTACGTGCCGGGCGGCAATGTCCATGTCTTGGATGTCTATAGTCCCACGCTGGCCAACACCGCCTGGTGGTACGACAACCTCGCCGACCCCACCGATCCCGGTCACGCCAAAGAGCATCGCCAGCAGTGGTTGGAGTGGAATCGCAGCGCTCACTCGCAGTCGCTCGAGACCCTGCAGGCCATCGGCGCCCAGAACTTCTGCTTGCGCTGCCACTCCGAAGACTACCGCCGCGACCCCTCGCTCACCGTGCAGACGGCCCAATTCGCCATCGAGTGTGTCACGTGCCATAGCTCGCACACGACCGGCGTGCAAGGGACGTCGCAATTGCGCAAGTCGCAGTATGCCCTCTGCACCGAATGCCACAACGGCACCAACGGCGGCACGCGACCGATCACGCCCGGCTCGGAAGTGCATCACCCCATGCAGGAGATGTACGAAGGGCGGGGGATGCCGGGGGTCGAGGTCAACCCCAGCGCTCACTTCCTGGCCGCGGATGACGGCGGCGGGCCTGTGTGCTCGAGCTGCCACTTCCCCGAAACCGCTAAGAGCGGCGTCATCACCACCTGGGACGGCGGTATGGTCAAGAGTGGCGACATCTCCAGCCACCTGCTCACACCCGTCCTTCCCGGCCATGCTGTGGCGGGCGAGCCGACCTCATGCAGCGCCTGTCACTCCTTCCCCAACAACGTCGGCCAGAGCATCATCGACCAGCGCCAGACGGCGACGCGAGGCAAGCTGGACGTGTTGGAAGGTTGGCTGGCGCAGTTGAAGGCAGCCGGACAGACGGCGAACGAGGACTACAAGTACGGCATCACTGCCCATAGCTTCGTCGCCTCGGATGGCAGCGATGGCTTCCACAACTTCCCCTACGCCACCGACATCCTTGACACCGCTACCGACAAGGTGGATGGCTACCGCTTCCTCTACCTGCCGACCTTGCTGAAGTAAGCTCGGTCTCTCTCTTTGATTCACCAACCACCCCCGGTATCGCCGGGGGTGGTTGCGCGTTTACTTCACCGACTTCTTCATCCTCTGTTCGCTGGAATGAACTCCAATACTGCGTCTAACAGTTTGACCACATCCATCGGTTCTGCGGGTTGCACCAATCCACGACTATTATGCCGATGATGAGGAAAAGTGGGAAGCTGGGGATAATGCGCAACATTGTCCCAACGGCTGATAAGCGCTTTGTTCTCTGATGCTTGCAGATGATAGCGATATTTGAGGCGCTGAATGCCCGGTTCGGTCACAACGTATTCGGCGACATGAAGCTCCAGATCTCCCAGCAGATGGAGTGTTCCCCTGATGTAGCACTCCGTGATGTCAATTTCTTCGAAACTCATCTCTGACCGCAGTACATGGGGAGCGGCATGAATAGTCGCCTGGATGTCCAGGTAGTATTCGCGCGCGTTCACACCGACAACCCGCCAAGGATTCTCATCCGTCGATCCCAAAGATCGAAGCCGCGTTTAGCCGCATACCAGTCGAAGTACTCCTGGTCATCACCTAATTTGCCCGCCTCGAAGTCCAGTAGAAATTGCTCAGACGTGATCTTGAACTGTACTTCGAACGCGCGGCAGGCGCGTTCATAAGCATTGCGCCTGGCATGAGCTAGAAAAGTCTCGTAACTCAGCGCCGCGTGCAACGCCGCTCGCACCTCGCTTGTGTCAAAGGCTGTTTGTCCTGCACTGACGATTACTTTCATGGGCGTTTCTTCCTTGGCGTGATCTTTCATCGAGTCATAAGGACATTCTAGCATCATACCCGGTGCACGGCAAAGGGGTTGGCCCTGGCGCTTTGAACGTTGAACGGGCGAGTTGTGCCAGATGAAGCCTCATTGCTACAATCCCCTCCGCATCCGCGCCCATCTGCGTTCATCCGCGCACCTACCCCCTGCCATGAAAATCACCGACCTCCAAACCTTCGTCGTCGCCAACCCGCCCCCGCACTTCGGCGGCTTGTATTGGATCTTCCTCAAACTCACCACCGACGGCGGCGTGACCGGGTACGGCGAAGTCTACTCGGTGCCGTTCCACCCGCACGTCGTCGCCCGTATGGTCGAGGATGTCGGCGCCCGCTATGTCATCGGCGCCAACCCCTTCCACATCGAACGCCTCTGGCGTCTCATCTATTCCAGCGGCTACACCCAGCGCCCCGATACCTCCATCCTCGGCATCCTCAGCGGCATCGAGATGGCTTGCTGGGATATCATCGGCAAGGAAACCAACAAGCCGGTGTATGAACTGCTGGGCGGCCGGGTGCACGAAAGGCTGCGCTCGTACACCTATCTCTATCCCGAACCGGGCGACGCTGTCAACGTCTACTTCGACGCCGAATTGTCGGCCCAACGCGCGGCCGAGTATGTGCGCCTGGGCTTCACCGCTGTCAAATTCGATCCCGTCGCCCCCTATTCGGCTTTCGACCCGCGCCAGCTCTCGCTCGAAAAGCTCGATCTGGCCGAGAACTTCGTGCGGAAGATCCGCGAGGCGGTGGGGAGCAAGTGCGACCTGCTCTTCGGCACCCACGGCCAGATGACGGCCTCGGGCGCCATCCGTCTGGCCAAGCGCCTGGAGCCATACGACCCGCTCTGGCTGGAGGAACCCACCCCGCCCGAAAAACCCGAAGAAATGGCCCTCGTCGCTCGCCAGACCAGCATCCCCATCGCCGCCGGCGAACGGCTGACGACGAAATACGAATTTGCCCGCGTGCTAGAACTGCGCGCCGCTTCCATCCTGCAGATGGCCCTGGGCCGGGTGGGCGGCATCCTCGAAGCCAAGAAGATCGCCGGCATGGCCGAGGCCCACTACGTCCAAATCGCCCCCCACCTCTATTGCGGTCCCATCGCCGCCGCCGCCGACATCCAGCTCAGCGCCTGCAGCCCCAACTTCCTGATCCAGGAATGCATCCAGACCTGGGGCGGCTTCCACGCCGAAATTCTGAAGGAGCCGATCCAGTGGCAGGATGGCTACATCCTGCCCTCCGCCCAACCCGGCCTGGGCGTGGAACTGAACGAGGAAGTGGCCGTCCGGCACCCCTACTCCGGCCAGCGCCTGCACCTCGAGATGCTGGATCGGCCCGTCGAGTGAGAATGCAATCATGAACAAGCTCGGTTTCATCGGCGTTGGCAACCTCGGCTTCCATCTGGCCGCCAGCCTGCTGCGCGCTGGCTTTCCCCTTGCGATTCACGATCTCAACCGGCAGACGGCCGCGGGCTTGCTGGCCGCAGGCGCAGAGTGGGCGGATTCGCCTCAGGACATGGCCGCGACGTGTGACAGCATCTTCACCTGTCTGCCCTCGCCTGCCGCCACCCAAGCCGTGGTCGGCGGCCCAGACGGCATCCTGGCCGGCGCCCGCCCCGGCCTGACCTGGATCGAGATGAGCACCAACGACCGCCGCGAGATCATCCGGCTGGCGGCGCTGGCCGCCGAGCGAGGCGTGGTCTGCCTGGAAGCGCCGGTGACGGGCGGGGTGCACAAAGCCGCTTCGGGCGAGATCACCATCCTCGTCGGCGGCGAGAAGCCGGTCTTCGAGGCGCATCTACCGGCGCTGCAGGCCATGGGCGGCAGAGTCTTCCACATGGGGCCGTTGGGCAGCGCCTCGGTGATCAAGGTCATCACCAACATGCTGGCTTTCATCCACCTGGTGGCGGCCGGCGAGGCGCTGATGCTTGCCAGGCGGGGCGGTCTCGACCTTGCCCAGGCGTTCGAGGCGATCAAAGCCAGCTCCGGCAACAGCTTCGTACATGAAACCGAGAGCCAGGTCATCCTCAACGGCAGTTACAATATCGGTTTCACCATGGATCTGGCCTGCAAAGACCTGCACTTCGCCCACGAGCTGGGACGCGAATTTGGTGTGCCGCTGGAGTTGGCGGGTCTGGTCGAGCAGACGTTCATCCGGGCCAGGTCGCAATACGGCGGCGGCGCCTGGTCATCGCAGGTTGTAAAGCTGCTGGAGGATGCGCTAGGCACAGACCTGCGCGCGCCCGGCTTCCCAGAAGTTCTGACAATGTGAGTGAGGGACGACAAAATGCCCACGATCAGCCCTGTCATCATCCAAGAAAAAGACGGCATCCTGGCCGGGTGGGACGATGAGGAGCATGGCCAGGTGCAGTGGCGCACGCTCTTCAGCGCCGGCCTGACCCCCACCGAGACGCTGACCGCCGGCGTCGCCGAAATCGACCCCGGCGGCCTGCTCGTCCTCCACCATCACACGCCACCCGAAATCTACTACATCCTGGCCGGCGAGGGCATTGTCAGCATCGACGGCCGTGAGCAGCGCGTCGGTCCCAACACCGCCGTCTTCATCCCTGGCGGCGCTTTGCACGGCATCCGCAACGGCGGCTCTGCCACCTTGCGCTTTTTCTACGCCTTTGCCGTCGATTCCTTTAGCGAAATCGAGTATATCTTTCCACTGGGAGATCAGTGATCCCGCATTCATCATGGAGTCCGATCGATGACCTTTTTCCACCTTCGCTCCGCCACTGAATTAGACCATGAAGCCATCAAGGACGTTACTCTGGCGGCCTACCAGGAATACGCAGCCATGCTGCACCCCATGCACTGGCAGCTTTATCGGCAAAGCATTGTAGCGACGCTGGCCGATGTGCGACCGGCGGAACAGATCGTGGCTGAGCAAGCGGGTTCGGTCGTGGGCACGGTGCTCCTTTATCCGGCCGGCGCTGTTTTCTCCAGCCCTGATGGCGTCTCCGGCGGCCTGTCCTGGCCGGAGATTCGCTTGCTGGCGGTGGGGCCGGAGGCGCGGGGTCAGGGTATCGGCGGGGCGCTGGTGCGGGAGTGCGTGCGGCGGGCAAAGGCATCTGGCGCTGCGGCCATCACGCTGCACACCACCGATATGATGGCGGCAGCCATGCGCTTGTACGAGGCGATGGGCTTCGAGCGTGCGCCGGACCTGGATCACCAACCCGTGCCGGAAGTGCTGGTCAAGGGTTATCGTTTCGACCTAGCGGCTGATGCGGTCACGGCTGTACTGCCAGCGGCATGAAGACCGTCTGCGGGGCCAGCGTGAAGCTCCAAGCATAGTCGCCGCCGAGAATCCTTCCGTCTTCGGCCTTGACGCCGGCGGCGCCGCCCTTGAGGGTGGCGGTGAATTTGCCCACGAGCAAACGGTCAGGTCGGAAGCCCAGGCCGATCACCGTCTCTCCGTCGAGGAGCACAAGCTGATAGGTGCTGCCGGGCACGGTATGGCCTTCGGCGTCTTTCACCGTCAGTGCGTTTGCCAGCGTTGGTGCCTGCATGGGCACGGCAAAAGCGATTTCGACTGCTACGGCGCCGGTTCCATTCGGCTCCGGCGTCCAGGTGTTGGGTGAAAGCGCCCAGGGCGTGGCTTTCGACAGCGGCGTCCAGTTCGAGGAGTTGCCGCTTAGGTCGTAGGCGCGCAGGCCGTAATAGATCTCGACGTTGTCATCCAGTCCCCAAACCTTGGCATCGACGATGTTGTTTGTGCCGGTGATGACCTCCTTTGCTCCTAACGTGCGGGTATATACGAACTGGGCGGGGTCATCGAAAAGTCCAAAGCCGAGCTCGTAACCCGCTAGATCGAGTTCAGGATTCTGTTTCCACTTCACCAGCAACTCGCCGGCCTGAGAGATGGCAGTGAGGCCGGTAGGCAGCGCGGGCGCCCTGTGATCGACCACATCGATAACCGTGGCGGAGGCCACCAGAACGGGTGGATTGGCGCCATCCTCGACCATCACCGCAACCTGGTACTGGCCGGTGGGAACCTGGTCGAGCGTCCACTGCTGTGTTCCTGCCCCAATGCTCAATCCTTCAGCCAGGGGTGTAAACGAGGACAGGTCGATGCTGCCTGCAGCCGCAGGAACCGGGACATAGCCGGCGCTCACGCGGGCGTCGGGCGAGTCAGCGTCGACAGCGCTCCATGTCATGGTGACTGTGCCGCCCGCGGCAGCACCATCGCACTTGACGGTGACGCCGTTAATGACCGCGCCGCCGCAAGTGACGCTGGTGAAGTTGGCCGCAGCGGGGTTGTTGAGTTGGTAGGAGTAGTTTTCGTAGCTGGCGGGGGCGTTGTCAACGATCACTGTGTAGGTTCCCGGTGTGGCGTCGCCGACTACGAAGGCTGCATCGGTGCCCGTCTCGGCGTCGGTCTCGCGCCGGAACATGCGCGTGGCTGTGTTCACGCTCTCATTCAACTGGCTATTGTCGGGCAAAGTCAGGCGCAGGGTGGGGGAGCCGGTCGAGTAGTTGATGCCCGCCACCAGAGTTGTCGTTTGGGTGACGACAATTGAGATCGAATCCTGCAGGGTTGGGTCCACCCCGCTTGCCTGTTCGGGCGAGAGGCCCAACCCCAGCGAAGCAGCAGTCTCAGGCTTCAGCACCCGGCTGCTCAGGCCAGGCGCGCCGCGGGCTGCTGCGGCGCGCAGCTGCTGGCTGTCGATGAGCTGGAACTTGTCGGCGTTGGCCAGATCGATAAAGCCATTCGTGCCGAATCCTGACGCAGTGCCAAAGTTGAGAAAGAGGCTGGGGCGCAGGGGGCCAATAACCAGGGTACCCAGCACGCCGCCGACATCACGGTTCGGGTTGACCCGCTTGTCCCTGAACTTGCCGCCTGAGAACTGGACGCCGGCGGCAAACATATCGAAGGGCGGCCTGCCAACGCCGAATTGGCCCTTTTCGATGCCAAGCGTGAAACTTGCCGTTGCTATCACCCGTGTCTTTTGCTGGCCGCTGACCGTCACCTTGCCCACCCGCAGCGCCGTGCTGCCGTGCACCAGAACACCATTGATCTGGCCGTTGACGAACATGCCGTTGCCGTTGTTGAAACCCTGCTGGTGTCCGATCTTGATGCTAGCTTGCGCCACCTTGAACACCAGCAACGAGACATCGGCATTGGCCGTGAGCAAGAAAGGGTTGAACTGCATGGTGACGCCAGTATTGACGGTGGCAAGCGGCAGGCTGAGCGGAGCCGGTATACGGGCGAGTGACGAAGCCTTGAGCGTGACGCCAATCTGCACCGTGCTGTTATTCAGATCGAAAACACCCCCGATGCCGGTCAATTCCATGCCCGTGTTGCCGATGGGGATGCCTGTGCCCGGCACAGCTGTGAAAGTGACTTGAACGCCCATGCCGCTGAAATTGCCGCCGGCGTTGGCGCGAATGGCGATCTGGGCTGAGATGCCGGGGCTGTTCGTACCCGGCTCGATCCCCGGCAGCGGCATCTTCCCCCCGGCGCTGAACTCATAGTCTCCGTTCGCCTTCTTGACGAAGGAGCCCTTCATGCCGACCAGTTGCACACCGCCCACCGACAGGCTGGGAAGTTCGAAGCCGCCGCCCTGCACCGATACCGCGCCGTCGCCCTTCACCACCAGGCCGTGCACGACGATGCCGCTGCCGCTGCCCTGTGCATTCAATCCCACCGGCAGCGTCACCCCCACGCTGTCAGCCGAAAAACCGCCGTCGTCCAGCCCCTTGGGCGCGGTCACGTTGAGGCCAAAACCGGCGATCTTGACGTTGAAGCCATTCAGCTGCATCTCGAACGGCTTGGGGGCCGTCGCCGCCGGGGCCTGGGCCAGCCTGGCGGCGCCAGGGCAAGGGACCGCCTCAGCCAGGGCGTTGACGCACGCCATGCCGCTGCTGCTGGCAAGCGCCGTCGCCGGCGGTGGGTTGACGTCCTTGCTATAGCGCAGGATGGCGCTGCCCTGGAATCCGGCGCTGTTGGCATTGCCCGGCAGTCGGAGTGTGAATGTGCCCGTGCCGGTCAGCACGACCACCTCCTCCTGGACGCCAACGGTAGCCTGGAGCACGGCGCGAAAGACCTTGTTCTCCAGCGGCGGCAGACCGACGGTGCCCGCTCCCAATTGGAATTTGAGCTTCTTGTCTTTGTCAATGCCCAGCTCAGCAATTCCAAATTTGAGAAAAGCAGGGTAGAGTAAGGGTGTCGACACGCACAA
>CAYWPZ010000103.1:0-15449 GCA_964460135.1 uncultured Caldilineales bacterium | reverse complement strand
GTTGCGGCGGACGGCCTTGCCCACGCGCCGGCTGGCGGCAAAGCCAAAGCGGCTGTAGGGCAAGTCGTTGGGCAGGTAGATGAGGACGACCAGGCGTTCTTCGCGGCTCTGGCCCTGCCGGCGCACCTGCTGGAAGCGTTCATTTGCGGTCAGCCGATGGCGTCGATGCACCGCAGTCCCGGATCAGACGGTCAGTTGCCGGCGGCCGCGCAGGTGGCGGCGCTTGAGGACGGTGCGACCGCCGCGGGTGGTCATGCGTTGGCGAAAGCCATGCGTGCGGAAGCGGCGGCGGACTTTGGGTTGCCAGGTGCGTTTCATGGCGGGTGTTTCCTTCGGATAGAGGTGAGACGGGCGCCGGCAAGAGCGCCCGTGCAGTGGACAAAAAAAAGATGATGGGAGGCGTTTGGGCCTCCCACCAACGCGGCGTGAGATTATAGCCCGGCGGGGGGGCGGGCGTCAAAATCGCGGGCGGTATGGGTGGCGGCCTGGATTCAATCGGTAGGGCATCTATGACAGGGTAGCAGTGAGTCGCGGAATGGCCGACAGGGGCAGGGCCGTGATCCGTTCGTCGAGCGGGTATTCGTGTGGTCCCGGATAGACGATCCACAGATGCTCTAGTTCCAAGTCTTCCTGGGCAGAACGCATCGAGCGACTGATGCCGGGAGCGTCGGCGTATTTGATCTCGAAACCATAGTGCTTGCCGCCGATGCGCACCAGCAAATCCAGTTCGGCCCCGCTGTGTGTGGCCCAGAAGTAGGCGTCGTTCGTGTGTAGCAAGCCGACGATCTGCTCGATGGCAAAGCCCTCCCACGAAGCGCCCAGTTTGGGGTGCGACTGAACCTGGGCCAAGGCGCCAAGTTGCAGCAGGCCATGGAGGATGCCGCTGTCGCGGATGTATATCTTCGGCGCCTTGACCTGGCGTTTGCTGATATTCTCGAACCAGGGAGGAAGGATGCGCACCATGTAGGCGCCGGAGAGGATATCGAGATAGCGGCGCGCCGTCACTTCGGAACTTCCCAATGACCGCGCAAACTCGGACGCATTCCAAACCTGGCCGTGGTAGTACGCAACCATCGTCCAGAAGCGACGGAGGGTTTCGGACGGAATGGTGATCCCCAGTTGAGGGATGTCACGTTCCAGGAAGGTGCGGATGAAGTCTTCTCGCCAGGACGTGCTGGTCGCATCGTCGATGGCCAGGAAGGAGCGGGGAAAGCCGCCGCGCAGCCACAACTGCTCGTAGAGAGGGGCCTCCACCTCGGTCAGATCGAAGCCTGAGAGATCGACGAAGCCGATGCGTCCGGCGAGAGATTCGGATACGCCCCGCACCAGTTGGGGCGAAGCTGAGCCGAGCAGCAGGAACCGCGCCTGATTGTGTGGACGATCGACGAGCACCCGCAGCAATGCGAACAGCCCGGGTTGATGCTGCACCTCATCGATGATCACCAGACCCGACAGCGCCTCGAGCACAGTCAGCGGCGCCGAGAGACGCCTGATATCGACTGGATTCTCGAGGTCGAAGTAGGTGGAGGTTTGCCGCTCGGCGATCATGCGCGCCACCGTTGTTTTGCCGCATTGGCGCGGCCCCAGCAAGGCAGCCGCAGGATGAATGGCGAGGGTGCGGTCGATGCGATCGATGACGGCCGGGCGTGGTAGAGGTGTCATAAATGTATTATATCCTTGAAAATTCTAATGTCAACTTTGGATTTTCAAGGAAAAAAGGAGAAAGAATGGATTGCCACAGCCGAGCAACATGCTGCACCGGCTCCAGGCGCGGCCTCGCCCGGTGGGGAGGGGGGCCGGGCGAGGGTGTGGTGGCTCTGTTGTTCGCTCGCGCTCTGGGCCAGACGCCGCACTACTGGCTCAACCTCCAGGCCGCCTACGATTTGAAGACCACCGAGGCGGCCATCAGTAGCCGGTTGGAGGCCATCCCCGCCCTGGTCCCAACTTAGCCAGGAGGTCGAGTTTGGACGCGGATAAACACAGATGAACACGGATCAACCTGGCTCGAATCCGTGTTCATCCGTCCCATCCGTGTCCCAAGACAAAGCGGCCATCTGCTGGCGGTTTGGCCGCGCCTGGTTTTGACACCCTGGCCCGCCTGTGCTAGACTGCGTGCTTGCAGTCACGAACCACATACATCAACTGGATTCTCATCCAGAGGGGGCGAGGGACCGGCCCGACGAACCCCCGGCAACCGACCAGCGGCTCGACCGTTTGGAGCGGTGCCAACTCCGGCAGGCGGCAACCACATAGGTGGCAAGCCCCTGAAAGATGAGGGCGAATGGTCATCCATTCGCAAGCGAAGGCTCCAGCCCGAGCGTGCGCGCCCTCCCAGGCGCGCTTTTCTTTTCTCTCGATTCATCCACACCTATGAGCGACCGCACCGTATGGTGGGAAGCAGGCAGGGTCCGCATGATCGACCAGCGCCTGCTCCCGCTAGAATATGTGATAGCCGATTTCGAGGCCGTGCCCGAGGTGGCGCGGGCCATCACCGACATGGTGGTGCGCGGCGCCCCGGCCATCGGCGCCACTGCCGGCTTTGGCATGGCCCTGGCCGCCCAGCAGAGCGGGGCGCACTATGCCAGCCAGCTCTTGGCGGACCTGCGCCGGGCCAAAACCACGCTCGACGCCGCCCGACCCACGGCGGTGAACCTGGCCTGGGCCACCGCCCGCCTGCTGGCCCTGGCCGAAGAGCTGGCCGGGGAGGGAGCGAAACCAGACGCAATCCGGGCAGCCTTGCTGGCCGAGGCGCAGGGACTGGCCGATCAGGATGTCGAGATCAACCAACGCATGGGGCGCTACGGCGCCGCCGTCATCCCCCAAAACGCCCACATCCTCCATCATTGCAACACCGGTTCACTGGCGGCGGTGGATGTTGGCACGGCGCTAGGGGTGGTGCGGGCCGCGCACGAGGCTGGCAAGAACATCCATGTTTGGGTGGATGAGACGCGCCCGCGCCTGCAGGGCGCCCGGCTGACGGCCTGGGAACTGATGCGCGACGGCATCCCCATGCACCTGATCGCCGACAACGCCGCCGGGCTGCTGATGCGCCAGGGAAAGGTGGACGTGGTGTTGTATGGCGCCGACCGGGTGGCGGCCAACGGCGATGTGGCCAACAAGATCGGCAGCTACAAGCTGGCCGTGGTGGCCAAAGAAAACGGCATCCCCTGCTACTCGGTCGTCCCCACCTCCACCATCGACCTCGACCTCCCCGACGGCGACCACATCCCCATCGAGGAACGCGGCTGGGAAGAAGTGGCCCTGGTCGGCGAGACGCAAATCGCGCCCGACGATGTCCCCGTCTACAACCCGGCCTTCGATGTCACCCCGCACCGCTACCTCACCGGCATCATCACCGAAGAGGGCGTCTGCTACCCGCCCTTCACCGAGAGCCTGGCCGCGGCCAAAGCCCGCGCCGAGGCCCGCATCCGCGCCGCGCAGGGGCGGCGGCCGTAACCGTCGTGCCCATCCAACTCGTCATCCTCGATGTCGACGGCGTCATCAAGGAGGCCCACGACCCCTACACCCTGCTTCACCGGCATTTCGGCACCGAGGCGGCCGGCGCCCGCTATCTCCAGGCTTTCCTGGCCGGACAGATCAGCTACGAACAGTTTGCCCAACTTGACGCCGGCGAATGGCGGGGCCGCACCGTGGCCGAGACGAAGCAGGCGCTGCGGGCCAACCCCTATGTGGCCGGCGCGCACGACCTGGCCGCCGGCCTCAAGCAGCGCCGCATCCCCTTCATCCTCCTCAGCAGCGGCTTCGATTTGCATGTCGAAGATGTGGCCGCCGACCTGGGCGCTGACGACTTCCTCTGCAACGACCTCGACCATGACGGCGAGCGCTTGCTGGGCAGCATGACCGTGCGTGTGCCCTGGGGCGGCAAAGGCCCCCTCGTCCGTGACCTGCTCGACCGCCGCCGCCTCTCCCCCGCCGCCTGCCTGAGCGTAGGCGACAGCAGCGCCGACCTCCCCACCTTCCACGCCGTCGGCCATGCCGTCGCCGTCCGCCCCCGCCACCCCGACGTTTCCCGCGCCGCCCATCTCACCCTGCCCGACCTGACCGGATTGTTGGCGTTTGTCGATGGGAGGGAGTAGGAAGTAGGGAGAAGGAAGTAGATGCGTGAGGCAAGAAATCGCACGGAACTCGGAACATAGAACTCACCCTCATTCGCAATTCCCATGTCCATCATCGTCACCGGCTCCATCGCCTGGGATTTTCTGATGCACTTCCCCGGTCGCTTCCGCGAGCATATCCTGGCCGAGCGTAGCGACAAGCTCTCGGTCAGCTTTCTGGTCGATTCCAAAGAGCGACACCGCGGCGGCTGCGCCCCCAACATTGCCTACAACCTGGCGCTGTTGGGCAACCGCCCGCGGCTGATGGGCACGGCCGGCGTCGATTTCGGCGACTATCGCCGCTGGCTGGAGCAGGTTGGCGTCGATACCTCACTGACGGTTGCCTACGAGGACGAGTTCACCGCCACC
Source organism: uncultured Caldilineales bacterium (assembly GCA_964460135.1). Classification (GTDB taxonomy): domain Bacteria; phylum Chloroflexota; class Anaerolineae; order J102; family J102; genus SSF26. The sequence goes on along the minus strand of CAYWPZ010000103.1, from coordinate 10,965 downwards.
TTCACGGTCATGACCGACCTCGACCACAACCAGATCGCCTCGTTTCACACCGGCGCCATGGCGCGAGCGCGCGAGCTGAGCTTTCACGGTCTCCCACGCGACGGCGTGGGCTGGGTGATCATCTCACCCAATGACCCGCAAGCGATGGTGAAATACGCCCGCGAATGCCGCGAGTTGGGCATCCGCTTTGTCTACGACCCCAGCCAGCAACTGGCCCGCATCGACAGGGCCGAATTGATGGAGAGCATGGAGGGCGCGGCCGTGCTAACCGTCAACGACTATGAACTGGAGATGGCCAAGAGGCTATCGGGGCTGGACGAGGCCGAACTTTTGCAGCATGTGGGCGCGCTGGTGGTGACGCGCGGGCCAGATGGGGCCAGCGTCTACGCTCGCGACGACATCCATCACATCCCCGCCGCCCGCGCCCGCGCCCTGGTCGAGCCGACCGGCGTCGGCGACGCCTTCCGCGCCGGGCTGCTCACCGGCCTGGAGCGCGGCTATGGCTGGCCGGGCACGCTGAAGCTGGCAAACATCGCCGCCGTCTATGTCATCGAGCAGGTCGGAACCCAGAACCATTTCTATGCCATCGCCGATTTCATCGCCCGCTATCGCCAGAACTACGGCGACGACGCCGTGACCGACGATCTGCAAGCGCGCGCATGAAACGTCGCTTGATCGTAACCGTACACCTTGTCCGTCATTGCGAGGCCGTAGGACGCGGCCATCTCCAACTCGCATTGCAGGTTGGAGATGGCTTCCTTCAACTGCAAACACCCAAATAAGGAGAATTCCCTTTTTCTATGTCCACCAAGCCCAAGAACCACGACATCAAAGACATCAAACTGGCCGACCGTGGCCGTTTCCGCATGGAATGGGCGGCCAAAGAGATGCCCGTCATGCGCCTGCTGGAAGAACGATTCGCCGCCGAGCGCCCGCTGGACGGGATGCGCCTGGCAGCCTGTCTGCACATCACCGCCGAGACGGCCAACCTGGCGCGAGTCTTGCAGGCCGGCGGGGCCGATGTGGTGCTCACCGCCTCCAACCCGCTCTCGACCCAGGATGATGTGGCCGCCACCCTGGTCTCGCACTTCGAGATCCCGGTCTTTGCCATCAAGGGCGAGGACAACGAGACCTATTACCAACACCTCCACGCCGCCCTCGACCACCAGCCGCACATGACCATGGATGACGGCATGGACCTGGTGGCGGCGCTGCACAAGGATCGCCGCAACCTGCTCGACAATGTGGTGGGAGGCACCGAAGAGACCACCACCGGCGTCATCCGCCTGAAGGCAATGGCCGCGCAGGGCGCGCTCGAATTCCCGGTCATCGCCGTCAACGACGCCCTGACCAAGCATTTCTTCGACAACCGCTATGGCACCGGCCAGAGCACGATGGACGGCATCATCCGCGCCACCAATGTCCTCATCGCCGGCAAGAACGTGGTCGTGGCCGGCTATGGCTGGTGCAGCCGCGGCATCGCCATGCGTGCGTCCGGGTTGGGCGGCAATGTCATCGTCACCGAGGTCGATCCGCTCAAGGCCCTGGAAGCCGTGATGGATGGCTATCGTGTGCTGCCGATGGCCGAGGCCGCCAAAGTCGGCGACATCTTCGTCAGCGCCACCGGCGACATCCATGTGCTGGATAAGCACCATTTCGAGGCGATGAAGGACGGCGCCATCATGGCCAATTCCGGCCATTTCAATGTCGAGGTCAACATCCCCGCCCTCGAAGCCATGTCGGCCAAGATCACCCGCGTCCGCGACTTCCTGGACGAGTACCATCTGGCCGACGGCCGCCGGCTGTACCTCATCGGCGAAGGCCGGTTGGTGAACCTGGCCGCGGCCGAGGGACACCCCAGCGCGGTCATGGACATGAGCTTCGCCAACCAGGCTCTGGCCGCGGCCTACATGCGCCAGCACGCCGATGAACTGGACAACAACGTCTATTCGGTGCCCGAAGCCATCGACAAAGAGGTGGCGCGACTGAAACTGACCGCCATGGGCATCCAGATCGACACCCTCACCGCCGAACAAGACCAATACCTCAATTCGTGGACGGAAGGGACGTGAGGGCGTGACGAGTGCGACGTGATCAGCGCGTGCGAAGCGCCACCCGCCGCCCGCCGCCCGCCACTCGCCACCTGCCACCCGCCACCTGCCTCCCCCGTCCTTCACAAGGAGTCAACCCCCATGAGCACCAGTTTTATGCGCTCACCCAAGCTCTTCTTCACCAGCGAATCGGTGACGGAAGGGCACCCCGACAAGATGTGCGACCAGATCAGCGACGCCGTGCTGGACGCACTGCTGGCCCAAGACCCCATGTCGCGCGTGGCCTGTGAGACCGCCACCAAGACCGGTTTCGTCATTCTGCTGGGCGAGATCACCACCAACGGTTTCGTCAACTTCGACGATCTGGTGCGCCAAATCGTCCGCGAGATCGGCTACACCTCTTCCGATTTCGGTTTCGACGCCGCCACCTGCGCCGTGCAAGTCGCCATCGCCGCCCAATCGCCCGATATCGCCCTGGGCGTGGACAAGGCCCTGGAGGCCAAAGAAGGCCGCATGAGCGAAGATCAGGTGGCGGCCATCGGCGCCGGCGACCAGGGCATGATGGTCGGCTTTGCCTGCAACGAGACGCCCGAACTGATGCCGCTCAGCATCAGCCTGGCCCATCGCCTCACCCGGCGGCTATCGGAGGTGCGCAAAGAGGGCGTGCTGCCCTGGTTGCGCCCCGACGGCAAGGCCCAGGTGACGGTGGAATATACCTTTGGCAAACCGCAGCGCGTGGCCACCGTCCTCGTCTCCACCCAACATGCCCCCGATGTGAGCAACCGCGAGATCCGGGCGAGGGTGATCGAGCATGTGATCGAGCCGGTCTTGGGCGATTGGGTCAACGGCACCACGCAGATCTTCGTCAACCCCACCGGCCGCTTCGTCACCGGCGGGCCGATGGGCGATGCCGGACTGACCGGACGCAAGATCATTGTCGACACCTACGGCGGCGTGGGGCGGCACGGCGGCGGCGCTTTTTCGGGCAAGGACCCGACCAAAGTCGACCGCAGCGGGGCCTATGCCGCGCGCTGGGTGGCCAAGAACATCGTCGCCGCCGGCCTGGCCGAGCGCTGCGAGATTCAGATTTCCTACGCCATCGGCGTGGCCGAGCCGCTGAGCATCAGCATCGAGACCTTTGGCACCGGCAAGGTGGAGGATGTGGTGATCGAGCGGCTGGTGCGCGAGTGTTTCGACCTGCGCCCCGGCGCCATCATCCGCGATCTCGACTTGCGCCGCCCCATCTACCGCCAGACCGCGGCCTACGGGCACTTTGGCCGCAACGACCTCGATCTGCCCTGGGAGCGCACCGACCGGGCGGAGGAGTTGCGGCGGCTGGCCGGGTTGGGTTGAACCGGATCTGCAACCTTGCAGAAGAGCCGATGTGCGACGCACTTGTGAAGTGCGTCGCACATCAAATCAATGACAAGGCCGTCTTGAGTTTGATGTCCTCCTGCCAGGGCGGGGGGGCGGGCGCGGCGCCGGAGATCGGCAGGAAGGCTGGAGGCGTAGGCGGTTGCCATCGAAACAAGGATAGTGGCCGAACATCCTACCCGGGAGGACTTGATCGTCGCCGAGAACCTCGGCTTGCGTCTGGATAGAGATCGATTCCCATCTCGCCGGTTTACGAAACGCTTGAATCGATCGCGTTGGCAGATTTTGCGGATGTTGTTATCAAGTTTGTGCGCGACAAGTTGTTGGGTTTAGCCGGATAAAGAAGGGACCATCAAGTTTTGTGGTCAGTGTGCATGATCGGAGAGCGGGACTTTGATAGCCCGACCGTTAGCGCCGCGCCGCGCCGCTTTGCTATAATCCCTGCCCATGCGCGCCCTCATCACCGGCGCTGCCGGATTCGCCGGCAGCTACCTCATCCGCTACCTGCTGGCCGAAACCGACCTGGAAATCATCGGCACCGTCTATCGTCGCCAGCCCGAACCGCCCTACCCCGCCGGCCGCGTCCACCTGGAGCGGCTCGACCTGCGCGAGGAAGCGGCCGTGGCCGAAATCCTGGCCCGCTGGCAGCCCGACTTTATCGTCCACCTGGCCGCCCAATCCTTCGTCCCCATCTCCTGGCAGCACCCCTGGTCGACTTTCGAGCAAAACGTCCTCACTCAGATCAATATCTTCCGCGGCGTTCTCGCCGCCCATCTGGAGGCCGCCAGGCTGCTGGTGGTCGGTTCCGGCCAGGCCTACGGCATCATCGAACCGGAAGACCTGCCCATCGACGAGGACACCCCCCTGCGCCCTGCCTCACCCTATGCCGTCAGCAAGGTGACGCAAGACCTGCTGGGCTGGCAATACCACCGCAGCCACGGCCTCCACACCATCCGCGTGCGTCCGTTCAACCACATCGGCCCCGGCCAGAACGAGATGTTCGTTACCTCCAGCTTTGCCAAACAGATCGCCGAGATCGAAGCCGGCCGGCGGGCGGGGCCGCTTCATCACGGCGCTCTTGACGCCGAACGCGACTTCACCGACGTGCGCGATGTCGTCCGCGCCTATTGGCTGCTGCTCAATCGGGGTGAGCCGGGCGCGGTCTACAATGTCGGCAGCGGGCGTTCGGTGCGGATCGAGACCCTGCTGCAGATTCTGTTGGCCCAAGCCCAGGCGCCCATCACCGCCGCCCTCGACCCCAACCTCCAGCGCCCCACGGATGTCCCCTGCATCGTCTGCGACCTTACCCGGCTGCAGCAAGCCACCGGCTGGGCGCCCACCATCCCCCTCGAACAAACTCTCGCCGACATCCTCGACGACTGGCGACAGCGTATTCGTGTATAGAGATTGGTAATTGGTAATTGGTTATTGGTTATTCACGATCAATTACCAATTACCAATAACCAATTACCACTTACAAGGATTTTCCATGCCAAAAGCACTAATAACCGGCATCACCGGACAAGATGGCTCGTATCTGGCCGATTTTCTGCTGGAAAAAGGCTACGAGGTCATCGGTGTCGTTCGGCGCAGCAGCACGGTCAATTTCGACCGCATCCACCATATCCAAGACCGCATCGAAATCGTGCAGGGCGACCTGCTCGATCAGGTCAGCCTCATCCATCTGCTCGAGGAACATCACCCGCACGAGGTCTACAACCTGGCGGCGCAGTCCTTCGTCCCCACCTCGTTCAGCCAGCCGGTGCTGACGGGCGAGGTGACGGCCCTGGGCGTCACCCGCATGTTGGACGCCATCCGCATCGTCGACAAGAGCATCCGTTTCTATCAGGCCTCCAGCAGCGAGATGTTCGGCAAGGTGCAGGAAGTGCCGCAGACCGAGAAGACGCCGTTCTACCCGCGCAGCCCCTACGGCGCCGCCAAAGTCTACGGACATTGGATCACGGTCAACTATCGCGAAAGCTACGGCCTCTTTGCCTGTTCCGGCATCCTCTTCAACCACGAATCGCCGCGGCGGGGGCTGGAATTCCTCCCGCGCAAGGTTTCGCAGGGGGTCGCCCGCATCCGCGCCGGCTTGCAGAAAGAACTGCACCTGGGCAATCTGGAAGCGCGCCGCGATTGGGGCTATGCGCCCGACTATGTGCGCGGCATGTGGCTGATGCTCCAGCAGGATCATGCCGATGACTACCTGCTGGCGACCGGCGAGACCCATACCGTGCGCGAGTTCGTACAAATCGCCTTCGAGCACGTGGGCCTGGATTGGGACAAGCATCTGGTCGTCGATCCGAAGTACTACCGCCCGGCCGAGGTGGACCTGCTGGTGGGCAACCCGGCCAAAGCCCGCCGCGCCCTGAACTGGGAGCACTCCGTCAGCTTCGAGCAGCTCGTGCGCCTGATGGTCGACGCCGATCTGGCCCTGCTGGAAAAGGCGGAAACACAACGGACATCGCCGAATATCAATTGGTAATTGGTTATTGGAGAATGGAGATTGCGCAATAACCAATTACCCTCTCTTTCCTCACAAAACTATGCCATTCAAGATCACTTTCGGAACCGATGGTTGGCGAGGTAAGATCGCCGAAGACTACACATTCGACAATGTCCGGCGCTGCACGCAGGGTTTTGCTGCCTATTTGCAGAACCGTTATTCGTCCGAGCAAGTACAGCGCGGGGTGGTGGTGGGCGGCGACAGGCGCTTCGGGGCCGAGGATTTCTGTGAGGCGGTGGCCGAAGTGCTGGCCGCCAATGGCATCCCTGTCCACTTCACCGGCGCCAGCACTCCTACGCCGATCATCGCCTTCGGTGTGGTCGAACGGCAGGCCCTCGGCGCCATCAACATCACCGCCAGCCACAACCCGCCCGGCGACAACGGCTTCAAGGTACGCGACCCCAACGGCGGCGCCATCGACCCGGACGGGCTGAAGCAGATCGAGGCCGCCATCCCCGACATCGAGGGTGTCAGGCGGCTCCGCTTCGGCGATGGCCTGGCTGCGGGGCTGATCCGGCCGTTCGACCCCAACCCGGCCTACACAGCCCAACTCCACCGCTTGCTTGATCTGGAACCCATCCGCCAGGCCGGGCTGAAGGTAGTGGTGGACAGCATGTGGGGCAACGGCGCCGGCTGGCTGAGTGGGTTGCTGGCGGGCGGATCGACGCAGGTGGTCGAGGTTCACGCCGGCCGCAACCCCATCTTCCCTGAGATGAAACGCCCCGAACCCATCCCGCCCAACGTGGATGCAGGGCTGGCGGCGGGGGTGCAGCACGGGGCCGATTGCGTGTGCATCACCGATGGCGACGCCGACCGCTGCGGGTTTGGCGACGAAAACGGCCAGTTCGTCGATCAACTACGCGTCTATGGCCTGCTGGCGATGTACCTGCTGGATATTCGCCGGCAGCGCGGGCCGATTGTCAAGACCCTGAGCACGACCTCGATGCTGGACAAGCTCGGCCAGCGTTTTGGCGTGCCGGTGCACCAGACCGGCGTCGGTTTCAAGTATGTGGCCCCGAAGATGATGGAGGTAGATGCGCTGATCGGCGGCGAGGAGAGCGGCGGCTATGCCTTCCGTGGGCACGTGCCCGAACGCGACGGCATCCTCGCCAACCTCTATTTGCTCGATTTGATGGTGCGCACCGGTCTGAAACCCACCCAATTGCTCGACCGGCTGTTCGACCTGGTCGGCGGCCCGCACTACTACGACCGCATCGACACCCGCCTGGAATCGCTCGAATTCACTGCCCGCGCCCGCGCCCTGCTCGACGCCGCCCAACCGGCCGCCATCGGTGGGCTGCGCTGCACCGGCAAACTGACCACCGACGGCTACAAGTTCGACCTGGAGGATGGCGGCTGGCTGCTCGTGCGCTTCAGCGGCACCGAACCACTCATCCGCGTCTATTGCGAGACAGTGCATCGCCAGGCCGTGGCCGACATCCTGGCCGATGGCCAGAGGCTGGCAGGGATTGTATGAAGCTGTAGACCGGGAGGCCGGGTCTACTGGTCTACTGGCCTACTACTTGTTCCTGATCATGCTGATCGACAGCCACTGCCACCTCACGCTCTCCCACTTCGAGACTGACCTCGAGCTGGTGCTAGAGCGGGCGCGGGAGGCGGGAGTCGAGGCCATCGTCACCATCGGCATCGATCTGGTGCACAGCCGGGCGGCGGTGGCGCTGGCCGAGCGTTTTCCGCAGGTCTACGCCACGGTCGGCATCCACCCGAACGACGCCGGCAGCATGGGGCTAGAAACACTGGCTGAGTTGCGGCAACTGGCCGGGCATCCCAAAACGGTGGCCATCGGCGAGATCGGGCTGGACTACTACTGGCAGCAGACGCCGGTCGAGCGGCAAAAGCAGGTTTTCCGCCAACAGCTCGACCTGGCCGCCGAACTGGGCCTGCCGGTAGTCATCCACGACCGCGAGGCGCATGACGATGTGCGGGCCGAGCTAGCAGCCTGGGCCCGCCAGCGGCTGCCCGGCTCGCCCCTGGCCGCGCGGCCCTCCCCTGGCGTTCTGCATAGCTTCTCCGGTGACCTGGCCATGGCCGAGCAAGCCTACGACTGGGGCTTTCTGCTCGGCCTGGCCGGGCCGCTGACGTTCAAGAACGCTCGCGATCTGCATGATTTGGCCCGCCGCCTGCGGCCCGACCGTCTCCTGCTCGAAACCGACGCCCCCTACCTGACGCCGCACCCGCACCGCGGCCAGCGTAACGAGCCGGCCTACGTGCGTCTGACTGCCGCCAAGCTGGCCGAGCTGTGGGCGCTACCCCTCAACCAGGTTGCCGCCCTCACCACCACCGCCGCCCGCTCCTTCTTTGCTCTGTGAGGTGAGTTTCGTGTTGCGGGTTCCGGGTTGCGGGTTGCGGGTTCCGGGGGCCGGGTTGCGTGAGGCGTGAGTTCATACCCTTTTCGTCACCCCCGCGCAAAATCAATACCCACGATACAATCTCCAATTACCAATCTCCAATCTCCATGTCCATCACCACCGCCCAAGCCCTGATTGTCGATGAATTGGCCGAGGTCGAGAAACTCATCCTGGCCAAAGTCGGCAGCAGTTATGCGCCCCTGGCCGAAGCCCTGGGCGGGCTGGTGCGTAGCGGCGGCAAGCGGGTGCGGCCTACAGTGGCGCTGCTGGCGGCCCACCTGTTCCCGGCGGCCCGGCAGCGGCAACTACTCAGCCTGGCGGCGGCAGTGGAGGCCCTGCACTCCGCCACCCTCGTCCACGATGATGTGATCGATGGCGCCCTGCTGCGTCGCGGCCAATCGACCCTGAACGCCATCTGGACGCCGGGCGGAACCGTCCTGGCCGGGAACTATTTCTTCGCCCGCGCCGCCGCCCTGGCCGCCGAGACCGAGCACCCGCGCGTGATCCGGCTTTTTGCCGAGACTTTGGGCGTGATCGTCGATGGCGAACTCCGCCAGGCCTTTACCGCCCGCGACTGGGGCCAGCCCAAACAGGGCTACTACGATCGCATCTACGGTAAGACGGCGGCGCTGTTCGAGGTAGCCGCCCGCGCTGCGGCGGTGCTGTGCGGTGCCGTTGCTGCGGACGAAGAAAGCCTGCGTTCCTATGGCTACAACCTGGGCATGGCCTTCCAGATTGTGGACGACATCCTCGATTTCGTCGCCGACGCCGATGTGCTGGGCAAGCCGGCTGGCTCCGATCTCCGTTCCGGCATCATCACGTTGCCGGTCTACTACTTCATCCAGCAGCCCGATCAACGCGACCAACTGGTGGCGCTGGTAGATGGTCAGCGCAGCGGCGACGAAGTGGTGGCCGAAGCGGTGCAGCTCATCCGCCAATCCGAGGCCATCGCTCAGGCCCGGGCTGAGGCTGAGCGCTTCATCGACCTGGCCATTACCGATCTGGCTGCTTTTCCACGCTCGCCCCACCGCGAGGCCCTGGCCGATGTGGCCCGCTATGTGATCGAACGGCGTTTTTAGTGATCCGCTAAGAACGCGAAGGGATGCAAGCTGCACAGCGTCTCACTCCTCACGTTTCCCTCCTCACGCCCCCCATGCCCCTAACCTCCATCATCATCGTCTCCTGGAACGTGCGTGACTTGCTGTTGCGCTGCCTGGCCAGCCTACCGCAGCAGGACGAGGGGGCGGAGGTCGAGGTCATCGTCGTCGACAATGCCAGCGAAGACGGGACGGCGGAGGCCGTGCGGGCGGCCTTCCCGGCAGTGCAAATCATCGCCAACAAGGAGAACCGGGGCTTTACGGGCGGGAACAACCAGGGGCTGGCGCGCGCGAGGGGGGACTTCTTCTTCCTGCTCAACCCCGACACCGAGGTGCGCCCCGGCGCCCTGCTCGAACTTCGGCGCTATCTGGAAGAGCACCCGCAGGTGGGGATTGTCGGCCCCCGCTTGCGCTATGCCGATGGCAGTCTGCAGCCCAGCCGCCGGCGCTTCCCCGACCTGCTCACCCTCTTCACCGAGAGCACCATCGTCCAGCAAGCCTGGCCGGGACTGCCTTGGTTGGGCCGCTTCTATCTGGCCGAGCGCTCGCCCGAAGCGACGCAAGCGGTCGATTGGGTTGTTGGCGCGGCCATGCTCGTGCGGCGGGAGGTCTATGAGCAGGTGGGAGGGCTGGACGAAGGCTTTTTTATGTACAGTGAAGAGTTGGATTGGTGCCGGCGGGCGGCGGCGGCAGGCTGGAAGGTGGTCTACCATCCCGCCGCCGAAGTGATGCACTACGAGGGCCGTTCCAGCCAGCAGGCGGCGGCGGCCCGGCACATCCATTTCTTCAGTAGCCGCGTGCGCTACACGCGCAAATATCACGGCCAGTTGGCGGCGGCCTGCCTGCGGGCCTGGCTGTTGGCCACCTTCGTCTGGCAGTGGCTGCGCGAGGGGGCCAAATGGCTGCTGGGGCATCAGCGCGATCTGCGCCGCCAGCGCCTGGCCGCCTACCGCCAGGTTCTAGCTTCGCGCCTGTGCTATAATGCCTCTCCTGCCGCTGACCGTCTTGATCAGGGTACGCGGATTGACGCGGATTGACGCGGATAAGACATAGTAATCGCCTCACATTTCACGATGGCGGATTGGAAATTGCCTCGGTTTGTCGGCCTGGCAATGACATGATGCTCACGTTTCACGATTCACGCCCATGGACACCACCCAACTTGCCCAAATGGTCACCTGGCTCGACGAGCAGCATCGCCGTGACCGCTCCGAAATCGCCAAGTTACAGCAGCGGCTGGAAAGCCAGACCAACGACCTGCAGGATCAGGCCCGGCGCATCAAAGAACTGGAAGCGCGTCTTGCCAACACCCAAACCCAGTTAGGCCGTTTCAACCAGATCGAACAGGCGCTGCAAAACCTGAAGAACGAAGTGACCTTGATGGTCAACAACCAGGCCGAGGAGATGGGAAAAGCCCAGCGCGAGACCGAACGCCTGCGCATGGCCGACCGCGAGACCTACACTCGCGGGCTGGGGGAGGTGCGCAAAGAGTTGGGCCGCCTACGCCCCATCGAGGAGGACCTGGCCGTGCTCCTGATCGTCACCGCCGCGCGCATGGTCGGTGGCCT
>CAYWPZ010000102.1:0-15505 GCA_964460135.1 uncultured Caldilineales bacterium | reverse complement strand
TGCGTGTCGACACCCTTACTCTACCCTGCTTTTCTCAAATTTGGAATTGCTGGTTGCCGTGGCCGTTGCGCGTTCGTTTTCGGGCAGGCCGATGATCACATCTTCGCCCACCGTCGCCCGCGCCAGCGCCAGCCGCGCTTCCTTGAGCACACGGCTGACGGGTTTTTCGCTGTTGACGCTGGCGAAGGTAGCCACCGCCGCCCTGGGGCTGAGATCGAGATGATAGAGCTGGCGCAATTCCTCGCGATGGTGGCAGATCCACAGGTAGAGGTCGGCTTCGGTGCGGCGGGGGAACTCTTTCAGCACGTCGCTGGCGCGGATTTCGGAGGTGAGGGGCAGATAGACGTTTTCGTACCAGCTGCGCACGGCCTCTTCGTCGGTGATGTCGCGCTGCTGGTCCAGACCCATGAAGTAGCGATGCACCTGGATCTGCTCGTCGAACAGGCGGTAGCGGCCCGGCTCGGTGATGCGAATGTCGGCGCCAGGATAGAAATCGGTCAGGTGGGTGCGCTCGAGGAAAAGCCGATGCCCGGCCTCGATCAGCCAGGCGCTCAGTTCGGCTGCGCTATCGGCCTCGACCGGGAACGGCGCCTCCACCCTGGTCACGAAGGCCTCGATCGTCTGGTCGCCGCGCGCCCGCGCCACTGAGACGCGATGGTTGCCGTCGCGCACGAAATACAACTCGCCCACCTGATAGAGATCGATGGGCGGCAGCCCGGTAGCCCCGCTCATGGCCGCGCCCACGCGCGGCCAGCGGTGCAGCAGCGCTTCGTTGCGCGGCAAGAAAGGCTGGGTGAAGTCGCGGTAGCGGCCGACGCTGCCGACGATCTTCGCCAGCAGGATGTCCTGCGCACCCGCCAGCATCACGCCCTCGCGCGCTTGCAGGATGGCGCGGACTTCTTCGTAGCTGAGGAGATCGGCGGTGCGGCCGGAGAGCCGGGCCAGCCAGTCTTGGAGCAGGGCCTGGAAGTGGGCGCGGCGAAAGTCATCGCCGGCGCGGGCCAGGTCGAAAGGGTCAAGTTGGTCGTTCATAGTCTCTGGGGCGGGCCAGCGGCCGGATTCCCGCGCCCGCATCGCCCACCTTACTCCGTCCTGGCCGCGACGACGGTGAGATTTATTCCAATGAGAGGGTGCTTTGTGTATCCTTTACAATAAGGGAGGCGAATGACGCCGAGAAAGACATGCCCTTGCTGCATTCCTTCCCGCGGCGAATCGCCTTCACTCTGCCCCTGGCCAGAACCGGCGACCGTCGCGCCCCCTCTCAACCCACCCGCGCCACTGCCCCGCTGCGCCGATCATCGCCCGCGCCTGCCATGTCGCCCGTCGCCTCGCGGCCGACGGCATGGACGCCGCCGAAGAACATGTGGCGGCCAGGCCAGCGCGCCAGTTCGTAGTCCCAGCGCCGCAACCAGCCCAGCGCCGCCCCGCTGTGCCCACCCTCCACCTGCACGACGCCGTCCTCGAAATGGATGCGGGGGGCGGCGACGGCGGCATCGAGCGGCAGATGGTCGTCGAGCACATTGAGCAGCACCTGCAGGATGGCTGTGCGCAGCCGGTTGGAGCCGCCCGACCCCAGGGCCAGAACCGGCCGGTCCCGGTGCAGGACGAGGGTGGGGGCCATCATCGAGCCGATGCGCTCGCCCGCCCGGCCTTTGTGGAAGCCGTGCGGGTGCAGGTCGGCCTCGCCCAGCATGTTGTTGAGGAGCAGCCCGGCACCGGGAACAACGAATCCGGCCCCTTCGCCGGCGGTGGTCGTCAATGAGACGACGGCGCCCTCGCCATCGAGGACGCTGATGTGGCTGGTGTGGCCGGGGCCGGGCGGGAAGGCAGGTTCGGCAGGGGAGGCGGGGCGGGCCAGGCGGCGGCTCAGTTCGGCGCGGTGGGCGGCGATGTGGTCGGGCGCCAGCAGGCGGCCGGCGTCGCCGCTTTCTTCCAGGGCGGGACGGGCCAGGTTGGTCTGGCGCATGACTTCGGCCAAAAGCCGCAGCCGCCGCGGGCTGCCAACCGGCCCCAAGTCGAAGTCCTCCAGCAGGGCCAGCGAGAAGGCAATCAAGGCGCCCCCGCGCGCGGGCGGCGGGTTGGTGAAGATGTCGAAACCGCGGTAGCGCCAGTGTAGCGGTGGGCGGAGGATGACCTGGTATTCGGTCAAGTCGCGCTCGGTTAGCAGGCCGCCGGCCTGCCGTTGGTCGGCCAGGATGGCCTGGGCGATGGCCCCGCCGTAGAAGAGTTCAGGGCCGGAGCGGGCCAGCGCCGCCAGGGTTTCGGCCAGTTGGGGGTGGCGGAAGGGATGGGCGGGCGAGAGGAAGGCGTCGGGGGCGCCAAACAAGCGGGCCAGATCGGGCGTGTGGCGGAGGATGGGGGCGAGGATGCGCCCGACTTGGACGTTGAAGGCGCCCAGGGGGACGCCGCCGCGGGCCAGGTCGATGGCCGGTTGCAGGACATCGGCCAGAGGCCGGCGGCCGGCGTCGCCGTGCAGCCGGCAGAGGCCGGCGACGATGCCCGGTGTGGCCACGCTCGCCCGGCCGATGTGGAATTCCTGCCGGGCGACGCCGAAGTCGGCGGTGACGGCGAAGAAGTCGAGCGGGGTCGTCCGGCTGTCCTCCGCCGCGCCCAGGCCGGGGAAGGCGCAAAAGAAATCGTACAATTGGGGGGCTTCGCCAGGGCGATAGACCAGGGCGTAGCCGCCGCCGCCGACAGAGACGAGCGACGGTTCGGCCACGAAGCTGGCGAAGGCCGCGGCTACGGCGGCATCGACGGCGTTGCCGCCTGCCCGCAACAGGGCAGCCCCAGCCTGGGCGGTGTGCTCCCGGCCGGCGGCGATGGCGCCGTGGGTCAGGGGCGGGCGGCGGCCAGTTTCTGGTAGTCGTACCACAGGCTCTGGAAGCGGTTAGCGGGGTCGGCGCGGTAGTCGTTGGGGTCGATGGCGAGGATGGGGTATTCGGCGCCGGCGGTCCGCAAACCGTCCAGCAGTTTCTTTTCGCTGCCGTCGGCCCGCAGCAGGCCGGTGTGGCGGCGCCAGGGCGAGTGGTCGTAGGGCGGGGTTTCCCAGCCGGGCTCGGGGATGTCGGCCCAGCGCCACAGCCAGAGTTCGGGGAGGCGGCGCTGCCGGGCCAGGGCCAGTACGTCGGCCAGGTGGGCGGCGGCGGCCTCTTCGCTGGCGTAGAAGACGCCATCCAACGCCGACGAGGGCTGGCCTGCGGGCGCGGTGGGCAGCCCGGCCAGATGGAGGGAAGGCGGCCGGCCAGCGAGGACGGTGGCGAGGTCGAGGGCGAAGGCGATCCAGCGGGCGTTGAGCGGCAGGCGGCGACGGTCGCTGGCAAAGGTGGCCACGCTCAGGCTAGGTTCGCCGCCGGCGGCGATGATGTCATCGGGCCAGAGGGCGGCGCGGGTTTCGAGGGCGTCGAGGGCGAGGAGGAAGGTGGAGCGCAGGCCGGCGGCGGCCTGGTTCAGGTTTTCCAGGCTGCTGCGCAGCCAGTCGAGCACGGCCCCGCGTTCGGCGCCGGCGGCCAAACGGCCAAAACCGGGCAGCGGCTCCCAGCCGAGCAGGGCGGGATGGTCGCGGAAGAAGCCGACCAGTTCGCGGATGAGGAGGTCGCGGGCGGCGGTCATGCGCTCATCGCTGAAGACATGGCGGACGCGGCCCCAGCGCACGCGGACGCCGTTGACCAGGAGCGGCCAGGTGGGCGGCAGGGGCGCGGGCGAGACGCCCCACTCTGGCCACCAGAGGGCGCCGTCCCACATCCCCGCCCACAGCCCGCCCCGCACCCTCAGCCCAAGCCCCTGGCAGAGATCGAGGAAGCGGCCCAGGCGGTCGAGGACGCGCGGGTCGACGCGCTCCCACCCCGGCTGAAAGTCGGCCCAGAAGAGCGGGACGCGCACGGCCTGGAAGCCGAGGGCGGCGATGTGGGCCAAGTCATCGGCGATTTCGGCGGCGTCGAAGCGCTGCCAGAAGGCAGGGCCGCTGCGGAAAGGGAGGTAGCCAAGGCCGAGGAGCATGGGTGTGTCAGCGGAAGCGCTGGAGGTGGGCGTCCCAACCGGCGAGGACGCGGGCTTCGGGCTCGCCGGCGTCGAGGCGTAACCCGAAGATACCGGCCAAGCTGCGCAGGGTGCGCTGAGCGTTCGCAAGGTCGTAGTCCGGGGCAGCCGCGAGCAGGCGGGCGGCGTAGTCGAGCAAGGAGGAAAGGGCGGCGGGGGTGTCCAGGTCGGCGTCTAGCGCCGCCAACAGACGGTTTTGGGCATCGTCCAGGGCCTCGACGACGGCGGCCGGCAAGGCCAGAGGGCCTGAGGGGGCGGCGACGGCCGCCAGCAGCTGTTCGGCAGCGTCTTCTGCCTGGGCTAGGCCGACGCTGTCATAGCTCCAGATCTGGCGGTAGTGATGGGAAGCCAGGTAGAAGCGGATGGCGTCAGGGGAATAGGTCTTGAGCAGGTCGCGGATCATGATCAGGTTGCCCAACGACTTGCTCATCTTTTCGCCCTCGTGATAGACCATGGCCGCGTGCAGCCAGAAGCGGACGAAGGGTTTGCCCGTAACCGGCTCGACCTGGGCGATCTCGCATTCGTGGTGGGGGAAGGCAAGGTCGCCGCCGCCGCCGTGGATGTCCACCGTTTCGCCCAATAGTTGGGTGGACATGGTGGAGCATTCGATGTGCCAGCCTGGCCGGCCCGGCCCCCAGGGGCTGTTCCAGGCCGGTTCGCCGGGCTTCTGGGCCTGCCAGAGCACGAAATCGAGCGGGGCGCGTTTGTTGGGGTCGTCGGGAACATTGCCGCGCTGGTTGGCTACCTCGAGCATTTGCTGGCGCGGGATGTGGCTGAGCTGGCCAAAGGGCGGGTAGGCGTCGACATGGAAGTAGACGTTGCCGTTGCTTTCGTAGGCGACGCCGGTTTCGATGAGTCGTTGCACGCCGGTGATGATGCCGGGGATGACGTCGGTGGCGCGGGGGTAGTGGTCGGGCGGGCGGATATTGATGGCCTGCAGGTCGTGGATGAAGTGGGCCGTCCAGCGGTTGCCCAGCGTCCACCAATCCTCGCCCGTTTCGCCGGCCTTGCGCAGGATGTCATCGTCGATGTCGGTGACGTTTTGGACATAATGAACGCGGCGGCCCTGGTGTTCCAGGGTGCGGATGAGGAGATCGAAGACGGAGTAAGTGAAGGCGTGGCCGAGGTGGGTGGTGTCGTAGGGCGTGATCCCGCAGACGTAGACGGTGGCGACGTCGCCGGTAGGCGCAAAGGGTTCGAGGGTCTGGGTAAGTGCGTTATAGAGGAGCATAAGCGGGCTGAATGCCGTTATCCGGGATGATAGAAAGGGGTTGGCCGCAATCATACCCCCGCCCGATATTCATGCCAAGAATAGACTTGCCTGCTGCGGTTGGCCCGTAGGAGACCAGGCCCACAGGGCAGGATGCGGCCCGCGTAAAGCGCTGCAACAAGTCTTCGATGCCGGCCACATCCTCAAGCACGGGCTCACACTGCGCCAGGTGACGGGTGATCTGCTCCTGATAGCCCAGGTCCTGCGGTCTCGGCGAGGGAAGGATGCGATCGACGCTGAGGACGCCGCAGCGATAGCCGGCGCATAGCTTCAGCGCCGGCAGCGAGGCCAGGCGGTCGAGACAGGTGACAGCCAGCATATCCAGCGGGCCGGCGATCTCGCGTCCATAGCGCAGCATCACGGCGTCCGGCCAGCCCACGCGGAAGTCTCGCTGCCAGGGGCCAAAGGTGTTGGCGGCGTCGGGCAGGGCCTGGGTGAGGTGGGCGTCTTCGCTGGCAAAGGGGCCGGGGCCGTGCCGCGTGGCGTAGGCCCGAGTGATGCCAATGCGGGTGATCGACCCGGCGTAGCTTGCTTCCGCCAGCAGACGATCGGCGTTGGCAAGCGTGGTCGTGCTCCAGGTGGTATAGGGATGGAAGCCGTACCATTCATCCAGCAGCACACCCTGGGCGGCTTCGAAAACAACGGCACCCGGGCGCTGCAGGATGTCGCCCATCAGGGTCTCGCCGGCAGCGATGCGCAGGCGACGCGTAAAGCCAGCGTAGGCCTCCAGCAACCAGTCTGCCCAATCGGCGCCGGTCAGCCAGGCCAGCTCGCCGGCGACCGCCTCGGTGATGGGCAGGGAAGCCAGCAGCGGCTCGATCTTGGCCCGATTGGCCGCTTGCAGGAACGACAGCTTGGCATACAGCCGGTCACGGTCGGTCAGGTCGCCGGCAAAGAGCGCCTGCTGCCCATGCGCCAGGGCGTCGGACATGGTTTCGCCAATCCCCATGCCGCAGCTGCCGTGCCTCCCGTCGCCACGGGCAAGCTCGCGCAGACGGTTCACCGCCTGCTGGAAGGGAGTGATGACCAGCGCGTGATCGTCGATTGTGGTGCGTTCGAAGGCATCGGCGACGCCCAGGGTCTGCAAATGCTGCTCCTCGGCCATCATCGCCAGCGGCTCCAGCAGCATAAAGCGTGAGAGATGCGTGGCCGCGCCGGCCAACGTGCCGCTGCCGAATTGGGCAAACACATGCTCGCGGGGCGCGGCCTCATCGGTGACCACCCGGTGACCGGCCTGCGCCCCGCCGTTGAAGCGGATGACCGTGTGCGCATCGAAGGCGCGTGTCAGAAAATCGACAACAGAACCTTTTCCGGCGTCGCCAAAACCGAGATCGAGGGTTAGGAAGGCGTGTTTCATGGTCCGTGTCCAGATCACCAGAGGCGTCCATCTGCCGAGGCTACAGCAGCGGGCAGCTTCCCCGTTGCTCGCGACGGAACGAGGGGACGGGCGGCGGCGTAGGGCGCCAGGGCGGTGGTTGCCGCCTGCACCGCATTCGGGTCATAACCGGCAGCGGTGAGATCGACCAAACCCTGGTCGAGGTCGTTCACCACCCCTTCACACAGGCCAATGGCCAGGGCGATGGTCTCGCACACGGACGCCTCATCTTCCAGCAGGAGCACGCGCTCGCCCAGCAGTTGGCGCCACTTCGCCTGCACGTCAGTCTCGCCGCCGTGAAAGGTGTTCGTCGGGATGATGTGGAAGTACTCGTATCGCTGCTGTACCTCGGCGATGATCTGTCTAACCGGAATATCGCTTTCGATGGTATCGCCGATATGAGTCTGCACATGGTGGCGCTGCACCGCGACGTAGGGTTTCTCGTCGCCGATAGTGAAGAGATAGCCCTTGTAGCCGCGCTTTTCGTAGCAGTCGATGGTGGTGTGACGGGCGCAGAAATAGAGGGCAAGCTCGTAGCTTTCGTGCACCTGGCCGCCGCCGCCGCCCTCCAGGTAGATCTTGCCCAGGTCGTCGTCCATTTCCAGCCCCGATTCGAACTGGCCGATCTGGAGGGGCACGGCGTCGCAGTGTGCATCCCCCACGGTGCCGAAGAGAATCTGCGGATGCTGGCAGTAGCCGCGCTGGATGAGCGTCTGCATCAGGCTGCCCAGCTTGGTCTGCAGCACCCTGGGCACGCTGCCCATCGAGCCGGTGACATCGAAGATTACGGCGATGGCCAGCGACTGCGGGTGCTGGTCGCTGTCCCGGCTCTCGCGCATGGCGCCGAACGGATTCATCTGGTCGTGGACGCGCTGGATGCCGGTCTGGTGAACGAACTGGTCATAGGTGAAAGCCGTTTGATGGTTCTGCTGACGCTGAGTCTGCCGGGCCTGAAAGGCAGCAGCGCTCCAATCTGAGTGTCCCATGAGAAGGCTCCTTGGGTGGAATGAATGATCAGGACGGAGACGAAGATGTGGGAAGGAGGAAAGGACGGAAGGTGGGAGGGCCGTAGAGATGGCGCAGAATCGTTCCGAAGTCAGCCATGACCTGCCAGGCGTCGTTGCAGCGGCGATGGGGCGATGGCAGCAGGCAGGCGGCCAGCAGGTCGCGGATGGGCCGCGGTACACGGGTGGGAAGGGTTTCGACCGGCCCCCTTCCGCCCAGCAGATGCACCACACACCGCGCCGCCATGTAGAGGTCGGTTGCCGGCGAAACGGGCCTGCGAGCGTGGATTTCGGGCGCCACATCGGCGGCATGGGGCGGGCTGATTGCCAGCACGGATGCCCCGATCTCCACGCTATAACACCAATCGATCACCATGCCGCCGTGGTCGCTGAGCCGCACCAGGATGTGATCCAGGGTCACGCAGCCGTGCACAAGGCCCAGATCATGGCAAAGTCCCAGCGCGGCCAAAACGCGGTTGAACATCCAGGCGGCGTCGGCAGCGTCGATCCCCTGCGGAAAGAGGCGGTGAATCTGGGCCAGCGAAACGAAGTCCAATTCCTGCCTGAGCACGTTGGTCTGGTGTTCGGCGCCGTCCTCATCCTGCACCCGGAAACACTCGATCAACGCCGGGTAATACGCTCGCGCCGGCTGTCCTGCCAGCGCCCGGTCGATCTGCTGCAGCGTCTTTACTTCCGCCTGCAGCAGGTCGTTGTTGCCCGGCGCCCGCGCCGCCTTGAGCAGGACGGGCTCGCCGCCCACCGCAGCCGGAAACAGATCGCAGAGGTCGCCGGCTAGAGGCGGCTGGCTTCCGGTGTAGTGATGTCGGGGTGAAACGATGTCGATGATCCGCGGACGGCCATACGCGCCCTGAACGATCAGCCGTTGGCCGGCCGCGTACCACTGGCCCAGCATCCTGAACGCTTCGCCGCTTTCGTGTGGCTGGCCGGGGTTGCGATCGGGATGGGCGACGGCCGCCAGGCGGCGATAGCTCTGCCTGAGCGCCGCCAGCGACTCCAGATCGCCGAACACATCCTCCGGTCGCGCCGCTTGTCGAAGCAGAATCAGCAGGTCGGGTAGGGGTGCGTTCATGATCGGAGGGGATGCGTGGGGTGTTTCCTACTTAGTGTCATTTATACACTATCATGATAGTGTATAAATGACACTAAGTCAAGTAACACAAACTCCAAATTCGGGTACATTTGCGAGATGCGCCCCCCCTTCCTTCGCCATGCGCCGCGCCGCAAATCATGCTACACTTGCGCCAACGTCACCTGCCTGTTTCCTGGCCCTAACCTTGTCGAGCGAAAACCAATTAGGCGGAGATTTGGGGATTGTCCTATGCTTGAAGCCCCCAATTCCCTCACCCCGCCAAGAATCCATACCAATTCAGCAAGCATCCGTTCTGTTAAGGTACAAAAGGGAGCCAGTGATGAATGCGTCCATAGCCATTGTCGTGATTCTTGCTGTTGTGGTCCTGGTTGCCCTATGGCGTTATCAACACAGGGGCAAGGCGCGCAGCGGTAAACTGCGCGGGCTGGAATCCGCCCTGGCCGCGGCGCAGCAACAAGGGGACGCCCGCGAAACCGCCCGATTGCTCAACAGCATCGGCGCCGTCCATAACGACTGGGGCGAGAAGGGCAAGGCGCTGGCCTACTTCGAGGAGGCGCTATCGCTTTCCCGGCAGGTGGGCGACCGCGGCGGCGAGGAGACGACGCTCAGCAATATCGGCGCGATCTATGATGCCCTGGGCGAGAAGCGCAAGGCGCTGGAGTACTACGAGCAGGCGTTGCCGCTGCTCCGGCAGGCAGAGGACCGCAGCGGCGAGGCAACCACCCTCGGCAGCATCGGTGCGCTCTATACCGCCCTGGACGAGCAGCGCAAGGCGCTGGACTACTACGAGCAGGCGCTGCCGCTGAGGACGGCAAATGGACGACCCCAGCGGCGAGGCCAAAGCACTCAACAACATCGGCGCGGTCTATGCCGCCCTGGGCGAGCAGCGCAAGGCGCTGGAGTACTACGAGCAGGCCCTGCCGCTGAGACGGCAGGTGGGCGATCGGGGCGGGGAGGCGACCACGCTCAGCAACATCAGTGCGATCCATTTCGCTCTGGGCCAGGAGCGCGAGGCGCTGGACTACCTGGAGCAAGCACTGCCGCTGTTCCGGCAGATGCGCGACCGCTGGGGCGAGAGAGCCACTCGTTACAATATGGCCCAGAGCCATGAGTCTTTAGGCGAGTTCGACCGCGCCCTGGCCGAGATGGAGGCCGTGGTGGCTTTGGATGAAACGACCGATCATCCCGACCTGGAGGATGATCGGGCAGAGTTGGCGCGGTTGCGGGCCATGCGACTGTAGGGGCGAGGACGGCGGAAGCACCATGTTGCCTCACTGCAAGGGCTCGTTCCGCCGGCCTCGCCCCTACCCCGGATGCGCAAACAGAAACGCCCCAGGTTACTAACCTGGGGCGTTTCTGTTGATATGCTCTGTGAAAACCGGGGTCAGGCGGCCAGCTTCTTCTCGGGCGCCACCTTCTTGTCCAGGTCGGCCACCTTCTTGGCGAGGACGGTGATCTTCTGGGTGAGGTCGGCGATGTCGTTGCGGCTGGGGATGTTCATGGCCTGCAACACGGACTCGATGCGATGATCCAGCATGCCTTCGACCTTCTCTTCGTACTTGGTCATCGGCTCGCGACCGCGCGACATCCAGTTGTCGAGCATCTTACGGCCGTCTTTCTCGGCCACTTCGCCTTTCTCGACCAGGCGCTTGATCATGGCTTCGACTTCCTCGACGCCGAGGGCGACGGCGCCCAGGCCGGCCTGGATGCCCTTGTGGGCGGTTTTGACGACGACGTTTTCCTGGCCGAATTTCTCGACCTGGTGGGCGGTTTCTTTGACTTGGGTCTTGATGTCCATGGTGTAATGGTCTCCTGTCCAAAAGGACGTGAAAGTGCTTGGGGTTGAGCGCACAAGGCGCTGTTCGATGTTGACCCCATTATGACGCAGTGCGTCATAAATGTCAAGCCCCTTGTGTTAGCGTTGTGTATGATTTCACATTGGCTGCGAAAACGCGCAGAGAAGACGATCGACCATGGACGATGGACGGTCAGGCCGGCCGGATGGAGATCGCTATCATCACTTCGCTTCTCTCAGGCTGCGCTCGCCGTCCATCGTCAGGTCAGGAACGGGAGTGATGGCTTCAAATCTCAGCGCACGCGCATGCCCACTGTCTCATCCCAGTGCAGCAGCCTGTCCATCTTCGGCAGCGGCGCTTCGGGGACTTCGCCTACCGAGACGCCATGCGGCCAATCAGGCGGGCAGATGCCGATGTAGCGGGCGTAGCCGCCGAGACCGCCCTGGAATTTGGGGTAGCCAATGGCGATGAGACAGCCGGTTTCGGCCACCTGGTCGAGGTTGGCCACGCCCTCGGCCTGCGCATAGCCGTTGTGCATCAGCCAGTATTCGCCTTCGAGCGTGGGGGTGGTGTCGGTGTCCAGCGGCTCGTGGCCGTGGAAGAGGATGTGGCGTTGTTCGTGTAGGAACGTGAGCGCGTCCAAGGCTACGCCGGGGAAAGGATATTGGGTGGAGAGGGCAGGTTCGGGCCATTGCTTGGACCAATCCGAGCGCACCATCACCACCGAACCTTCGGGAACCCGGCCGTTCTTCGCTTCCCAGGCTTCGATGTCGCTGACCTGAAGGTGGTAGCCGGGGTCGGTCTTGACCTGGTCGGCGATGGAGATGACGACCAGCGGCCGAACGGCGTAGGTGGCGGGGAGCTCATCGATGGCGGGATATTCCGGCGCCCAATGGGCGGGCGGGTCGAGTTGGGTGCCGTACTGGTCGGTAGTCAGGTGGTATTGGGTGGCTTCGAAACCGTCGCTCTCGTATTTGTACGGTTCGTTGGTTTTCGGGTTGATGGTGGGGCCGAAGGCGGCGGGGCCAAAGCCGGCCCAAACGGGGATGCCGGGGGTGAGGGTGTGGGTGAGGTCGACGTACTTGGCGTCATGGAGCAATTGCTCGTAGACTTGCCAGAGACCGGGCGCTGAGGGTCTGGCGGCGGCGTCTTCCTGCGCGGCAGGCGCCACTGGCGCCGGAGGCGCACAGGCGATGAGAAGCGTGATCGCTGCCAGCAGAACGACGGCTGGCAGGACGCGGCGGGCGGCAGATTTCATGAGGCGCCTCCTGGTCGGATGATGTGGAAAAGTGTGGCGAATCGCTGGCGCGATTCTAGAACGACCCAAAACGGCTGTCAACACCGTCTGTGGTAGCATCCGCCGGCAGGCCGGCGTCACACCGCCGCCACGAACTCGCCCTTCACCTTGCGATGCCCGGTTTGGTCGACGGCCTCCACTTCGCAGCGAAGGCGTCGTTCGCCCGCAACTTCGAACTTCTCTACCACCCTGCCGGTGATGGTAATCACATCGCCGGGCTTGCTCATGCCGGTGAAGCGCACGCCGAACCTGCGCACCTGGTCGGGTCGCACCCAGTTGGTGATCATCTGGCCCACAAAGCCCATGATCACCATGCCGTGAGTGATCACCCCACCATTGCCAGCATCCACCCCGGCCTGGTGCACGGTGTGAATGGGGTTGAAGTCGCCCGACGCGCCCGAATAGCGCACCAGCTGCACCTCGGTGATAGCGGGTTTGGTCAGGGCGGGGAGGGGATCGCCAACCTGAAGTTGCTCATAGACTGGGGTCATAGGTTCATCAGCCTTTTCATCATGGTTATTGGTGGCCGGATAGCAGGGACTGGCTGCCACCACTGGTATCGCGCGAGTGACAGTTCGTTCTTATCCTACCAAAAATACTACCATCGTACTACCATTGTTGCTCTGGCAATGACCACCACCTCATCCCGCTGGTTGCGGTAGGTGGCGCGGGTCTTGACCATGTCCATTGCTCCGCCGCTACCTTCTTTGCGGTCGATGCTGAGGATTTCCAGCTCGCCGGTGATGTCGTCGCCGGGGTGCAGCAGGCCGAAGTATTCGTACTCTTCTTCGCCGTGGAGGATGCGGAGCACGTTTGCGCCCATCTCTTGCAGCAGCGCCCGCGTCTCTGAGCCAACGGCGCCGCCGCCCCAGAAGCGGAAGAGGGTGGGGAAGGTGAGGGGAGCGGCCAGGTCGGGATAGCCGGCCGCCCGGGCCGCGGCCTTGTCGTGAAAGATGGGATTGTCATCGCCCAACGCCATCGCCAACTCGCGCATTTTGCTGGCATCGACCTGATAACGGATGAGGGGGAGTTTTTTGCCGATATAGCTTTGATCGAGCATGGGGAGGTCTCCTATGGGAGGGCAAGTGGTAATGGGTTATTGGTAATTGGGGGAGGCGGTGTTCCTGGTACACTCGTTTGGTTGTTCGCCGGTTTATTTGTCTACCTGTGTACTTGCTGCAACACTTCCGCCGCCCAGGCGGCGTCGGCTTCGGCCAGGGGTGGGGTGGGGGGCTGATCGTACTGGATGCGCAGGCTGTAGACGGCCTGGTCGTAGAGGGCGTGCAGCAGGGCGTTGAGATCCAGCAACGGCTCGTCCTCGCCCTGGCGGAGGGGGATGGGGATGAGCGGGATGGCGTCGCGCAGGCCAAAAGCATAGAGATCGCCCTCATTGCGATGCCAGCCGCGGTGGACAAGAATGCGATAGTCGCTTTCCGGCGCCTCTTCGTCCAGCGGCGGGCTCACCCGCGCGCAGCAGATCGATCTCGACCAGGCTGGTGGTGGAAGCCAGCAGCGCGTCGCGCTTGGCCAGATACTCCTGATAGCCCAGACTCCCAAGCCTCTTGTTTCCCGGCGAAGGAATTTCCAGCACGGTCACAACATGGCCGAATTGGGCGTCGCGTACCTCGAGATAGCGTTCGGTGACGATATCGCGGACGGGCAGCCGCACGACAAGCGGCATCCGCGCAGCAGAGACCGACGGCGACGGGGCAGCGGGCGCCACGGTCACCCACGATGGGGCCGACTCCGACAGGCGCGGCCCCGACACCGACACATCGGCCCGCCCCAAAAAGCTCTTCGGCTCGGCAGATGCGATGTACATCCGCTCTTCGACAGAGACCACATAGTAAGGGCTGAGCCGCGGGCCTAAAGCATTGCCAATGCCGGTAATCAACCGGGAATGCACATCTGGCCAGAGTCGTGGATGTTCAAGGTAGGGGTCCATCCCCGGAAACGGCGTCGGCATCGCGTTCCTCCTGCTTCAGATCACCACCGGCGGCTGATACTCGCCCCAGACGTCGCGCAACACGCCGCAGATCTCGCCCAAGGTGGCGTAGGCGCGCACGGCGGCGAGGATGGGCGGGAGCAGGTTGTTGGTCGGGCTGGCGGGAGCGGTCGCAGCCTCGCGCAGGGCGGAAAGCGCCGACTGCACGGCGGCAGCGTCGCGCTCGGCCCGCACTTTCTGCAGCCGGGCGTGCTGTGTGCGGTAGGTTTCCGGGTCGGGCCGGAAGATGCCCACCGGCCGTTGTTCGCCCGGCGATTGGTACTTGTTGACGCCGACGATGATCTGCCGGCCTGACTCGACCGCCTGCTGCTTCTCCCAGGCGCTGTCGGCGATCTGTTGCTGCATCCAGCCGCTCTCGATCGCCAGCGCCGAGCCGCCCATCGCCCGCACCTTGTCGATCAGCGCCCGCGCCTCGGCCTCCAAGCGGTCGGTGAGCGCCTCGACATAGTACGAACCGGCCAGCGGGTCGATGACCTCGGTGACGCCGATCTCGTGGGCGATGATTTGCTGGGTGCGTAGGGCCGTCGCCTGGGCCTCTGTGGTGGGCAGAGCCAGGGCCTCGTCGTAGCAGCTCAAGGCCATGCTCTGGATGCCGCCCAACACGCTGGCCAGGGCCTGGAAACCGGCGCGGGCGATGTTGTTCAACGGCTGTTGGGCAGTGAGGGTGGCGCCGCCGGTCTGAACATGCGTGCGCAGCATCATACTTTCGGGGTTGCGGGCGCCGTAGTCATGGCGCAGGATGCGCGCCCACAGCCGTCGCAAGGCCCGATATTTGGCGATTTCCTCGAAAAAGTCGTTTTGCGTGTTGAAAATCCAGGAGATGCGCCCGGCGAAGTCGTCGATGCCGACCCCGCGCGCCAGCACGGCGTCGATGTAGGTCATGGCGTTGGCGATGGCGAAGGCCATCTCCTGCGCCGCGGTCGAGCCAGCGTCGCGGATGTGGTAGCCGCTGACGCTAATGGCGTTCCAGCGCGGAACTTCCCGCGCGCAATAGGCGATGGCGTCAGCAGCCAGGCGCACACTGGGACCGGGCGGGAAGATGTACGTCCCCCGCGCCACGTACTCCTTGAGGATGTCGTTCTGGATCGTCCCCGTTAGCTTGCTGGCCCCCACCCCTTGTTTCTCGCCCGTGGCGATGACCATGGCCAGCAGCACACTGGCGGGGGCGTTGATCGTCATCGAGATCGAGACTTTGTCCAACGGGATGCCCTCGAGCAAGGCCTCCATGTCGGCCAGCGAGTCGATAGCCACGCCCGCCTGCCCCACTTCGCCGGCGGCTTTGGGGTCATCCGAGTCGTAGCCGATCTGGGTGGCCAGGTCGAAGGCCACGCTCAGCCCGGTTTGGCCCTGGCTCAATAGATACTTGAAGCGCTCGTTGGCCTCGGCCGCCGTACCGTAGCCCGCATATTGCCGCATCGTCCAGAAGCGGCTGCGGTACATGGTGGGCTGCACCCCGCGCGTGAAGGGGAATTGGCCGGGGAAGCCGAGGTGGGCGAGATAGGCCTGGTCTCGTCCCGGGTTCCGGGTTCCGGGTTCCGAATCGAGGGGGGTGTAGAGGCGTTGGTGGGATTGGGTCTCGGCGCGCTCGGGCAGGCGGACGAGGGAGTTGGCG
>CAYWPZ010000101.1:0-15537 GCA_964460135.1 uncultured Caldilineales bacterium | reverse complement strand
GCCTCCTACGTATTACCGCGGCTGCTGGCACGTAGTTAGCCGAGACTTATTCCTGAGGTACCGTCCTTTCTCGTCCCCCAGAAAAGGAGTTTACGACCCGAGGGCCTTCTTCCTCCACGCGGCGTTGCTGCATCAGGCTTTCGCCCATTGTGCAATATTCCTCACTGCTGCCTCCCGTAGGAGTCTGGGCCGTGTCTCAGTCCCAGTGTGGGGGGTCACGCTCTCACGCCCCCTACCGATCATCGCCTTGGTGAGCCATTACCTCACCAACTAGCTAATCGGCCGCAGGCCCCTCCCAAAGCGCCAAGGCTTTACTCGGCGAATCGAATCACCGAGCACATGCGGTATTAGCGACCGTTTCCAGTCGTTATCCCCCGCTTCGGGGCAGGTCACCTACGTGTTACTCACCCGTTTGCCACTAACCCTCATCCGAAGAATTGGGTTCGTTCGACTTGCATGTGTTAAGCACGCCGCCAACGTTCATCCTGAGCCAGGATCAAACTCTCCAAAAAGATTGTTGAATTGACTTTGACCTGTTTTGTACAGGTCGGAAGCCTGGCATTACTTATTGGCTTTCCTATCACTCTTCAATTATTAAAGTGCCTGCGCACAAACCGGTCAGAGGGGAAACAAAACCGCCGACAGTTCGTAGACGTGCCGACGGCCTGACAAAACTGATCGCAATCGATCAACCAGCTTGACAGTGCTTTCCTCAGAAGTCCTGTGCCTCTCCTTGTTAAGGTCGCCGAGGCGATACCTTAGTGCTTGACATTCACCAGTCTAGCAGGTGATGCGAATGTTGTCAAGTCTTTACTTTGCTCTGGCAATGCTTTCTCAGAAGCCCTGAAAAGGCAGCTGCAGGAGCGTCGTCCGGCGGTTGTGGTGATGCCGTCCGCAGGGCAACGTGTGAACTATAGCACGGGTGAGGATCGCTGTCAATACCCCAATTTGCCGCTTCGCCTTAAAAGAGATGAACGAGTCAGAGGTCGCGCCGGCCCTCGAGGGCGCGACTAAGGGTGACTTCGTCGGCATATTCCAGGTCGCCGCCAACCGGCAGGCCGCGCGCCAAACGGGTGATGCGAACGCTGGCAGAGCGCAACAGGCGGGCCAGGTACATGGCGGTGGCTTCGCCTTCGAGGGTGGGATTGGTGGCGACGAGGATTTCGGCAGGGGTTTCTGTTTTCACCCGCTCGAACAGCGAGTCAATGCGGAGGTCGTCCGGGCCGATGCCTTCGACCGGGTTGATGACGCCATGAAGGACGTGGTACAAACCTTTGTAAGCGCCGGTGCGTTCGATGGCGACGACATCGAGTGGTTCTTCGACCACGCAGATAAGGTGGGCGTCGCGGTTGACGTCGGCGCAGATGCTGCACGGGTTGGCAAGGGTAAGGTTCTGGCAGCGACGGCAGTAGACGATGTTGGTTTTGAGTTCGCCCAAGGCCGCGGCCAGTTCCTGCACCTGGTCGGCAGGAGAACGCAGCAGGTAGAAGGCGAGTCGCGAGGCGGTTTTGGGGCCGATGCCAGGCAGACGAACGAGGGCGTCGATCAGGCGTTGGATGGGTTCAGCGACGATGTACATTGAGGCTAAACTGGAATCATCTTGGGGTCAGTCGGTTCGGCGGCGACAATCAACGGCTGGTCAGCCAGGAAGCAGCAGCCGCCAGCGTCGAGCCAGGGGTACGACAGCTTTCGTGGCAACGATTTCGCATTAGAAGCTGCCCGGCGGCAGGTTGAGGCCCTGGGTGAGGCCGCTCATGCGTTCGCTTGCCACCTGTCGGCTTTGTTCCAGGGCCTGGTTGACGGCCGAGAGGATGAGGTCCTGGAGCATGTCCACATCATCAGGATCGACGACCTCAGGCTTGATGGTGATGGAGAGAATCTCTTGCTGACCATTGGCGACGACATCGATCACACCGCCGCCAGCGCTGACTGCGACCGTTACCTCGGACAATGATGATTGGGCGGCCTCCATTTCCTGCTGGAGTTGTTGAATCTGGGCGAGCATGTTGCCGCCGCGGGCGCCGCCGGGCATGCCGGGCATGGCGCCGCCGGAGCCAGGCGAACGGTAGCCGCGGGGGGCGTGTCTTTTCTTGGTCATAGATGCTTGTCAGGGGGAGAGGGGGGAGATGGTGGCGCCAAGTTCCATCGCCGTTTTGACGAGGGGATCTTGGGGTGTCGAGGATGGCGGGGGGGGGGCGACAACGGGGGTCGGAGCGGCGATGATGTATTTGCTGTCGACCAAACGCACGCACATGGGACGACCGAGGGTGGTGGAAACGACGTGGCCGACGATGTCAATCGCGCCCTGCACTTGTTCGCGGTGAAAATCGTGCTGAAAACTGATGATGAAGGCGTCGTTTTCGATGCCGACCAGCGAACCGGAGCGCATGATGGCCTGGATGCGCGGGTTGTGTTGGCGCATGTCCTTGATGACTTGTTTCCACTGGGCATCGAGGGTGGCGTCGGTGGGGGGAGGGGGCGAGGCGGGGGGGCGGCCTGGCGATGGCGGCGGTGCAGTGGGTTGGGCGGCAGCCGGAATGGCTGTGGCGACCGGGGCCGAGGCAGCTATGGGTGGGGCGGTGACGGCGCCGACGCCAATGATGTCGAGAAGGGCAAGTTCGACCGGCAGGTAGCCGGCAAATGGGGTCTTCAGGGCAATGCCAGCTTCGTTGAGGCTGCGGATGGCGTGCAGGATCTGGGTGGGTGGGAAGCGCTGGGCTTGTGCTTTGACGGCTTCGAGGGCGGCATCGGGGAGATCGACCAGGCTTGGGTCGCGCCCGACACTGAGGAGGAGGAGGGTGCGAAGGTGGTCGATGAGTTGGCTGACGAGTTGGCCGAGTTCGACGCCCTGGCCGACGAGACGATGGAATCGACCAAGCACGGCCGCCGGGTCGCCGCTGGCGATGGCATCGACCAGATCGCTGACGGCTGCGCCTGATACCATGCCCAATACGCCGCGCACCAGTTCGGCGTCGATTTCCTGGTGGCCGTAGGCGGTGATTTGGTCGAGGAGGCTGATGGCGTCGCGCATGGAGCCGGTGGCGGCGCGGGCGATGATGGCGAGGGCTTCGGGCGCGACTTGCAGGCTCTCACGCACGGCCAGCAGCCCCAGATGATGGGCAATTTCACGCGTGCTGATGCGGTGGAAGTCATAGCGCTGGCAGCGGGAGATGACCGTGGCGGGGATTTTGTGCGGTTCGGTGGTGGCGAGGATGAAGATGACGTGCGGGGGCGGCTCTTCCAGGGTCTTTAGGAGGGCGTTGAAGGCGGAGGTGGAGAGCATGTGGACTTCGTCGATGACGTAGACTTTGTAGGCGGCTTCGGTGGGGGCGAAGGCGACGCGGTCGCGTAGTTCGCGCACGTCATCGACGCTGGTGTTGGAGGCGGCGTCGATTTCGATCAGGTCAAGGAGGCGGCCCTCGTTGATGGCCTGGCAGATGGCGCAGGTGTTGTCGGGGCGAGCGCCAACATCCGTTGCCAGGCAGTTGACGGCCTTGGCCAGGATGCGGGCGGTGCTGGTCTTGCCGGTGCCGCGCGGCCCCGTGAACAGAAAGGCGTGGCCTAACCGCCCCTGGCGCAGGGCGTTGCGCAGCGTGTCGGCGACGTGATCCTGGCCGATGAGGTCGTCGAAGGCTTGGGGGCGGTAGCGGCGATAGAGGGCTTGCATGGCCGGCAGATAGGATGCCTCAGTAAGCGCGGAGTTGGAATTGATCGGTGTTGAGCACTTCCATCAGGCCATCGATGACGCCGAGCATGATCAAGCCCTGGCGCTCGCCGTGGGTGATAAGGCTTGGATCGACGTAGAAAGAGGCCAGGGCGCCGATGATGCGGCTGGCAGGATATTCGGGGAAGAAGTCATGGGCGTTCCGCAGTTCTTGCACAAAGTCAGAAATGTCTTCGGGGTGCAGGCGGCTCTTGGTCTCGTTGATGAGGAGAAAATCGTCGCAGGTTGCGACAACATCATATTCTTGCGAACGACCATCGGGCAATCGTTTGCGGATGCGGACGCCAAGCATGGTCGGTTCGTCCGCGCAGTGGACGATTTCGGCCAGGATGCGCGGAACGCTGGGGGCCACCAGGTCCTCGGCCAGGGTGCCCATCTTGCGAGAGATGTCAGCTAGAGAACGGCGGAACTCTTTGCGATCACGTTCGGATTCCTCACGGGCGCGTTGCGATTCCTCACGGAACTCGCGCATCTCGTCCTTGAACTCACGCATCTCGTCCTTGAACTCACGCATCTCGTCCTTGAACTCACGCATCTCGTGCTGGAGATCGCTCACTTCCACCGATAGCCGGTTGACGTTACGCGTCAACTCAGCCATCAGTGTTTCCAGGTAATCGACACGATAGGTGAGGATTTCAACGGCCATGATTTCACCTCGCGGCTGGGAAGGCGTGGACGGGCGTTAGTATAGCACTGATTGCGGGTGATGGTCTATCGTTGCGAGAGGGGCTCGACGGGCGATTTTGTGTACTAACCGCGCATGGTTGCCCACGGCGCTTCGTTAGACATGTCGATTAGGGCCGGGCCAGCGAAGACGGCCGGAGAGAGGATGGCGAGGAAGATGAGGTCGGTTGGGCCGGCATTGTGGGTGGCGTGGACGATATCGGCGGGGATGTGGGCGGCGTCGCCCGGCCCCAGAAGGCGGTTTTCTCGATCCACCCATTGCTCGGCCTGGCCCGAAACGATATAGATGATCTCCTCCATGTTGGGGTGGCGATGAAATCGGTGAGCCTGGCCGGGCGGCATGGTCACACGCACGAGCTGGAGTTGCTCGGCTTGGGTGAGTCCGGCGCGGCTGATCCATTCGTGCGGACCCCAGGGCGAGTCGTGGGTTTGTACATCGGCGGCGGTGACGAAGCGAAGCGGGGTGCTCATGGCGGCAGGGTCAAAGAACGTAGCAATCTGGCCGGCGGTCGCTGAAGACCGGGATGCGGCGGCGGATTTCGTCGGTTTGGGTCAAGTCGATAGCGGCGCTCAGAAGGGTGGCTGAGTCGCCGTCAGCCTCGGCCAGGGTCTCGCCCCAGGGGTCGATGATGGCCGAATGGCCGCAGAAGGTGTTGGCGCGGTCGCGGCCGACACGGTTGGCCGCGACGACGAAGCATTGGTTTTCGATGGCACGCGCCCGCAGCAGGGTGCGCCAATGCGCGAGCCGGGGGTGGGGCCATTCGCTGGGCAGGAGGAGGAGGCGAGCGCCGGCCACGGCATAGCCGCGGAAGAGTTCGGGGAAGCGCAGGTCGTAGCAGATGGCGAGTCCTGTCTTGCCCCAGGGCAGGTCGTAGAGGCCGGGGGCGGCGCCGGCAGCCAGCCAACGATCCTCGGCCATCGGGCCAAAGCGGTGGATCTTGCAGTAGGGGGGGAGGATTTCGCCGTGGGGGCCGAACCAGGGGGCGGCGTTGAAGATGCCACCGGACAGGCGGATGAGGAAGGAGCCGGTGATCCACAACCGGTAGGCGATGGCCCAGCCAGAAAGGACGCTGGCGGTGTAGCCATCCAGGGTTTCGGCCAGTTCGCCGGCGCGCTCCAGGTCATAGCCGGTCGTCCACAGTTCGGGGAGAACCAGCAGGTCGGAGCCGCGGCGCCAGGCCTCGAGTACGTGAGGGTGGGCGGCCTCAAGATTGGCGCGCACGTCCCCCAGGTGGATGTCGGTCTGGGCAAGGGAGAGGAGCATGGTGGCAGGGGGCAAGTCGCAGGTCGCAAGTCGCAGGGGGCAGGTCGCAGGGGGCAGGTGACAGGTGCCAAGTCGCAGGTCTACCGGTCTACCGGTCTACTTGCCTACTTGTCTCCCTGTCTACTCGCCTCCAACAGTGCGTCGAGAGCGGCGCCGGGGTCGCTGAGGTCGGCAGAGCGCAAGTCGGCGGGGAGGTCGGCGGCGGCGGGAGGGGCGGGAGGGAGGGGTGGGGCAGGGTGGTGGCCGGGGCGGGTGATGCGGGCGGGCGCCGACTCGACGACGGGGGCGAGCGCGCTCGGCGGTCTCTCCACGGCTTCGACAGGGATCGGGGGCGCAGTTGGTTTGGGGCCGGCGCGACCGGTGATCAGGCGGAAGAAGAAAAACGAACCCAGGAGGATGACGAGGATGGGCCACAGGCGCACGATGACGGCGGCGGTGGGGCTGGCGATGCCGGCGGCGAGGACGGTGAGGGCGAACATAAACAGAACGCCCGCCATGACCAGCGCCCACAAGAAGCGACGAAAAGCGCCGCCGAGGAGAAAGAGTAAGAGGAAGCTGAGGGCAAAGCCGCCGAAAAGGGCTGCGCCTAGCCGATGTTGCGTCCCCGCCGGCGCCCCCATGCCCAACCCCACCAGGGCGATGACGGCGATGGTGCCCGCTTGCAGAATCGCCCACCAACGATCGCGGCGGTTGCTGAGGAAGAGGATCAGGAAGCCGGTCGCCATCGAAGCCAGGAACAAGGCGCCCAGCCATTCGGGGCGGATGGTCTCGATGGTGCTGAGGTAGACGATGCTGCCCAACCCCAGAAAACTGACGCCGGGGATGACAAAGAGCCATTCATCGCGCCGGAAAGCCAGGAAGATGAGAAAGCCGAGACCGGCAAGGGCCAGCGCGCCGGCGGCGATGTAGGCGGCCAGGAGTTGATATTGGGCGAAGATGCCAAAGTTGTAAAGCAGGGCGGCGACGCCGATCAGGAACAGGACGAGGCCCCAAAGAAAGGTGTGCAGGCGGGTGCGTGGCATGGCTGTTGGCTCCAGTTTCGGGTGGAACGATGAAGAAGGCAGGGATGATGGCGGGATGATACCAGCGGTGGAGGGACAGCGCCAATCGGGGGGGCGGAGGCCCGCCTGCCGCGCAGGAGAGATGAGCGGTCGCAGCGCTGTGAGCGATGCGACCGCTCATAGGAATGCTATACTTGGGCCGTGAACACATCAGCCGTCATCGCCACCGGCCAGGCGCCGGGAAAGATCATCCTCTTTGGCGAACACGCCGTCGTCTACGGGCGGCCGGCCATCGCCGCGCCCCTGCACCAACTGCGGGCCTACGCCAATGTCTTCGAGGATGACGAGTGTGTGGTCGAGGCGCCGGACATCGGCCGTCGCCTGCGGGTAGCGGAAGCGACCAGAGAGGATCCACTGGCGCAGGTCGTGCGGTTGGTTTGCAGTCAGGTGGGGCGGCCGCTGCCACGGTGGCGGGTGGTGGTGCGGTCGCAGATCCCGGTTGCTTCTGGGTTGGGAAGCGGGGCTGCGGTGGCGGCGGCGATGGCGCGCGCCTTGCTGTCGGGCTTTGGGGTGGACTGGCCGCCTGAGCAGCTTTCGGCCCTGGTGTATGAGGTGGAGAAGATGCACCATGGCTCGCCCAGCGGTGTGGATAACACGGTGGTGGTCTATGGCCGGCCGGTGTGGTTTGTGCGCGGGCTGCCGCCAGAACCCTTTGCTGTTGGCGCGCCCTTGCATCTGCTCATCGCCGACACCGGCATCGCCAGCCCCACCCGCGTGGTCGTGAGCGATGTGCGCGCCGCCTGGGAGTCGGCCCCCTCTCGTTTCGAGGCGCTGTTCGACCGCATCGGCCAGATCGCGCAGCGGGCGCGAGCCTGGATTGAAGCAGGGAGGAAGGCGGCCGTGGGGGAGGCGATGGACGAGAACCATGCCCTGCTGAACGAGATCGGTGTTGGGTCGCCCGAACTCGACCGGCTGTGTACGGCCGCGCGCGGGGCCGGAGCAATGGGCGCCAAGCTCAGTGGTGGGGGCAGGGGCGGGAATATGATCGCCTTGGCGCGGCCAGAAAACCTTGAGCGAGTAGAGCAGGCGTTGCTGGCGGCGGGGGCAAGACAGGTGGTGGGGACGCAGCTGCTCCCACTGGCATCTGACAGGACTTGATGCACGCTGTCAGGTGTCAATGGGCCGGCGCAGGAACATCACCGTGCGGGTGAGTTCGATGACGACAATGCCGTGCTGGTTGCGGCCGCTGTGCCGCAGCTTGACGATGCCGCGGTCGGGCTGCGAGCGGGAAGGGCGCATCTCCAGCACCTCGGTTTCGACATAGAGCGTGTCGCCGTGGAACAGGGGCTGAGGATGTTGGACAGCGTCGTAACCCAGATTGGCGACAATCGTGCCTTCGGTCAGATCGGCCACCGTCAGGCCCACGGCCAGGCCGAGGGTGAAGAGGCCGTTGACAATACGCCGGCCGAACTCGGTTTTGGCGGCGAAGTCCTCGTTCAGATGCAAGGGTTGGGTGTTCATCGTCAGGGCCGAGAAGAGGACGTTGTCCATCTCGGTGACGGTGCGGCCCAGGCTGTGGCTGATGCGCTGGCCGACGGCCAGATCGTCGAAGTATTTTCCGGCCATGTGACTGGTAGCTTGGCAGATGGGATGAGGGTCAGTTAGACTTTGGGTAAGAAAACGCCGGCGCTGTCACGTCGAAAGGCGGTTATCCGTGCGCTTGTGTGCGCACGCCTCCCCCTCATTCTATCCAAAACGGAGTCTATCACCCCAATGTCAACTTTGAATATCGGCGACCCGGCCCCGGATTTCGCGGCCTTGACCGACGCAGGCGCCACCCTACGGCTTTCTGATTACCGCGGCAAGCGTGTGGTGCTGTATTTCTATCCGGCTGATGACACGCCCGGCTGCACCAAGCAGGCATGTGGCTTTCGCGACAGTTACCCGCTGATCGAAGAAAAAAATGCCGTCGTTCTGGGCGTTAGCCCGGATGACAGCAAGTCGCACCAGAGGTTCCGCACCAAATTCGACCTGCCCTTCACCCTTCTGGTCGATCAGGATCACCAGATCGCTGAGCAGTACGGCGCCTGGGGTGAAAAGTCGATGTACGGCAAGACCACCATGGGCATCCTCCGCAGCCATTTCGTCATCGACGAAAGCGGTCGCATCGTCGCCCTGCACTACAAAGTCAACGCCGAGGCCAGCGTCGCCGAAGCCCTCTCCGCCCTCGCCTGATCCCCTCTGCGTCCCTGCGTCTCCCCCTCCCTCCCTTGCCCCTCCGTCTCCTCCTCCTCCTCCCCACCTCGCCCCTCCCTGTCTTCAGCGGCGGGCGGGTGCGGATGTTCGAGGTGTTGCGACGGCTGGCCGGGCGTCATGATGTCAGTGTGATCGGCTTCTGGCGGAGCGAAGAAGCGCGCTTGGGTTGGCA
Organism: uncultured Caldilineales bacterium; assembly: GCA_964460135.1. Lineage (GTDB taxonomy): Bacteria > Chloroflexota > Anaerolineae > J102 > J102 > SSF26. Next base: position 6,436 of record CAYWPZ010000101.1, on the reverse strand, counting down.
GCAGCTGGGGCGCCAGCTTGACATCAAGGTTCAGGCCGTACCGTTCGCCCGTCTCCGCCCAGACCGGCGGCTGCCGGGGCTGCTGCGGCGGCGATGGCAGGGCTGGCGGCGGGGCGAACCGGACGATGTCGGCGCCTGGGATCAACCGGCGATGCACGCAGCCCTGCGCCAAACGATGGCCGGGCAGCGATTCGACCTCTTGCAGGTTGAGTGGCCCTACCTGGCGCCCTACGCCCTGGCGAACCCTCAACTCCCACGACTGCTGGTCACACACGACATCTTCAGCGTGGCTCTAAGCCGCCGCGCCGGGCTGGCCGCCGGACGCAAGCGGAAACGGCTGCAGCGAGAAGCCGCCGCTTGGGCTGGATATGAGAGTCGAGTCTATCCTCAATTCCAGGCCGTAGCGGCCATGTCGTCCGAGGACGCAGCCGTCATCCAGCAACGAGCGCCGGCCGCCAGTGTCGTCGTGCTGCCAAACGGCGTCGATACGGCCCATTTCCTCCCTGGCGAGATCCGGCCCCAGCCGCGGAATCTGATCTTCGTCGGCTCACCCACCCATGCACCCAACCTCGACGCCGCCTGCTGGCTGCTGAGTGAAATCTGGCCCGAACTGCGCCGCCGCCGCCCTGACCTGCGCCTGACCCTTGTCAATCTCGACCACCCGCAGGTGCGAAAGCTGCAACAGCCGGGCGTCGAGATCAGCGGCCGGCTGCCCGACCTGCGGTCGGTCTATCAGCAGGCCGACATCGCCATCGTCCCCCTGCGGGCCGGGTCGGGCACACGGCTCAAGATCCTGGAAGCCTTCGCCGCCGGGCTGCCGGTAGTCAGCACGCCGCTCGGCCACGAAGGGCTGGAAGTCATCCCCGGCCGCCACTTGCTCAGCGCCGCGGGCGGCCCAGCCTTTGTACAGGCCATCGAAGCCTTGCTCGACGATGCCGAACTGCGTCGAAACCTGGCCGCCACTGCCCGCGGCCTGGTCGTCTCTCATTATGATTGGGAGATCATCCTCGATCAACACGACACCATCTACCGCCAACTTTGCCATCGCCAATGAACTCCCGCATCTCGCTTCTCTTCCTTCTCCTTGTCGTCGTGGCGGCAGGGGCGTGCGGCGGTACGGCCGCCACACCTACAGCCGCGCCGGCGACGCCGAGCGTGGCAGCTGCAGCCAAGCCAACGACGCCGCCAACCTCTGCACCCACAGCCACCCCTGCGCCCACCCCCAGCCCAGAGCCCACGTCTGCTCAGACGCCGGCCACACCTCCACCGGTCACGGTCGAGCCTGAGCCAACCGCGACGTTGGCGCCGGCCGACTGGGCCGAGTTCGAGAGCGAAACCGCGGACGGGTTCTACGTGCGCGGCAACCCGGAAGCACCCATCCTCATCCTCGACTATTCCGATTTCCTCTGAGGGGCGTGCCGCGCGCACGTGTTGCGCACCGAACCCACTCTGATCGAAGAATACGTCGGCAGCGGCAGGGTCCGACTGCAATTCTGGCACATCCTCGACCATGCCAATGCCTCAGTGAAGGCTTCGATGGCAGCCGAATGCGCCGGCCAGCAGGGCGCTTTCTGGCGGATGCATGATACGCTGTTCGAGAATCAGGAGCAGCTTTGGGGAGCAAAGCTGGAAACGCACGTCGGTCTGGCCGCCAACCTCGGCCTCGATGCCGAAGCCTTCCGGCAGTGCATGGCCGGCGATGTAAAGAACAAAGTCATCGGCATCGACCAGCAAGCCAAAGCAAATGGGGTGCGCATCCGCCCCACCTTCGATATCAGCGCTTCGGGCGGCGAAAGCCAGCGGGTGCAAGGCTCGCCGCCCCTCGACCAGTGGCGAGCCTTGCTCGACGCCTTGCCATAAATGACGACCATGTTTCAACGCGTCTGCGTTTTTTGCGGCTCGAACCCAGGACAGAACGGCGCCTATCAGCAGGCGGCGGCCGAGTTGGGCCGCCTGCTGGCGGTGGAAGGCATCGGCCTCGTCTACGGCGGCGGGCGGGTGGGGATCATGGGGACGCTGGCCGATGCCGCCCTGGCCGCGGGAGGCCAGGTGATCGGCATCCTGCCGGCGACGATGAATCGGCCCGGCATCCCCCACCCCGGCCTGACCGAGCTTCACATCGTCGATTCGATGCATAACCGCAAGGCGACGATGATCGCGCTTTCGGATGCGTTCATTGCTCTGCCGGGCGGGATGGGCACGCTGGACGAGTTGTTCGAGGCGCTGACCCTGAGCCAACTGGGCTACCAGCCCAAACCGATCGGCATCCTCAACATCGCCGGCTACTATGACCCCCTTCTGGCGATGATCGAGCACGCCATCGAGCACGGCTTCGTGCGGCCGCAGCACCGGGGCATCTTTGCGGTGGCCGAGGACCCCGCCATCCTCCTCGGCCAGCTGCGCCGATTCCTGCACCCGGCAGGGTCGAAGTGGACGACGCTGGATCCCGACTGAGATGAAGCCGATCCTCATCCTGGCCGCCATTGGCGCCGGTTTTGCCGCCGGGTTTATCAATACTCTGGCCGGGAATGGTTCGTCGATCACGCTGCCGTTGCTGATCTTCATGGGGCTGCCGCCCACTGTGGCCAACGGCGCCAATCGCATCGGCGTCATCGCCCAGACGATGATGAGCACACTCACCTACCACCGGCAGGGGGCGCTTCCCTGGCGCGATGGGCTGCGGCTGGTGGCGCCGGCGGCGTTGGGCGGGTTGGTGGGGGCGATGATCGCGGTCGATCTGGACGAGGAGAAGATGCGGCTGGCGATCGGCGGTATGCTGGTGCTCAGTTTCTTCCTCATCTTGCTGCGCCCCGAACGCTGGCTGCACGGCCGGCTTGAGGGCGCCCGGCCGATCCGCTGGTTCGACCTTCTCATCTTTTTCGCCATTGGCGTCTATGGCGGCTTCATCCAGGCGGGGGTGGGGATTTTCTTGCTGCTGGCGCTGGTGCTGGGGCTGGGGCACAATCTGATGAAGGGGAATGCGATCAAGTCCTTTCTTGTCCTGGCGTTCAACCTGATCGCCTTCGTCGTTTTCATCCGCCATGACCAGGTGGATTGGCTGGTGGGCGGCATCCTGGCGGTGGGGCAGATCGCGGGGGCCTGGGTCGCGGCCCGGATGGCGGTGCAGCCGGCGGCGCAGCGATGGGTGTACCGGCTGCTGCTGGTGGTCGTGGTGGTCTCGGCGGTGCAGATCTTCCTGGGATGACGGCTTTCGACAGGAAGACGCGAAGGACGCAGGGCCAACACGATGACTACGCGTGGGATGCGTTTGTGACTGGCGGGCGGTAGTGCTAAAATCCAATCGACAAACGGCAGTGCAATTACCAAGTTGCACCGCCACCCAAAGACGCTGATATCACAACCAATTAACTGCAAAATAGGAGAAAATGACATGGAACTGGCTGGCAATTACACATTTTCGGCTGCGCGTGAGGTGGTCTGGGATTCGATCATGAATCCCGACATCTTGAAAAATATCCTTCCCGGCTGCGAAAGCCTGGAGAGGGTTAGCGACACCGAGTACAACGGCGTCCTCAACCTGCGCGTAGGGCCGGTGCAGGGCAAGTTCGCCGGCAAGGTGTATCTTTCGGAGCTGAATCAGCCTGAAAGTTTCCACTTGGACATCGACGGCCAGGGCGCAGCCGGTTTTGTGCGCGGGGGCGGCGACGCCCGGCTGGAGATGATGGACGGCCAGACGGTGCTGAGCTATGAGGGCAAGGCGGATGTGGGGGGGCGCATCGCCAGTGTGGGCCAGCGCCTGCTCGACACCTCGGCCAAATCGATCACCCGCCAGAGCCTGGAAAGCCTCGACCGGCTGACCCAGGCGCAGATGCAAGCACAGCCGGCGGCTGAAGAGGGTGCGCCTGCGCCCGCCCCCGTCTTCACCCCGCCCAGCGAGGCGCAGATGGCGGTAGGCGTGGCCAAGGATGTGTTCGAGGAATATGTCCCTGCCGAATATCGCCCCTACGTCATCGCTGGCGCCGCCGTCGGTGGGCTGTTGTTGCTGGTCTGGCTGCTGCGCAAGCTATTTGGGCGCTAAGTGCTGTCATGAGTACGCTGGTTGGCCATCCCGTTCTCGATAGGTTGCGCCCGCAAGTGCGGCAGGCGCTTGTGGCCTATCTCACCCGCATTGCACAAGCCTACCCCGATCTTGTTGTCTCGGTGACGCTCTATGGGTCGCAGGCACGCGGAGAGTCGCAGGCCGAATCAGATATCGATTTGCTCCTGCTCATTCGACGCGACAGCATTGGCCTGCGCCAGGCCCTATCTGATTTGGCCTGGGCCGTTCAGTTCGAGTACGGCGTCGTCATCTCGGATATCATCCGCAATCTAGATCAGTGGGAACAAATGCGTCGAGAGCGATTCCCCTTCTACCAGAATATCGAGCGCGAAGGCCTGGTTCTATGGAAGAGTACGTCCGATCTTATGCTCTCTTACGTTTAGAGCGCGCGAGAGAGGAATTGCAGACAGCAGCTGAGAATATCGCCAACGGGCGCTTCCGTGCTGCTGTGAGTCGTTGCTATTATGCGATGTTCTACGTGGCATCGGCAGCCTTGTTCAGTCAGTCGGTGCAGCGTAGCAAGCATTCCGGGGTCGAATCGGCGTTCGCGGAACACCTGATCAAGTCGGGTCAAATCGAAACTGAGTACAGTCGCAGTTATCAGCGCGTGCGTCGTCTGCGAGAAGAAGCAGACTATTCCGAGCGCGTCGAGATTGATGAGATGACTGCTCGCCAAACACTCGTCGAGGCTGAACGCTTCGTCACACGCGTAGAGAAGTTCCTAATCGAAGTCAACAGCCTATAATCCCAACTGGCATCAACATACCACCACCGATCTCCTCCCCACCATGCCCAACCGCCTCATCATCGCCCTCTCCGGCGCCTCCGGCCAGATCTACGGTATCCGCCTGCTGGAAATCTTGAAGCGGACGGCGGAAATCGAGACGCACGTTGTCATTTCCCCCTCCGCCGCCATCACCATCGCCCAGGAGACGAGTTACACCCCCAAACAGGTGGAAGCCCTGGCCGATGTGCTCTACCGGCCCGGCGACATCGGCGCCGCCATCGCCTCCGGCAGCTTCGAGACGATGGGCATGATCGTCGCTCCCTGCTCGATCAAATCGCTCAGCAGCATCGCTCACAGCTACGACGCCGACCTCATCACCCGCGCCGCCGATGTGCAACTGAAGGAGGGCCGGCCGGTGCTTTTGGTGGTGCGCGAGACGCCGCTGCACCTGGGCCATCTGCGGCTGATGACGCAAGCGGCCGAGATCGGCTGCATCATCTTCCCGCCCGTCCCCGCCTTCTACAGCCTGCCGCAGACCCTCGACGACATGATCGACAACACCTGCGGCCGCATCCTCGCCCGCATCGGCATTCCTAACGAGTTGTACAAGGAATGGATGGGGATGAAGGGGAGGAGAGGGGAGGGTGGAGGTTAGAGAGTGGGGAGTGGAGATTGGGGAGTGGCGGTTGCACGGAAGTTGATGCGTGTGCTATGTTTTCGTCAGCAAAGTATCATATTCTCTTGACGAGATGGGGCGATTTATGCGATTCAGCGACAGCGCCGACGCTTGAGTTGACGGCAGACGGACTGAGTTGGAACGATCAGAAGAAGACACCATAGTCGCCCCCTACCGCTCGCCACCCGACACTTGACACCCGACGCCTTCCTCACCGCCCACAACACCCTCGCCCTGGCCACCGCCGGCCCAGACGGAACGCCGCACGCCGCCGCCGTCTTCTATGCCGTGGACGACGATCTGACCCTGTACTTCCTCTCCGAACCCAAAACGCTGCACGCCCAACACATCGGCGCCGGGGCGAGGGTAGCGGCCACCATCGAAGAGAACAACCAGGATTGGAAGAGCATCCAGGGTCTGCAACTGCATGGGTGGGCGGCGCCATGCGCGGGGGAGGAAGAGGAACACGCCCGCGCGGTCTACGCCGCCCGCTTTCCTTTCGTCGCCCGCGCCGAAACCCTCGCCGGCCCCCTCTCCCGCGCCCGCTACTACCAGATCACGCCCACCTGGATGCGGTTGATCGACAACACCCTCGGCTTTGGGCATAAGGAAGAGTGGTGGAGAGAAGTAGACAGGGAAACAAGGAAACAGGTAGACAAATAGACAAGGGAAGTTTCGCTTAGACCAGTATTCGTACAGCAGTCGGCTGCAGAATGAGCAATAACCAATCTCCAATCTCCAATCTCCCCCCACCCCGCCGCAGCGACGAACAGGGTGCAGTCTTGGGCCACCCCTCCTATGTCTGGCGGGCAGGGCAAGAGCGGCGCTTCGACCTCATCCGCCGGTGGACGCAGGTGGAAGGGGCGGACGTGCTGGTGGATGGGGCCGGGGTGGGGATGTACAGCCGGCGCCTGACCGCAGCCGGGGCGCGCGTCATCTCAGGGCCGCAGTGGGTCGGCGAAAACCTCCTGTC
>CAYWPZ010000100.1:12345-15920 GCA_964460135.1 uncultured Caldilineales bacterium | reverse complement strand
CCGCCCCGGCTGCCGCCCCGGCCTCGGCGGCGCAGACCTGGCAGGCGGCGCTGATCGGCGGCTTGCTCGGTCTGGCAGGCGCGGCCCTCGTCGCCTTCCTGGCCTTGCGGCCGCTGTGGAGCGGCCAGGGGGCGGCGCCAACGCCCGGCAACACACAGGCGGGTTTGGGGCGGGCGGCGCGCGCCGCCGCCTTCCTGCTGACCCCGATCGAAGACAGCCCCAACTCGGTTGCCAGCACGGGCGCTGTCCTCAGCGACAAGGGCCGCATCCTGACCGCCTATGCCGCCGTCTACGACCCCGCCACCCAGCGGCCCTACAACCGCCGCAGCCAGGTGCTGGTGGGCCTCAGCAGCGACCCCACTCGCGCCGCCGGCACGCTCGATCGCTGGTATCTGGCCCGCATCGTCCGCGCCGACCGCCAGCGCGACCTGGCCGTGCTGCAGATCTTCGCCCAACAGGATAACTCGCCCCTGCCCAACAGCTTCAGTTGGCCGGCCCTGGCCACCAGCCCGGCCGCCAACCTGCGCCCTGGCGCCGCCGTCTCGGCCCTCAGCTTTCCCGGCGCGGCCGCCGGCTCGGAGCAAGTGCTGGCGCTCGGCCAGGGTCAGGTCGTCGGGCTGCTCCCGGATCCCACGCTGGGCGCGGCGACCGGCTGGCTGCAAACCAGCCTGGGTTTGGGGTCAGGCAATCTGGGCGCATTGGTGATCGACGCCAGCGGCCGGCTGGTGGGCTTGTATAGCGGCGCGGCCGATGTGCGCGCCATCGAGATGGCCGAGCCGCTGCTGAGAGGGAGCGGCTGAACGATTGGCCGGTTGGCAATTCTATGGGGCTGGCGGGGCGGGTTGGGGGCTGAGAAGGCGTGGTGTGCAGAGGCGAGGTTTGACGCCCGCGCCTCGAACTCCTACAATGGCAGCAAAGCGCGGCTCTGTTTAGCCGGCTTGATCGCCCACTTGTTCTCGCAGAGAAAAATAATGAACGGCCTGAAGTCGCCCCGCCCCACTCCCTGGCTGCAACGTCGTGTGTCGATCGGTGTCATCGGCGTTTGGCTGATGTTGGCTGCCGCTTGCGCGTCGCCGGCATCGACCATCTCCGGCCCGATTATGGAACAAAACCCAAACGGCGACTATCTCTTCGACCCTGTCGGTGAGCAGATATTGACTCCCGACCAAACCCAAGCCGTCCAATCACAAATCAACGCTTTTGCCACAAAAATCAACGCTTTGGGCATCCCTGCCAACATCAAACTGATGGCTATGTGGCTGGAGGGTGGGGAGGAAGGGAAGGGAGAATGGGTGGCGCTGGGCCAGTTTGGTGGGGGTGTCAGCGACTATGAGTTGAGTGATGGCGAGAGGGCCGATTATGGACCCGGTGACTTGGTGGTTGAATCCTCCCAGCCACCTGGCTATTTCATCGCCACCAGGCCAGGAGCAGAGAAAACTTTGGGGGTGCCGGTAGATAGGATAGAACTGGATGCTGGAGGAGGTCGGGTTGTGGCTATGGATGAAAGCGGCCAAGTTGTTGGTTTTGTAGAGCTGGGTTCGGATAATCCACAGTGGCAGGAGACAAGCGAAAAACCAGCCACGGCTACGACTATTCCAGCTACTGCCACGCCAGAAGAACCCACGCCAGAACCGACACAAGCACCCACAGCGACTCAAGTACCAGAGGCCACCGCCACGCCAGTATCGCCGACAGCGACAGAACAGCCAGTGCCGACGGAAGTGGCGACGGTGGTACCCACGGAAACGATCTCGGACCAAGAAGCCCAATCGTCAGAGCTAGAACAGGTGATGAAAAATATCGAGTCGTGGATGAGTGGTGAAATGCAGATAGACCCCAGTCGGCGGTTCACCTTGCTTGGCAATCCATATGAATTCAGAAGATTGGGAGACAACCAACGAGATTATACAAAAGAACTAGGCAGTCTTGTGCATGGTGTGTTTTTGGGTGCTGGCTTATGCTATGGCACAGAATCCTTTTTTGTGGTAGGACTAGAACAGGGTTCAGAGAGGTTTTATGTGGTGCTACGAGGGCCAACAACCAACTATGATGCCAAATTAACTTTAGTTACATCCCAGGCTCGGACCATCGAAGGCGAAAATGGCAATCCAAGAATGACTATCAATAGGAGTCAGTTGTTGGCACATCTTGGCGACTTAGTAGGACAACCATTGATTTTGGCATTTAGCTTTGGTTTTGGTGACAAAAAAATTGAAGAATTTGATCCCATTGTTGTAACTCATAGAAGTCACTCGATTGAATCTGCCAGAAAACTTGACGAGACGTTATTAAAACTTGTCAGAGGTGAAAGCATAGGTAACTTAACTGCAGAACAAATGGCGCTGATCAATAATATTGGGTCTTTGCAAGGCGATAAGAGTCAATTTTTGGCATCAAACCCACTTTTAGTCATGATTATCAGGTAGGTGGAGGCAACTAGGTTTTTTAGCTAGACCGATGGCGTGCGTGTCATGCTAAGATGATAGTATGAGTACTCGCCTTTTAACTATACTCATACTGTCGTTTTTGATTATTCTGGGCGTGATAACTATTATCGTCAGGTGGTCGGGTAATTTGGACCGACCTGACTCGAAATTGACTGAGTCGTCTAAGTCGGAAGTGATAGTTTATAGTAACTTCCTGTTGCCACAACACTCACCAGGAGAGAGACGGGCGCCTTTGGGCTACAGCGTGAAGTCTGACAATCAAAAGCTTTTATCTGTTGTAGTGAAGTTAGTGGAGGTTCACGTTTCTGAAAACGACCTATCTGTGGTGGCGTTGGTGTCATCCCAACCTGGTCTGGCAGATCAGAAAATTACTGTATCGCTGATTGACCGGCAGGGTAGATATGCCCGACTAATCAAACAACGATCGGCCGATCTGTACCCACTGTCGACTGACTATACCAGCCAGAAACTTGACCCAGACACGGCCATAGAGCTCAAGCAGTTCCAGGGTCAGTTTGCGGTCTTGATGTTTGAGTTGGCTGGTGACATCAACGAAGCAAGTCCAGACCACCGGTATCTACGCTGCAACTATGATTTGGCCCAAGGTCTGACATCTGGCATTGATCTTGTCAAATCAAATTGTGTATTACTATCCAGACAACTTTATGTCCAGGAAACTACTTATTAGACTGGAAATTATCATCATCGGTGCCCTGTTATTTTTGACCGGTGCTCCGGATGTACTGGCTCTTGCCTGTAGTGGGTCAGTATCAAATAGTTTTGCTACGTACACATGCTTTTATGATCCAGATACTGGAGCAGAATGTAATTCTATTAATCAAACTGACAGTGGAGCCTGTGCGCCAGCGCCTGGACTATTTGCTTGCTCTGTTGACAATCAGTGTGGCGCTTGTCTTGCTACGGGTCAGACTTGTCGGGTAGAGAACGATGATTGTGTCATAGAGGGCGTGTTTTCTGGCGGGGGTGACCCATGTCCGGGCAATGCTGTATTTATCAACAACGGTTGTAGCTGTTCTAGTTTACCCACCGCCACCCCTCCCCCTGGCGCCACGGCCACCCCTCCCCCTGGCGCCACGGCCACCCCTCCCCCTGGCGCCACGGCCACCC
>CAYWPZ010000100.1:0-12245 GCA_964460135.1 uncultured Caldilineales bacterium | reverse complement strand
CCACCCCTCCCCCTGGCGCCACGGCCACCCCTCCCCCTGGCGCCACGGCCACCCCCGTGCCCACTCTTCCACAAGAATGTTTTTGGCCATCACCCAGTAACACTTGTGGTGAGTGGGTAACTGACCTGTCTTCCAATCGCTGTGGCTGTAGTGGTTGGAACGAGTTGTCCAGCTCGCTTCAACTGATGTCCTGCGCTACTACCATCAGCTTGTCCCAACCCCCCACACTTAACTTTTCCTACGCCAATCATGGTGAAGCCGGTGATCACTGGGGGTATATCGACTCTGTCACAGTCAGATGGGGAGATAACACTTCCACCAGCCAGGCAGTCAACACCATATATTCAGGTAATGGGACTTTCAGCATCACCAAACCCACCGCTTACGCTACAACAGGAACAAAAACTATCACTGTCTCTAGTGTGATGGTCAACAACACCCAGTGTCCGATCACTGGTCACAACTACACCAACGTTACTACCACCACCATCACTGTTCTTGCTCCCACAGCCACTCCCACCCCATCCCGCACACCTACCCCCACCACCACCCCCACACCGTCTCGGACGCCAACTCCCACTCCCACACTATCGCGTACTCCCACCCCCACCGCTACCCCGACTCCCGGTCGTGACAACGTGGCTTCTGACAAACCCAGTATCAGCTGTAGTTACAATGCCAGCGCAGACAGGATTGAGTACATTTGGAGTTGGGTAGGGGACAGTACTTGTGCTGACTGTGAAGGCCCGGTCAGTTTTTGCTCGGGAGGTGTGCCATTTGGTTCTTACTGGCCTGGTCATGGTAGTACTTGTGACACAGGACCATATAACTATGTCATGCGTAATTTAAACACCAATGCCACTATCGCCAACGCCAGCAACACGGGGACGAGTGGTTACAATCTCAACTGTACTTCGACCTACGACGGAGTCAGTGTCAGGGCAGAAGTCCGCTCCATCGATGCTCGGGGCAATACTTTATCCACCAATGCTTTCTCCACTTGTGATGCCACTTGTCCGGCTGCTACGCCTACGCCCACAGTCACGCCTAGCCCTTTGTCTGTGAGTTGTAGTAACCCTACTTTGACTTTTTCTCGGCCCACCGTCGCTCCCAACACCGTGCTGGACGGCACCACCATCACTTACAACTCCGGTACCGCCACCAGTGGTTGGACCAGAGGTACTTGGTTTGAGTATGATACTTGGGTTCAGAACTCAACTTTTTGTAGCAACACCGGCTCATGTAGCATCGATGCCAGTAGCGCCAACGGTAGTGTCCTTAACTTATTTACCAACCTGAACCAAAGTATTTCTGGCACCACTTACTACTGTAGGTTTGACAATACATGGTCGCCAGCTCTACAGGATGGGGGACCGGTCAATCCGGCCAGTTCTTGTACCAACGACTGTGAGAGGAGTATTCTGATTGTGACCCCGACCGGTACTGTCACCCCTACACCGACTGCGACTGCGACCCCCACTCCCACCAAGACCCCCACTCCCACCAGAACTCCCACTCCCACCATCACCCCCACCCCCATCCCGTCAGCCACCCAGACCCCCACACCACGTCCAGCCACCCCCACCCCGACCAGGGCAGCCAATACACCCACCCCCACTCGTACCCCGACTGTGCAACCCACGCCCACACCCCTGCCCGCTACCCCGACTCCCACCCCACCCCAGGTGGCGACATGGAAAGCGCACGCTGATTCACGGCTCTGTTAGCCACCCCATCCCCACCAACGCAAAAGCCGGATCCGGCTCGGTCAACCCATCCCCCACCACCACCATCGCCGGCCAGCCATCGGCAGTCGCTTCGATGGCCGCGCCGGGGACCGCGCCCTTGACGCCAACAAAGGCGTGCGCCTGCCGCAGACTGCCGCGGATATCGGTCTGCACCCCCAGGCTGCGCAGGGACTGAAGGGCGTCCTCGCCCAGACTGAGCGCGGCGGCGTCGCGCACCGCCCCAGCGACGATGACGCCCGCCGGCAGGGCCGCCACCCATGCCGCCAGCTCGGCGCTGGGTTGTGGGGCCAGATAGGGGTCGTGCGTGTCGAAAACGGCCGCAGCCAGCACCCGACCTGTGGCCGGTTCGATCGCAACCAGGTTATAGCCGCGCTGGTTGGGGCCGTGCTCCTCGCCCTCGACCATGATGTGGCCGAAATCGCCCGTCTCTTTGCCGGCGCTGCGGACGACGATGCTAACCGGGCTGGCGACGCCGGCGCTGCCGATGCCATGCGGGGAAAAAGCGAGATCGGCGGGGCTGAAGCGATGGTCGGCCCGAATGTCGAGACGGCGCGGCAGGCCATCGCCTGAGGCGGGGACAGGCAAAACCAGCGAGTTGAGGCCGGGCTGAAGTTCGTGTGCGGCCAGGAACAAGCCGTCGAGCCAGAACGCCAGCTTTTGCGGGCCGGGGCTGAGCAGGGTCAGGCGGAACTGAGACGGACGGGAGAGGCCGGGGAGCAGGAGCTTGGGCTGGGTGCGGGTGGCCCAACGCACCGGCTGGCCTTCATAGCCGCTCACCGGCCCCCAACCCTGGCGCAGATAGGTCGGCAGCTCGGCATCATCTGCAACCAGGCTGACCTGCGGGCGCTCGGCCGGCCAGCGGGCCTCGTAGCGGGCGATGCCGTCGCTTTCGGCCACGAAAACGAGCGGCAGAAGCTGGCTGAGCTGCTGTTCGAAATCCGGGGCGACCTTGTCGCGATGGACGAGGACGGTGTGAACGGCGAGGAAGCGGAGGAGGTCGGGCGCCAGCTGTTGGGCCAGGCGCAGGTCTGCGTCTGCGGCCGGGCGGCCATCCTGCATCGCCGCCAGCACGCCGATGACGGGGTTTTCGAGAAAATACTGGAATTTGTGCTCAGGGTTGCGGCTGGTGTTGCCGCCCAAGATCGGCTTGCCGTGATAGCTCTGATACCACTGTTCGAACATGATCACCACATCCGACTTGCCGAAGACGTTGAAGCCGTTGCGCCAGCCCACGGGCAGATCGAGCACGGCGCCGGGGCGAGGATCGGCGACGACGGCCTGGTAGGCGGCGGGCAGCCGGAAATCGGACAACGGCAAGGGCAGGGAGAGGTGCTCGAACAGGAGCAGAGCCGACACGAGCAGGAGGACGGGCAGACGGCGGGCAGGAGCGAGGCGACCCAACAGGGCGGCGGCCCCCAGGCAGGCCAGCAGCCCCAGCCCCAGCAGGATGAGGACGCTGTAGCGGCTGGGATAGCGGTTGGCCTCGAAGAATGGAATTTTGAGCAGCAGCGGAAAGATGCCAGGGAGACCGGTGTCGTAGCCGCGGATGCGCAGGCTGGGGCCGAGCGAAACCAGGAGGAAGAAGCCGCTCAGCCCGGCCAGCCCCCAGACCCAGGCCCGCCGTCGGTTGGCCCACAGCCCGGCCGCCGCCAAGACGAGCACGGTGTAACCAAAGAAGAGATGTTGGCCCTTGTTCACCTGGAATTGCGTGCCATCGGGCCGGATGGCCGAATCGGAAGCGAGGGTGCGGATGAGGCCGCCAAAGAGGGGGTGGAGCTGGGTGGGGACGAAGAAGCCGGCCAGGTCAGCCGAGAAGACATCGGCAAAACCGCCGCCTTCGACCAGAAAATTGCCCTCGTGGGCCAGGTCGGGGGCCATGTTCAAGAGAAAAGGCGCCAGGCCGAGCACGAACAAGGCCCCGGCGATGGCCGCAGACCCGAACAGCCGCCCAAAAACGGGCCGGGCCGACGACCGCACGAGCGCGACCATCCCCACCAACGCCGCCGCCAGGACGATCAGGAGGACGCCAAAGCTGCCATAGGTCAGCTCGGCCCAGGTCTGGAAGCAGAGAAAGAGGCCGAGCATGAGGCCATTGCGCCAGCGAAAGGGCAGGCGCAGACTCCGCAGCAGGTACAGGGCCACGAACGGCAACCATTGCGACGAGGCGATATTGAATTGGCCCAACGAGACATAGAACAGCTTGGTCGAGGCGAAGGCATAGAGCAGCCCCGCCAACAGGGCCGCGCCCGCCATCCCCCCCGTTCGCTGGCGCCCGCCCGCAGCCAGCGCCGCCCGCGCCAATAGATACGCGCCCAGACCGCCGATGACAAAGCTGCTGAGCAAGAGCAGGTTGCTGGCCAGGATGACCGACCCGGCCGCCTGCAAAGGGAGGCTGAGGGCGCCGTTGAGCAGCGTCAGGGTGTAGAAGGCCAGGTTGACGCCGACGGGATAGAACATGCTATCGCCGTCGAAGGGGTTCTGGATCAGGCCCTGGCTCCCCGCCCGATCCACCCAACTCTGTTTGGCCCACCACAGGTTCCAGGCCAGGGCGGGGTCGTCGATGCCATCGCCGGGGACGTGCGTCAGCAGATGCGGCAGCAGCGGCCAGGTCAGCAGCAAGCTGAGGACGGCCAGCAGGAGGAGGACGCGGCCGAGATGGAGTTGCGGCCGGGTGATCACGGCCCCTCTCCTCCGCCCGGCCGGCGCCCTTCATCCCAGCCCGCGAAGACCTCGGCCGGGCTGAGGCCCCGCTGCCAGGGTTCGGGCGGCGTCTTGGGCCGGGCGCGCGCCACGGCCAGCGCCCAAATGTCGCCGGCGCCGGCCTGGTGCAGGGCCTGGGCGCAGGCTTTCAGGGTCGAGCCGGTGGTGCAAACGTCATCGATCAGCAGCACACGCTCGCCCTGCAACAGGCCGGCTTGGCCGGGCAAGAAGGCGTCGCGCACGTTTTCCAGGCGCTGCTTGCGGTTGAGGGTGGCCTGGGGTTGGGTGTGGCGGGCGCGGTAGATGAGGTCGGTGCGCACAGGCAGGCGGCTGACCTTCGCCACATCCAGCGCCAACAGTTCGCTTTGGTTGTAGCCGCGCAGGGCCAGGCGGTCGGGATGGAGAGGCACGGGGACGAGAAGATCGAAGCGGAGGGCGTGGCTGCGAAGGTAGCCGGCCAGAAAGGCGCCCAGGGGCCGGCTCAGCGCCGTCCGCCCCTGGTATTTGAAGCCCTGGATGGCAAAGGCGATCGGCCCGCCATAGAAAACGACCCCTCGCATCCCGCGCAAGGGGTCGGAAGGCGCCTGTTGGCACTCGTGGCAGGTGCAGCGCCGGGTGGTGGGAGTGCCGCAGCGCACACAGATGTCGTCGCCGACGAGGGTAGTCTGGCCCCGGCAGCGGCGGCAGAAATGCGACCCCAACCGCCGGCAATAGACGCAGCGGGGCGGGAAGATCAATTCGGCAAGGCCGCGAAGAAAGTCGCCAGGCTCCACGTCAGCAGTCGCCAGGGGGCGGCGCCGCGCGCATCGTCGTCCGGGGGGCCGGGTTCACGCTCAGGCGGCGGCCTGGGGGAACCAGGTGTTGATCAAGTCGAAGACGAAGGCGCGCAGGTCATCGCCCAGGATGAGCAGGATGGCCAGGATGATGATGGCGATGAGCAGGAGGATGAGCGCATACTCGATGGCGCTCTGCCCGCTCTCGTCGCGCCAGTTGGGGGGGGATGGTGTCATAGGGGGAGATTGGGGCGGGCCTTTTTGGCGGCCGGCGTCCCGTTCGGCCTAGCCACGGCCAGGCGCAGGATGGTGGAGCCGGCCTTGAAGATCTCGTTGCGCGAGATTTTGGAAGCGCCCCGCCGCCGGTCGGTGAAGACGATGGGGGTCTCGCCCACGCCAAAGCCAGCGCGCTCGACGCGCCACAGCATCTCGACCAGATAGGAGTAGCCGTCGGCGCGGATGGAGGCCGGGTCGACCGCCCGCAGCACCCCGGCCTGATAGCAGCGGAAGCCGGCCGTGCAGTCGTGCGCCTGCAAGCCCAGGGCGGCGCGGGCAAAGAAGTTGGCCCCGCGGCTGAGCAGACGCCGGTGCAAGCCCCATAGCCGCACGCCGCCGCCCGGCACATAGCGCGAGCCGATGCCCAGTTCGCAGGTCTTGGTCAGGTCGATCAGCGAGGGCACATAGCGCGGGTTGTGGGAAAAGTCGGCGTCCATGGTGACGATGCGTTCGTAGCCGCGCTCCAGTGCAAACTCGAAGCCGGCCGTGTAGGCCGTCCCCAGCCCCAGCTTCCCGGCCCGGTGCAGCACCCACACCACGGGTTGGTGCGCCGCCGCCACCTCATCGGCGATCTGGCCGGTGCCATCGGGCGAATTGTCATCGACGATGAGGACATGGAGGCCAAGCTCCAGGGCCAGCAGACTATCGACCAGGGGGGCGATGTTCTCGGCTTCGTTGTAGGTGGGGATGATGACAAGCGATCGCACGGGGGCAGGGACCTTGTGGGGGATGCCGTCGGCTGGGACAGCGAAGCGATTCTAGCACAGAAAATAGCTGTCAAACAAGCGTTGACCAGCAGATCACTTGTCCAGGCCGGCCACGAAGCGCCGCCACTGCGCCAGGGCGGCGGCGGCGGCCGGGTGATAGCGGCGCAGAAGCTCGTCCGGGCCGATGCCTGACTCGTGCGCGGCCAGGATTTGCACGGCTTTGGCCTCGGTCTCCATATCCAGATAGCTGGACGAGAGACGCAGGCTGAGGTCGGTTGCGGGGGCGCCGAAGGCAGAGCCGGGCAGGGTGGCCAGCCGGTAAGCATCGAGCAGGTGGTCGGCCAACTCGACGGAGTTTGTCACCCCGCGCGCCGCCAGGGCCGGGCGCCAGCGGTCGAAATTGGCGAAGACGTAGAAGGCGCCATCCGGTTGGGGGCAGGAAATCCCCATCGCTTGCAGGCCCTGCCACAGCCGCTGTGTGCGCAGGGCGTGGAGGTGTGTGGAGGTCTGGATATAATCCTCGATGGCCGGGGCGCCGCCATAGGCCAGCACGGCCGCATATTGCACCGGGGCCGAGGGGCTGGACCAGACTTCGGCGGCCACGGTGCGGGCGGCGGCCAGCAAGCCTTTGGCGGCCGGGCCAGAGGGCAGCACGGCCACCCCCAGGCGCCAGCCGCCCAACGAGAGGTGCTTGCTCAGCCCGCCCAATACGGCCGTTCCCTCGGGGTAGTGGCAGGCCAGGCTGCGGTGTGGGACATGCCCATGAGCGGTGAGGGCGTAGATTTCGTCAGCGATGACGAACAGGCCCTGCCGGCGGCAGAATTCGGCGATCTCGACGACCCGATCGGGCGCCAACATGCGGCCGGTGGGGTTGCTGGGGCTGTTGAGGACGAGCAGGCGGGGGTCGCCGCCGGCGGCGCGGGCCTCGCGTAGGGCCGTCTCCAGCGCCTCCGGGTCGAGTTCGTAACCATCGGCGGGCGAAGCCGGCGCCCAGAAGACGCGCTTGCCGGCCATGAGGGCGTGCGGGCGGTAGCTCACCCACGAGGGGGTTGGGAGGAGGAGGTCGCCATCGAGGGCCTGGATGAGGGCGTAAATCAGCGGCTTGCTGCCCGGCCCGATCAGCACCCGGTCGGCGGCGGCGTCCAGCCCGAAATGACGCCCGTAGAAGGCGGCCACGGCCTCGCGCAGCGCCGGCAAACCCTGCGCCGGCAGGTAGGCCGTGCGGTGGGCGTTGGCCGCCAGGGCCTCGGCCAGGGCGGGATGGACGGGGAAGCGCGATTCGCCAAAGCCCAAGTGATAGACCTCTTCCCCCGCCGCCCACAGGGCATTGACCTTTTCATTGATCGCCAGCGTCGGCGATGGCTCGAAGCCGCTAAGTCGTTTGGAAAGCTGGATATTCATTGCAGCAACCAGTTTTGATCACGAATGACACGAATGGACGAATGACACAAATTCATGCGTCATTGTTTTCGGACGCAGACAGGGGAAAATACAGAAATTCGTATCATTTGATTCGGATATATTGCCAGATCATGTGATATTTCTCTACAAAAACAAATAAAACACGCAAGATTCGTATCATTCGCAAAATTCGTGCCATTCGTGCTAAAGAAATGATACTCGATCACACAATCCCCAATAGCACACGCGCCTCGGCGGGCGTGGCCACCTCGCGCTGCAACTGCCGGGCGAGAACGACCGCCTGCTCGACGAACTCGGCGTTGCTGCGGGCCAACACGCCCTTGCGCAGATAGAGATTGTCCTCGAAGCCGACGCGGATGTGCCCGCCCAGCAGAATGCCCAACGTGATCATCGGCAACTGTGCCCGCCCCACCCCCAGCACCGACCACACCGCCCCCGCCGGCAGTTGCCGCTGCATCAAGAGCAGGTTTTCAGGCGTGGCTGGGATGCCCCACTCGATGCCCATACAAAGCTGAAAGTAGGGCGGCGGGTCGATTAGCCCCTCCTCGATCAGCCGTCGCGCCTGGTGGACATGGCCGATATCGAAGACCTCGATCTCAGGCTTGACCCCGGCTGCCTGCATCGCCCGCGCCGCCTGTTCCACCCAGGCGGGCGGGTTGGCGAACAGCCGGTCGCGGAAGTTGACCGAGCCGACATCGAGCGAGCACAGTTCGGGGCCGAGCGAGACCGGCTCCAGACGGCGTTCGCCTGCATCCGGGCCGGTGATGTTGAGGCCGCTGGTGGTCAGGTTGATCAGCAGGTCGCTTTCGGCCCGCACCCGCGCCGCCGCCTCGCCGAACAGGGCCAGCTCTGAGGAAGGCGCGCCGGTGTGCGGGTCGCGGACGTGGATGTGGACGACGGCCGCCCCGGCCCGCCAGCAATCGAGGGCGGCGGCGGCGATCTCGGCCGGCGAGTAGGGCACGGCCGGGTTCATGGCCCTGGTGGGCCGCGAGCCGGTGAGGGCGGCAGTGATGATCAGTTTGTCCATAACCACAGCAGCCTATTCCCCCCGATCGCCGCCCACCTGTTGTACAGCGCTAGCGAACTGAGGCGGAAAATGCTGGGCCAGAGCATCGGCGAGCGCCCGGCGAAACTCCAGAAGCGTCACTACAAGGGCGCCCAAAGAGTGCGCAACTGCTGAAGCCAGTGTCTCTTCTCGGCGATCAGATCATCCCATCCCATTGCATCCATAAGGTTAGCGATCTTGGCATCAGGGGTTTCACCTACCATGCTATCCAAGAGAGGTCGCAGTCCTAAGGAAAGTCCGAATGGAATGGTATCAGTGATTGCTGACATGGCTCTGTCTCCCTTGGCGGACGCGAAGTATAGCTTGTTTCCTATTTTTCATACACCCACCCCTCGAACATCGGCGTCAGATCGCAGTTGCAATGCTGCTCGGCCAATGCCTTCAACCCCTCGGTGGTGGCGATGTCCCAACGATAGCGCTGATAGTAGTCGCGCAAGAAGGCGTCGAAGCTCTTTGCTCCCATCTCCTGGCGCAGGGCCTCGAAGAAGAGCGGGCCGCGACCATAGACGATGGCGCTGTAGTCGCTATCCCTGTACTCGCGCACCGGCAGGCCGATGGGCATGTCTGGGTCGCTGGCCCGGTCGAGACGGCCGCTGAGCGACTGCCTGAAGCCGTCGTAGCCGGCCCGGCCGTAGGCGGCCTCGTAATAGAGCCAGGTGGCGAACTGGGTCAGCGATTCGTCCAGCCAGGGTTCGTCCAGCTGATCGTTGCCCACGGTGCTATAGAACCACTGATGGGCCACCTCGTGGGCGGTGGCGGCCTCGAAGAAGGGGAGGTCGGGGTCGTAGATCTGCTCGGCCACCACCACGATGCCGGGATACTCGATCCCGCCCGCCAAAGTGGGCGTTGCCGCCAGATCCAGCTGCGTGAAGGGATAGCCGCCGATGCGCTCGCTGTAGGTCTCGAAGGCTTGGGCCGCTATTGCCAGCGCCCGGCGGTTGGCCTCGGCCAACTCCGGCGGCGCATAGGCGTCGATGGTCGTCTCGCCCACTTCCTCGCTCAACTTCTCGTAGCGGTCGCTGCTGACCAGATAGAAATCGCGCACCGGCCCCGCCGCCAGAGTCAGCACCTGCCGCCCGTCTTCCTCCTCGCGGGCGATCTCCTGGCCCGAACCAAGCACCACCTGCCCGGCCGGCGCGCTCACCCGCGCCAGAAAGTAGCTGCTGTCGGCATAGACGACATCGCCGTGTGTGGGTGCGATCTCGGCGTTCCAGCCCTCATCGTCATAGACGGCGATCATCGGGTAGAAATGCGGCAGGGCGAGGACGCCATCCAGCAGGGCGAAGGCGCCGTAGTTGGGGCCTGGCTCGGTGGGGACCTGAACCTCGAAATCCATGCCGATGACGACCTGCTCGCCCGGTTGCAGCGGCGCCGGCAGGGGGACGATAAGGGCGCTGTCTTCCAGTTCGTAGCCCGGCTCGACCGGCGCGGCGTCGACGGTCACGTTCGTCGCCTCGCTGCGGCCGCCAAAGGTGTTGGGGAAAAGCCGGAAGGTGATAGCGTCGAGGGCGGCGTCTTCGGTGTTGGTGTAGCGCACCTCCTGGCGGCCCGTCACCTGCGTCAGGTCGTCGGTGAGGGTCAGGTCGATGTGGTAGACGCTGGCGCCGGGTCGTTCGTCCAGGGCGCTTTGGTAGGCGGAGGTGAGGCCGGGGGCGAAGATCGAGCGGTCGTCCCAGGCGATGTCGAAGAGGGTGGAATCGGGCAGACCGACCTGGAAGACAAGGGCGGCGGTGGGGGTCGGTTCCGCGACCGGCTCTGCGGTTGGCTCCGGTGGGCTGGTGGGGAGTTCGATGGGCGGGAGCGGCGTCGGTTGGGGCAGGGCGGCGGGCAGCGCCCCACAGGCGGGCAGCGCCAGGCCGATGAGCGCGACCGCGAGCATGAGCTTGAGAGGGCGCGCCAGACTGCGACGAGGGGGTTGACAAGAAGGTGGGTGGTACATATGTAGAAGCGGAGGTCTTTTGCCGTGCGATGAACAGGTGGTTTTCAAGTTCGACGTGTTGCTGAATAGCGACGGTCGCGTCAACTTGCCTCAAGCTCGACTTTGAGACTTTCGATCAGTGGCAGAAGATCGTCCTTGACAGTTCGCCAGAGGATGTTCAGATTGATGGAGAAATACGCATGTACGAGACGGTGACGCATACCGATGATGTCGTCCCAGGGTATATCTGGGAGTCGGCCTCGCGTCTCCTCAGAAGTCTGATAGGCGGCTTCACCGAGAATTTCGACGGCTTTGACCAGAGCCAAGACGAGCTTGCGGTCGCTATCCAGGTCATGCGACGTCTGTTCTGGGTGAATTCGATTGCCTCTTGCGCTGCATCCAACATATGGCGCGGGCGAACCACGTCATCCGGCTGCATATTGCACCTCCGCCTCCTCCATCACCTGGCGACGGAAATACCGGCTCAGGTCTTCGGGCGTACGCAGGTCAACCTTACGCCCGCCGAGAAGCTACGGGCAACGCCGAAAAGACCGGGAACGTGGCCCGGCTCGAATTCGACGAGGATATCGATGTCGCTTTCTGCTGAAAAATCTTCCCGCAAAGCCGAGCCGAACACTGCCAGCCGCCGGATGTGGCGGCGCCGGGAGAATTCGGCGACAAGGTCTTTGGGAATCTCGATTTTAAGAGTCATGGCTATCCTTCCCTCTGCAACAGATCTCGCTGATCGGCTGAGATTTGCTCGGATGTTCGTTCATTGGCTTTCCGGGGCGGATTTCAGCCCCTGACTGCTGGACGGACAGCGCGCCCTTCATATCAGTCATTCAATCGCTGCACACTCGGCCGCAAGTCCAACTCGTCGATCAGGGCGTTGATCTCGGCCTCGGTCAGTACGCGGCCCTTGCCGGCATAGGCCACCAGCGCCGCCTCCATCATGTTGGTGCCAAACGAGCGGCCCTCGTAGCGGGGGGTGGTGGTGATCAGCCAGCGCAGCCCGCGCTGCCGCAACAGTTCCACATCCTGTTCGGTGGTGGTGTTGGTGAGGATGGTCTTGCCGCTCAGCATATCGGGCAGGTGTTTGCGGATGTAAAGGAAGTCGCCGGCGATCAGTTCGGCCGCCGACCAAAAACCCGGATACTTGGGCGTGATCTGCTCCTGCTTTTCGCCGGTGGGATACAGCATCGAGATCGGCATCTGGCCGATGACCGGCAGCAGCAGGCGGGCGAGGGCGCGGAGCTGTCCCAGGCTGCGCAGCGGCACGGGCAGGCCGAGGGCGAACATCAGGTCGCCGTACACCACATGGTCCGAGGCTTCGGCCACGGCCTGGGCCATGCCGTAGCGGTCGGCACCCAGGGTCATGAACGATTGGTGATAGTGCGGCCGGCCGCCCAACGCCGGCGCGGCCAACTCGAAGACGCGGCGCTCCAGCGTGTGCTTCAGCCCGCGGCCATCCACCACCGGCGTCGTTCTGACATTCTTGACCAGGCCCAACCCCGACCGCAAGGGATATTCCCGGCCTTCGACGCGCAAATACAGCTCGACGCCGCCGACGCCCAAAGCATCGACGACGCCATCCAACTCCTCGAACAGCTGCCGCGCCCTGGTTACATCGCCATC
>CAYWPZ010000099.1:7866-15985 GCA_964460135.1 uncultured Caldilineales bacterium | reverse complement strand
TCGTCCATCGTCACACCAGAAACGAAACTCATGTTTTCATAGTGACTTCAGTTTAAATCCTGCTCCAGTCGACTATGGTTTTGCGATTTCATCTTCGAACCTGGAAGTAGGAGAACTCAGACGGCGTTCGATGGTGCGGTATGATAAGGTCTACACCCTGTCGCAGGTGTTGGCGGTCAAACGTTTTGGAAGAGTGGATACCGATACCCTGGAAAGGATCCGTGTAACCCTGCTCGATCTTCTGGCAACAAAAGGGTCTTGGCAATAGCCGATTGAATCCGGTCAAGACATCACCATCCCCCCATCCACCTCAATCGCCTGGCCGGTGAGATAGCGGGAATCGGCGGAGGCCAGGAAGGCGACGACGCCGGCGATCTCCCACGGCTCGGCCATGCGCTTCATCGGGCAGTCGTTGGCGCGAGCTTGCAGCCATTCCTCGGCAGTGAGGCCGTCCTTTGCCCCAACCACGCCGGCGACATTGCGCACCATGTCGGTGAGGGTGTTGCCGGGGCAGACGGCGTTGCAGGTGGCGCCGTAGGGAGCCAGTTCCATCGCCACCGAGCGGGTGAGGCCGATGACGCCGCTCTTCGAGGCCGAATATTCAGCCGAGGCCGGCCAGCTCGTCTTCCCCGCCATCGAGGAGATGTTGATGATGCTGCCGGAGCGTTGCTGCATGAGCACGGGCGCCACGGCCTGGTTGCAGAGAAAGACGCCGGTGAGGTTGATGTCGATCAGACGCTGCCACTGCCTCAGCGGCACCTCGGCCAGCGGGCTGCCGGTGTAGATGCCCGCCGAGGCCACGAGCACATCGATGCGGCCCCAGGCAGCCAGCGTCGCCGCCACCGCCTGCTGCAAATCCTGCGGTTGGGTGACGTCGACCTGGAGGGCCAATGCCTCGACGCCATGACTGCGGCACTCGGCCGCGGCCTCTTCATTGCGGGCGGCGTCGAAATCCAGGCAAGCGACATTCGCTCCCTCCTGAGCAAAACGCACAGCGCAGGCCCGGCCAATGCCGCTGCCCGCACCGGTGATCATGGCGGTTTGACGAGTAAAACGTGCAAGGCCCATGTCAATAATTCCTTTTTTTGAAGATATTGCGTATTTAATATTAGATATTGGATATCAAATACCGGGAATGCACAAAAAATACCCAATGCCCATTGCCCAATACCCACTATCAATTAACCAATAGCTGAGCGAATATAGCTGTACGCCAAGGGAAACAAGGCATAGAACATCGTCGCCTTCAGCAGTTTTTGCAGGTCGATCTGGTCGAGCGGGGTGTGGGCGAACTGCGCCTCCTGCGGGCCGTACCCCAGGGTGGGGATGCCCGCCACCCCGGCGGAATACGTGCCGTTGGTGCTGAATTTCCAGGCCATCACTGCCGGCGCCTCGCCCCACAGCGCCTGACAGGTCAGTTTGCCCGCCGCCATCAGCGGGTCATCCTCCGGCAGCAGCCAGCCGGGAAAGAAGGCGGGGCCGCTGAGATCAACGCCCGTCCACGAGTGCACCGGCTGGATCGGCAGCTCGACCGTCGCTTCCAGGCCGGTCAGCGCCTGCCGGATCGCCGTCACCACGCTTTCAGGCGTCTGCCCCGACCCTAGCCGACGATCGACCGTGATCTCGCACCAGGCGGGCACGGCGTTGGGCGTGCGCGGGGAACTGATCATGGTCACGACCTGCGTGTCCTGGCCGAAGACCGGATCCACAGGCAGGTGGGGGGGCATCGCTGCCAGGGCATCGAGCACGGGCCGGGCTTTGAGGATGGCGTTGTCGCCCAGGTGGGGGGTGCTGGCGTGAGCGGCCACACCCGGCACCCGCACCTTGATCTCGCAGCGCCCGCGCTGGCCCTGGGCCAGGGTGAGGTCGGTGGCCTCGGCCAGCAGCACGGCATCGGGCCGCGGGAACTCCTCCCGCGTGAGCAGGTGGCGCATGGCGAAGCCCTCGGCATCCTCCTCCAGGGTCGAGCCTTGCACCGTGACCATGCAATCGCCGGTGAGGCCCAGCCGGGCGGCGAGATGGGCGCCGTAGACGATGGCAGCGACGCCGCCCTTGCAGTCGGAGGCGCCCAAGCCATAGAGCTTGCCCCCGGCGAGGGTCGGTTCCAGGGGCGGGTAGGGCCAGTCCCGCTCGTCGGCGATCTCGTTTTCATCGAGATGGGCGTCGTAGAGCAGGTGATAGCGGCCGTCGCCGACCTGCGCCAGGGCATCGCCGATGGCGTCGGCCCGGACGTGGCCGAATCCCAGGGCATGGAACTCGGCCAGCGTGCGCTCGACCGCCGGGCCTTCCTCACCCGTGTACGTTTTCAGACGGATCAAATCGCAGAGAAAAGCGATCTGGGCCTGGGCGATTGTCTCGGCCTGGCCCTTCACCCTCTCCGCTGCCTCAGCGAGGTAGGTGGGGATGGGCATTGGTAATTGGAGATTGGAGATTGGGCGCTCAACGGCTACTGACCACTGACTACCACCGTCCGCCCATGGTTAGGGCCATCAGCGCCTTCTGCACGTGCAAACGGTTCTCGGCCTGCTTGTAGATCACCGATTGCGGGCCGTCGATGACGTCGCCATCAGCCTCGTGGCCGCGGTCGATGGGCATGCAGTGCATATACACAGCGTGCTTCTGGGCCAGATTCATGCGCTCCTGCGTCACCCGCCAGCCGGTGTTCTTGGCCGCCATGGCCTCCACGGTCGGCTCATCCTCGCTGACCATGATCGGCCCCCAAGACTTGGGATAGAGAAAATCGGCGCCGGCGAAGGCGGCGTCCATGTCGTGCGTTTCCTCCAGCTTCACGCCGGCGATCTCGGCGTTCTGGCGGGCGGTGTCCATGATATCGGGCATCAGATGATAGCCTTCGGGATAGGCCAGGGTTACATCCATGCCGAAGCGGGGCATGAGCATGACCAGCGATTGCGGCACACTCAGCGGGCGCACATACTTGGGCGCGTAGGTCCAGGAGATGACGAATTTGCGCCCGCGTAAATCGCGGCCAAAAAGCTCGACCAGCGTCATCAGGTCGGCCATGGCCTGGCAGGGGTGATCGACGTCATCCTGCATCGAGTAGATGGGGACTTGGGCGTACTCGGCCATCTCGTACAGGTATTTTTGGCCGATGCCGGTGCGGCAGTCGCGCACGGCGATGGCGTTGCCATAGCTGCTGAGCACCATGCCGGTGTCTTTGGCGTTCTCGCCGTGGCCGATCTGCGTGGCCTTGGGCGTGAGATAGATGCCGTGGCCGCCGAGTTGGGTGATGCCGGTCTCGAAGGAATTGCGCGTGCGGGTCGATTCCTCGAAGAAGAGCATGTACAGCGTCTTGGCTCGCAGCACCTGGTCGTGGGGGATGCCGGCGGCGAAGTCGCCCTTCAGCCGCAGGGCCAGTTCCAGCATGGTCCACAGCTCGTCAACCGACCAGTCCTGGGTGGAGATGAAGTCTTTTTGGAAGAGTTGGGTGTTCATCGAAGTCCTTTGAAAGAGTGAAGGTTATTTGCCACGAATGGCACGAATTTTTATGAAATTAGCTTGGTTATTCATTTTATTTGTGCAATTCATCACATAAAAGGTGCATGTTTTATAATAACGAATTGTTTCTGCCACGAATTAAACGAAGTTTCACGAATTTAGCTTATTTGTTCATATCATTCGTGTACTTCGTGGCTAAAGAATGTATTTGACGACGCCTTCGACGGCGGCGACCACGTCATCGACTGACGGCAGGATGGAGCGTTCGAGGTCGGGGTTGTAGGGGAAGGGCACATTCTTGGCCGCCACGCGCAGGATCGGCGCGTCGAGATAGCCGATGGCCTCTTCGGCCAGGAGGGCGGCGATCTCCGCGCCCGGCCCGGCCCGGCGATGCGCCTCGTGCACGATGATGGCGCGGTGCGTTTTCTGCACGGAGCGCACGAGCGTGTCGGCGTCGAGGGGCACGAGGGTGCGCGGGTCGATGACTTCGGCGGCGACGCCCCTCGCGGCCAGCCGTTGCGCCGCTTCCATCACCGCCGGCAGCACCCCGCCGATGGCGATGATCGTGGCGTCTGCGCCCTCGCGGCGGATGGCGGCCTGGCCGAACGGCAGGGTGTACTCCTCCTCTGGCGCCTCGCCTTTGACCGCGTACAGCATCTTGTGCTCGAAGAAGAGCACCGGGTCCTCCCCGCGGATGGCGGTCTTGAGCAGGCCTTTGGCGTCGTAGGGCGTGGCCGGGACGGCGATCTTGAGGCCGGGCACATTCATGAACCAGGCCTCCGGGCTTTGCGAATGCTGCGCTGCGGCGGAACCAGGCGCGCCATTGACGATGCGCAGGGTCAGGGGCACGCTGGCCTTGCCGCCGCTCATATAGCGGGCTTTGGCCACCTGGTTGACGACCTGATCCATGGCGCAGGTGACGAAATCGGCAAACATGATCTCGGCGATGGGGCGCATGCCCATCAGGGCCGCGCCCAGCGCCCCGCCGACGATGGCCGTCTCGGAGATAGGTGTGTCGCGCACGCGCGACGGCCCGAATTCGGCCAGCATTCCGGCCGAGACGCCGAATACGCCGTCGAACACGCCCACGTCTTCGCCGATCAGAAAGACGGACGGGTCGCGGCGCATTTCCTCGCACATGGCTTCGCGGATGGCTTCGCTGAAAGAGATCTGGTGCATGGTCAGTAATCAGTGGTCAGTGGTCAGTAGTCGGTGGGGAGGGGGAACCCGCAACCCGGAACTCGGAACCTCAAAACACCCTCCCGCCATGCGTCTCGCCATAGACGCCGGTCAGGGCGGTGTGAGGGGCGGGGGCGGGGCTGGCGATGGCAAAGGCCACGGCCTCGTCCATCTCGCGTTTGATAGCGACGGCCAGGGCGTCGAGATCGGCTTCGGCGGCCAGGCCCTCGTTCAACAAGCGGTGGCGGAGCCGGGTGAGGGGGTCGCGCTGTTTCCAGAATTCCAGCTCCTCGCGGGTGCGGTAGACCATAGGGTCGCCCTCGTAGTGCCCTCGGTGGCGGTAGGTTTTGCCCTCGACGAAGGTGGGGCCGTCGCCCGCCCGCGCCCGCGCCGCCGCCTCACTCGTCGCCTCGTACACCGCCATCACATCGTTGCCATCCACGATCAGGCCGGGAAAGCCATAGCTGGCCGCGCGGATGGAGAGGTCGGACACGGGCGCCTGCCGGTGCTGCGGCGTGCCCTCGCCGTAGAGGTTGTTTTCGCAGAAAAAGATCATCGGCAGCTTCCACAGCCCGGCCAGATTGGCCGCCTCGTGGAACGCGCCCTCGTTCACAGCGCCATCGCCAAAAAAGGCCAGGGCCACCCGCTCTTCGCCCCGCATCTGAAAGGCCAGGGCCGCGCCCACGGCCATGGGGATGCCGCCGGCGACGATGCCGTTGGCCCCCAGGATGCCCAGATCAAAATCGGTCATGTGCAGGCTGCCGCCCTTGCCGCCGCAATAGCCGTCGCTGCGCGCAGCCAGCTCTGCCATCATATATTTCGGCTCGCCGCCCTTGGCGATCAGATGCCCGTGCCCGCGGTGCGTGCTGGCGATGACATCATCCCGGCGCAGGGCGGCGCAAGCGCCCACCGCCGTGGCTTCCTGGCCGATGCAGGCGTGGATGAAGCCGGGGATCAGGCCCGATTTGCGTTCGTTGATGGCGCGCAGTTCGAATTCACGGATGAGGAACATGCGGCGGTAGAGGTCGAGGGGTGAAGGGGGCATGGGGGGAAGATTGGAGATTGGAGGCTTGTGCTGAGTGGTGGCGGAGGATTGGTAACTGGTAATTGGGGATCGGCGTACAATTCTATACCCAAGTCAGTTGGAAAACATAGGTTCCGCTGCCGGTGTTCAGAGGTCGGGCCGGATCGGATAGTCGCCACACTCACGGGCGGCTGCCAGCATGGCCAGGTAGAGTTCGGGCCGGACGCCGGGGTGGATGGAGTTACTGGAGGAGAGCAGGAAGCCGCCGCCGGGCGCGGCGGCGGCGATCACGGCCCGGGTCTGCTGGCGCACCGCCTCGGCTGGGCCGTCCACCAGCACGGTCGAGCAATCGACATTGCCGATCAGGGTCAGGCGGTCGCCGTACTCGCGCTTGAGTTGGGCGATGTCCATGCGGGCGCGCGGCTCGATGGCCTGGAAGCCATCCACCCCGGCAGCAACCATGCCCGCAAGCAGGGAATTGACGTTGCCGTCGGTGTGCTTGACATAGACGACGCCGTAGCGATGGCAGAGATCGGTGATCTGCTTGAGGCGAGGGAAGACAAAGGTGTGAAAATGGCGGGGCGAGAACATGGGGGCGTTGTTGGCCGCCCAATCGTAGCCGCCGTGCAGCCCATCCACGCCCCGTTCCAACATTGCTTCGGCCAGGACCAGGGTGTGGCGCAGGCGGGCGTCGAGATAGCGGTGGATGAGGTCGGGCGCCTTGATCAGCCCCACCAGGAAGACCTCGGCCCAGTCCCAGGTGGAGCCGATTTCGACATCGGCCACGCCCATGACCATGCGATCCCGACCCAGTTCTGCCACCAGCGTCTCGACCGGCGTGAAGTCCCAGTCCTCCAGGGTGGGTTCGGCTGCCTCCAGCGCCTCGGTCAGCCGAGCCAGCCCGGCCAGCCCCTCGCGGCGCACAGAAGAATCGACCTGGTCGTACATATCGCTTTCGGGCGCATAGAGCGACTCGGTCCAGATGCCGGTGGCCGGGTCGGTGAAACGCCAGCGGTTTTCATCCACCAGATCGGGAACCAACGGCTGGCGGGGAGTGGGCCAGGCGTTGGGGTGCACATCCAGGTCGAGCGTGCGCCAAAGTTCGATTTCATCGACAATCCGCTGGCGATGATAGCGCTCGATCCAGCCTTCTTGCAGGGCCTGGTTCTGGATCACCCCGCGCGCCATGCCGCCAAAGCCGCACAGCGCCGTCCGCCCCAGCACGTAGCTGGCGGTGGGGTTGTCGATGGTGAGCTCGAAGATCGGCACCCGATCGGGTTCCCGGTGTTGGAAGGCAAACCGGACGCGTTCTTTGCTGTTCATGGTGAGCGGGGATGGTGGAAAAGAGAAGGTTAGGGGCGGAGGCGCAGGGCAAGATGCAGCCGAAGTCAACGGCGCTCATGTCTTCGTCCGAGCTTTTGCAGCGCCTGGGCCAGTGAATCGTCGGGCTGCAGGTCGACATCGGCCTTGATGACGGTGACGAAGGCCTCGATCTCCTCGAAGCCGGAGGCGCGGGCCACAGAAACGCGGTGGTTGCCGTCGGCGACGAAATAGACGCTGCCGATCTGAAACACTTCGATCGGCGGCAGACCTTCGAGACCGGCCATGGCAACATCCAGCTGCACCCAACGCTCGCCGTCGATGGCATGGCGGGGTCGGAACCGGCGGGTGAAGTCGTGAGGGCGACCGGTGCTGCCGATGATGCGGTCGAGCGGGATCGTCTGCGGCTGCGGCAGGCGGATGCGTTCGCAGCCCTGCAGCAGATGGATGAGAGGTTCGAAGGGCAGCAGTTCGGTTGGCTGGCGCCGCAGCCAGGCCAGCAACACCTCGCGCCTGGCCGCCCAGCGCGCCCGGCGAAACAGTTGCTGGCCGATGAACACGCTCACGCCTGGCTCCTGATCAGCACGGCGCGGCCACCGGGCCGGCCGTCGAAGCGGATGCACTGGCCGGGGCCGAAAGGCGCGATGGCGGCCGGGCCGCCATCCACGGCGGCGGATGCGGCCGTCAGGCCATACCAGGCCAGTTCGACCTCGCCGGGCGTCTGCCCGATCTCGACCTGAAGCTCCCGCCCATGCCGGCGATAGGTGATGGGGATGGCTGGCCGGGCGTCAATGCTGTGCCCGAGGGGGGCTTCGCCGAAGATGGTGAACTGACCCTGTCCCTCGGGCGCGTACAATTCGATGGTCAGTGGATGCAGGGGCTTCTCATCGACATACTGCTGCACCGGTCCCATCGGCAGGATGGCGCCTCCCCGCACCCACAACGGCAACACCTCCAGCGGGGCTTCGACTTCGAGCCAGCGCCCGCCCGCCATCACTTCCTTCGTCCAGAA
Organism: uncultured Caldilineales bacterium; assembly: GCA_964460135.1. Classification (GTDB taxonomy): domain Bacteria; phylum Chloroflexota; class Anaerolineae; order J102; family J102; genus SSF26. The sequence goes on along the minus strand of CAYWPZ010000099.1, from coordinate 7,994 downwards.
ATCCAGCCAGGTCCCGGCCGGCAGGTACACTCGCCGCCGGTTGGTGGGGGTGAGGATGGGGGCCACGAGCAGGCTATCGCCGAACAGATATTGGTCTTCGATGGCTGCCACGGTGGGGTCGTCCTGGT
>CAYWPZ010000099.1:0-7856 GCA_964460135.1 uncultured Caldilineales bacterium | reverse complement strand
CCCGCAACATGGGCTGGCTGGCTGCCGCTGCCGCCGCCGCCTGCGAATAGCTGGAGGGCAGCAGGCTTTAGCGCAGTTGGGACCCTTGGCGATAGATCGCTTCGGTGCGGGGGCCGTAATGCCAGGGCTCGCGCGGGGGGGCGCCATGAGCGCGGGCGTGCGACGAGAACATCCCCAGTTGCGCCCAACGGGCGTACAACTCGGGCGAGGGGATGCCGACAAAGCCGCCGATGTCGTGGCTCCAGAAGGGGAAGCCGCTGAGACCAAAGCTGAGGCCGGCGCGCAGGGTGGAGGGCAAGTCGGCCCACATGGCCACGCCATCGCCCGACCAGTGCACGGGGTAGCGCTGGCTGCCGGCCCAGGTCGAACGCGCCCAGATGACGGCCTGACCCGGCCCAAAGTACGATTCGGTGGCCGCGAAGATGGCCTGGTTGTAGAGCAGCGGGTAGAGGTTGTGCATGGCCGGGCCAGAGAAGCCGTGGTAGCGGCCATCCACGGGCGCGCCTTCACCGAAATCGACCTTGATCGCGGCTACGCCCAGCTGGAACAGATCGTGGAACTTCTCCCCAATCCAGGCCGCCATGTCCGGGTTGCTGTAGTCCAGACAGCCGGCGTCGGCGGCGTAGCCCTGTTGGTGATAGGGCTGGCCGTCGCTGCGCCGCACCAAAAAGCCCTTGTCTTTGGCCTCGGCATAGAGGCGGTTGCCCACCGTGGGGTTGGGCCACTGCCAGAGGCTAACCCGAAAACCCTGTTGGCGCAGGCGCGCCATCATTCCAGCCGGGTCGGGGAAGCGCTCGGGACAGAAGACCAGGTCACAGTTGCCTTCTTCGCCGAACCAGCCGGTGTCGATATGGATGACATCGGTGGGGAGACGATGCTGGCGTAGTTCGGCCGCCGTTTGCTCCACCTCGGCCTGCGAATGATAGGTGATGCGGCTCATCCAGTGGCCAAAACTCCATTTCGGCGGCAGGCCGGGCTTGCCGGTGATGTCGGTGTAACGCGAGAGGATGTGTTTGAGCGACGGCCCGTAGATCAAGTAGTAATCCAGGGTCGGGCAACCGTGCACGATCAACGAGGCGGCGATGCCGGTGCGGTCGCCCAGATGGGCGGTGATGGGAAAGCTGGTGTTCAGGAACAGCCCGTAGCCGCGCGTGCTGGCAAAGAAGGGCACGCGCTTGTAAGCGGCGGCGCTGGTGTTGTTGTACACCTCCTCTACCCACAGCCTGAGGGCGCGACCGTGCTTGTCCAGCTTGAGATAGTCCTCGCCAAAGCCGTAGAGGTGCTCGTGGGGGGATAGGTCGAAGGACTCGAACACGACCGGGTGCTCGGCGTCGGTGCGCGCCAGGCCGAGCGGATAGGCATAGCGGTGGTAGAAGTTCCAACTGGGGTCGAAGTCGAAGCCGAGTTGGGGGAGTTCGACGCCCAGATCGAGCGAGCGGGTGGCGAAGATTTCCTCGCCCTGGGCCACGCGGCCGCGCTCGTACAGCCGCAGCCGCCAGGGATGCTTGTCCAGCGTCAGCGTCACCGCCGCCGTGCTCAGGACGAGCGCTTCCTCGCTCTCCTGCGACTCGACGGCCACCGCGTCCTCGAACCGCCCCACCACCATCGGCGTGTTGCCGGGGCGGTTGTCGAGCGTGTTGTCGGGCACGCCTTCGCCTGCGGCAAAGCGCAGGCGAAGGATTTCCGGCGTGCAGAAATCCAGGCGGATGGTGGCCACGCCGGCAGGCTCTTTGGGCAGGTAGACGTTTTCGTAGCGGGTGCCGTAGCTGTCGTAGAGCTGTGGGCGCAGCCGCTGCAGACGGCACGTGAAGATGGCAGCATTGGCCTGGCGATGCACGCTGAGAACATCCTGCACGAGATCGACCGGCGTCGGTTGGCCGAGAAAGGGGCGAAGCTCGAAGGTTGGCGCTGTCATCGGTCATACCTCCAGGCGCGGGCGGTCTCGTACATGGCGGCCAGGTTGGCGAAGGGCGTGCGCGGGGCCAGGTTGTTGCCCTCGCGCAACACAAAACGCCCGCCCTCGCACACGCCCGAATCCAGGATGGCTTGCGTCACCGCCGCCACCTCCTGCGGCGCGCCGTCCTTCAGTAGCATCACGGTGGGGCCGCCGTGGATGACGACCTCGGGGCCCAGTTCCTGGCGCAGGCGGGCGAAGTCCACCGGGAAGCCGGTCTCGAACTCGTCGACGCCCAGCTCATCCCTGAGCCAGCGGAAGTGGTGGGTGGCGTTGCCGCAGAGATGAATCTTCACCCGGTCGGCGCTGGTGATCCCGGCCTTGAGTTTGCGATAGACCGGGAGCATGAACTCCCGCGCCATCGGCGCCGACAGCATTTGCAGCGCATCGTCGGCAAAGAACATCGTCTTGGGAGGGTCGGGCAAGGCAAAGAAACGGGCATGGGCGCGCACACGAGCGATGGTTGCTTCCACCAGATAGTCGAGCAGCGCCCGCACGTAGTCGGGGTCTTCGTACAGGTCGGTCATCAATTCGTGGCCGCGCAGGGCAACGGCCAGGGTGAGGGGGCCGCTCGTCCACCAACCAAAGGGGTCGATGCGCACCGGCCAGCCGCGATACTCCGGTTGGTGCCGCAGCCGCTGGCGCCAGTGGTCGAGCATATCATGCGCCTTTCGGTACCAGCCGCCGGTCAAGGGGTCGGGCAGGCCGGCGTCGAACAGGGCCTGCTTGCGGTCGCCGTCCAGGATCGGCCTGGTGTCGGGAAGATGGCCGGGGAAGAAAACAACCGGGGCGCCGAAGAACGATGCCTCGTCGAAGCTTTGGAGGTCGATTCGCACCAGCCAGGCCTCGCGGTTGGGCGGCATGCCGATGGGATCATCGCAAAACGGTGCGATCCACTCGCTGCGCCAGGCGGCTGCGGCCAGCTGAAAATCCAGCATCACATCGGCGTCGGTGCAGTAGGATTGGAAGGAAACAGCCTGGCCGGGGTTGAGATCGTCGTCGAAGATGAAGAATTGGGTGCTCGTGCCCAAGGCCACGGGCGGCCGGATGGGAGCTTTGGCGTCGAATGCCCTCCAGACGGCTGCCGCTTCCGCGTTGTGAGCATAGCGCGCGTCGGGCGCAAGGATTGTGGCGTGCGATGTGCTCACCGGCAGTTTTGCATCAGTCATCAGCTACTCCAGCAGTCCTGCCGCGACCAGGGTCTCGCAGCAGCGCTGCGCCTGGTCGAGGCTGAAGGTGGGGCTTTCCAGCCCGAATTCGTTGACGATGTAGAACAGGAAGCCCTCGCCGCCCAGTTCGTGAGCAATCGTCAGGGCGCCATCGAGCGTGACATAGACCTGGCACAGCTTGCCGGCGTCGCGGATGCGCTTGAGCAAGGGCAGCCACTCCTCTGGCGGCGGGGCGCCATCACCCGGCACCCATTGGATGCCGGCCAGCCGGGGGATGGAGAGCAGCAGCTCGAGATGTTTGATCTGGCCCTTGCCATCGAGGTGATAGAAGGCGTAGTCGAGGGCGTCACAGCACGCGCTCAAGTCCGGCAATACCAGGCGCTCGAACATGGACGGCGAAATCATGGTGGAGAAGTCGCTCTGCAACAGATAGGTCTTGCCGGGCGCCCAGAGTGGCCCCCAGCAACTAAAGCCGCGGTTGGCGGCTGCCACCCAGTCGCAGAACTCGTCGTAGCATTGCCGCCAGAGCCGGGTGATTAGGCGGCTCAGCTGTTCCACCTGGTCGGGGGCGTCGTAGAGGTCGAAGAGCAGGGCCTGGCTGCCGCGCAGCGAGGCCAGGATGTCGAGATTGCCGCCCAGATCGGTGTGCCCGATCACCATGCGTTCGCCCCACCGCGTCGCCGCCGCCCGTGCGATGGCTTCGACGCGCCCGCGCCAGGGATTGTCGGGCGCGAGGATCAGCTCCATCTCGGCCAATGAGGCCGCGCCACTGGGCTGGAACCAGGTGGTGCCGGCGGCGACGTCGACCGGCGAGCCGAGAAAGGCCGCCATCACTCCCGGCCCGAAATTGGGCCACCATTTGGGGAAGGCGTCGCCGAAGAGGTGCAGGGCCTCGAGCTGAGGCGCAAAATGGTCGATCACCGCTTCGACCGGCGCCTCAAGCCCAAAGCGGGCGATATGATCACTGTAGCTGGCAAATGTGAAACGGGGAGAGGCGAAGGTTTCGACCACCACCAGCGGCCGGGTCAGTTCGCTCCGCCACCAGGCGGTCCAGTTTTGGGCCATGCGCGCCCAATCAGCGGCGCCAAAGTCGATCCAGCTCGTCATCGCCCGTCACCCTCGCGCCCCGCCAGCGCCGGTGTGTTGCCCGCGGCAGAAAAGGGTGCGATCTGAAGCCGGCCGTCTCGTCGGGCGCCGCCCTCTGGGCCGATGCCGCCCAGGGCCAGGATTTCCGCCACCAGCAGGTCGCGCACGTACAGGTGGGTGCGGGTGTGCGACCAGGCCGGCAGATCGAGCAAGGACAGGCCGAGCGAGCGGCGAGCGTAGTCTTCCCAGGCGGCGGCCGGCCCGCGCACGAAGCTGGTGGCGGCGACCAGGAAGGCGCTGTCGAGACAGTCGGCGAGGGGGCGACCGCCGACGGTAGGGGTGATGACGGTCGCCCGGCCGCGAGCGGGGCCGGGGGCAATGCCATAGCGCAGGTGGGCGCTAAAATGCAGAAAGCCGCGCTCGGTGTTCGGCTCGTCGGGGCGGGCCAGGCGCAGGGCGTTATCGTTCAGAAGCTGGTGGAGTTGGCGGCCGGACATGGGGAAAAGACAGAGTGTATCGGCGAAGGGCAGGAGGTCGAACAGATCGCCAAAAGACAGTTCGTCGCCTACGGGCAGGCCGCAACGCACGCACGAGGCGTCGATCATGGCCAGATCGACCGGATAGCTGTGTCGATGCGACTGGCTGACGAGGGCGTCGGTGATGAAATTGGCCAGGGCCGATTCTGCCATGGTGAAGCGGTTGCGCACGGCGTCGGTGCTGAGATCATCGTCGAAGGCGACCCGACCCAGGCGGCGATGCCAGAAAGGCCGGGCCAGGTCGACCAACGGCTGGACGTGCTGCCGTTCGAAATCGTCATCGCTGGGCAGGTCGATGACGGCGCTCAGCCGCGCATGGGTGACGATGGCGTTGTCCTCGGCCGCGAGATCGACCTCGCCCACATACTGGCCCATCTGCCCGGCCTGGACGATGGGAATGCCGGCGACGATATTGGCGGCGCTGAGGCCCTTGTGGTTAAGGGCGTGATGGGTGTGGCCGCCGACGATGAGATGGACGCTGCCGGATGGCAGCTGCCGGGCCAGTTCCACATCGCCCGCCCCCTGGACGAGGGCGCCGCCCTGATCCAGGCTGTAGCCCAGGTGGCTGAGGATGAGCAGCACATCGCACAGGGGACGGAAGGCCGGGATCAGATGGAGGGCAGTCTGGACGGGGTCGGCCACGCACACGGCGTCGGAGGCTTCGAGCTGGAGTTGGGCCTGAGTGGTCAGGCCGATGACTCCCACGCGCAGCCCCTTGAGGACGAAAAGGGCGGCGGCAGACCAGGGAAAATCGACGCCCGACGCCGGGCAGACGTTGGCAGCCAGGAGGGGGAAGGCAGCCTCGCGGCGGATGGCATGGCCGAGGAGGGCGGGGCCTTTGTCGAAATCGTGGTTGCCCAGCGCGGCGGCGTCGAGGCCCGCCTGCGAATAGAGGCGGTAGCCAGCGTGGGCCTGAAAGCCGGCCGCATCCTTGCCCAGCAGTTCATCGAAGATCGAGCCGCCGATCTCATCCCCGGCTGATACGGCAAGGACGGCCACACGTTCGTCGCTGTCGAAGCGTGCATGGTTGGCCTGGATCCAGGGGGCGATGCGCGAAAAGATGGGGGAGGGAGTGCGGGCGGCAAAGCCGGAGGGCGAGCCGAAGCAGCAGAGATGGCCGTGAAGATCGTTGAAATGGAGCAGCTTGAGGCGGACGGCGCGCTGCGCCGGGGGCAGGGGCGGTGGCAGGGCGGCGCCATCCGCCGGCAGAATGGTTCGCACCGGGGCGGAGACGGCGTCGCCGACCAACAGCAAGAGCGCCGCCCCCGCCCCCTCCCGCCCGGCCCCCAGGGGGTTGGGCCGGGCGGGTAAGAGGCGCAGGAGGCCGGGTTCAGGCGCCGCCGCCATACCCATCTCTACCCCTTGATGGCGCCCTCGACCATGGCCCGGAAGAAACTCTGGCGCGCAAACAGGAAGACCACGACCATTGGCAGGGCAATCAGGACGCAGGCGGCGGCAATGAGTTGGGCGTTGATGATGTTCTGGCCGAGGAAGTCGTACATCCCGAACATGGCCGGTTTGAGTTCGTTCTTGCTAATCAGCAGATAGCCGGCGATGAACTCGTTCCAGACGTTGACAAAGGTGAGGAGGAAGACAGCGGTCATGCCGGGCGTGGCCAGTGGCAGGACGATGCGGGTAAGACCACCGATAGGCGTGCAGCCATCGATCAGGGCCGCCTCCTCCAACTCGCGCGGGATGGCGTCGAAGAAGCCCTTGGCGATCCAGACGCTGAGGGGCAGGAAGAAGCCGGTGTAGACCACAATGATGAACAGCCGGTCGTTGTAGACGGGGATGGGCAGGCTGCGCAGCGAGACGCCCATCTGGTAGAGGGCCAGCAGGTTGGTCAGCAGCGGCACGCCAGTGATGGCCAGGATGCCGATCATGAGGGCGTCGCGGCCGCGGAAGCGATAGCGCGAGAAGGCATAGCCCGACATGGTGGCCAGCGCCACCACCAGCAGGGCTGTGGCCGTGGCATAGAGCAGGGTGTTGGGCAGGTAGATGCGCAGCATCCGGCCTTTGACGATGAAACCGAGCAGCGATTCTGCGTTTGGTTCGGCCAGGATGACGCGTTCGTAGCCCTCGATCGACCAGCGACAGGCGCTGAGGTCGAAAGACGAGGTGGGCGTATCGCAGGGGAAAATGACCGGCGGTTTGCGGGTCACATCTTCCTCGCGCTTGAACGAGATCAGCAGGGTGGTGGCTACCGGCAGCAGGGCGAAGAGGCAGATGAGGATCAGGGCGCCGTTGGCCAGTACGCCCTCGCGCACCAGCCGCGCCGGGCCGAACGACCACCGTCTACCCGCGGTTGAAGATGCAGCCATGTCAGGCGCTCCTTTCCTGGACGCGTGTGAGGCGCAGGGTGCCCGAAATCAGCAAGAGATTGACGACAGCGATCATCATCGCCAGGGCTGCGGCGCGCCCAAAATCGAGCCGCAGCCAGCCGATCGAGTACAACAGGTAACTGAGCACCTCGGTCGAAGTCCCCGGTCCGCCTCGGGTTAGGCTGAAGATCATGCCGACGCCATTCATGCCGCTGAGCGTGAGGCTGAACAAAGCCACGACCAGGGTGGGTAGGATGAGCGGCACGGTGATATGGCGAACGGTCTGCCAGCGGTTGGCGCCGTCGATGCGGCTGCTTTCGATCACATCGTTCGAGATCGTCTGCAAGGCTGCCAACAGCAAGAGGGTGACGAAAGGCAGCGCCCGCCAGGCCGAGGCCAGGATGAGGTAGATCATGGCCGGCGAGGGTGGGAAAGGAAAGCTACCCAACCATGGTTTGGGCGCATCGGTGGTCAGGACCGAGAGGCCGTCGGGCGGGAAGAGGGCGGGGTTCTGGAGGATGCCCGAAAACAGCCCGTAGTCGGGCAGGACGAGCAGCCGGAAGACGACGCCGACGATGATGTCGGCCAGGATCCAGGGGATGAAAAGCAGGGTGATGTAGACGCCCGACAGACCCGATTTGCGATTGAGCAGCAGGGCGATAATGAAGCCCAGGAGAAGCGTCAGCCCTGCGTAGCCGGCCAGAAAGACGACGGTGTGGCCGACGCTCTCGCCAAAGGCTGACGAAGCCACCAACCGCTCGAAGTTCCGCAGGCCGACCATCTCCCACCC
>CAYWPZ010000098.1:0-16115 GCA_964460135.1 uncultured Caldilineales bacterium | reverse complement strand
GCCGGGAACTACATCGGCAAAGTCGTCAAGACTGGAGCCTGGGATGGCTTCGGCGCCGACGGTCGCAGCGTCGATGCCCAGAATATCGCCTTCACCACCACCGCCGCCAATCAAACCGTCGCCTTCCTGCTCGACCTCTTCTACAACCAGGTCAGCGTGCGGGTGGCGGCAGCGCCGGCGGCCGGGAACTGGTGTGTGGCGGGCAGCTTCCAGGGTTGGAACAATGCCAGCCATGCGCTGAGCGATGATGGCAGCGGCGGCGACCTCATCGCCGGCGACGGCGTCTTCGGGCGCGATTTCATCATCGCCGATGCTGGCCGCCACGAATTCAAGACGGTCGAGTGCGGCAACTGGGGCAACGCCCATCCCTCCAACAACGCCTGGTTCCACACCGCCGCCGCCGGGCAAACCGTCAAGATCACTTTCGATAGCAACGATTACGGCGCCGGCGCTGCCGGCGTCACGCAGGCATTCCTCGTCCCCACCGCCAACATCGTCAACGTTCTGGGCGACAGCGGCCTCGACAGCTTCACCATTGTCGGCGACTTTCAGGGCTGGAACAATGCCGATCCCAACACCCTGATGACGCCGCTGGGGATGGGCCGCTTTGTGGGGCGGGTCAGCATCGCCGAGGCCGGCAACCACCTCGGCAAGATCACCCGCACCGGCTCGTGGGATGCCTTTGGCCGCGACGGGCGCAACGCCGACGCCCCCAACCTGGAGATCACCACCACCGCCCCCAACCAGGATGTCTACTTCTTCCTGGATACGGCCCGCGGCCAGGTGGAATACTTCGTCCCCGGCGCCGGCCCCACCCCTACCCCTACGCCCACCCCACCCCCGCCCGCCGAGCCGGTCTATGCCGTCATCCACTACAACCGCCCTGCCGCTGATTATGGCACGCCCAGTTCGGATTTCAGCACCTATTGGGGCCTGCACCTGTGGGGCGACGCCCTGGCCGACGGCGAGGGCACGGAGTGGACCAGCCCCAAACCCTTTGCCGGCGTGGATGACTACGGGGCATACGTTGCCATCAAGCTCAAAGACCCCACCAAGGCGGTCAACTTCATCATCCACAAAGGCAACGACAAAGACACAGCCAACGACCGCAGCTTCGACCCCGCCGCCATGCCCGAGCTGTGGCTTAAGCAGGGCGACGCCGCCAACCACGGCGCGCGCGCGGCTGTGACCGGCCAGACCGTCATCCATTACCGGCGGCCGGGCGGAGATTACGACGGCTGGGGGCTGCACCTGTGGGGCGATGGCCTGGCGCCGGGTGTGGGCACCGAGTGGGGCGCGCCCAAGCTGCCCGACGGCTTCGATGACTATGGCGCCTACTTCAATCTGGGCCTGGCCGACGCCGCCAAAGCAGTCAATTTCATCGTCCACAAGGGCGACGAGAAAGACCCCGATGGCGACCGCAGCTTCATCCCGGCCCAACATTACCAGGTCTGGCTGCAATCGGGCGATGCCAGCGTCTACAAGCAGCGCGGCGCGGCCGAGGGCTACGCCCTCATCCACTACCGCCGCACGCTGGGCGACTACGATGGTTGGGGTCTGCATGTCTGGCAGGACGCCGACGAGCCGGATGTCACCTGGGCCAACCCCCTGCAACCGGCGGGCCAGGACGATTACGGCGTCTATTGGAAAGTCGATCTCAAGCCCAACCCGGCTGCCATCGGCTTCATCATCCACAAAGGCGACGCCAAAGACCCCGGCCCCGACGAGTCCATGACCTTTGCCGACGATGGCTTCGAGATCTGGAAGACCCAGGGCAGCGGCAACAAGTATTCCGGTCCCGCCATCCCCACCGCCGTCCTCTCGGTTGGCGCTGTGGGCGACCTGGGCAAGCAACAGGCGTACTGGCTCAGCCGCGACACCATCGGCTGGGCGAAAGCAGCCGCCGGGGGCACTATCTACACCCTGCACTATAGCGCCAACGCCGGCCTCGACCTGCAGAAAGGCGGCATCGAGGGCGGCCAGAGCATCACCCTCACCTACGAACCCGCCGGCCTGAGCGACGCCACCAAGGCCAAGTTCCCGCATCTGGCCGGGCTGGGCGCGCTCAAGATCGCCGCCGCTGACCTGGACAAAGTCATCGACATTCTCAAGGGCCAGTTCGCCATCCAGGCGCAGGACGCCGGCGGGGCCTTGTTGGATGCCACCGGGCTGCAAATCCCCGGCGCCCTGGATGATCTCTTCTCCTACGGCGGCGAGCTGGGCGTGGCCTGGGAAGACGATACGCCCGTGCTCCGCCTCTGGGCGCCCACGGCGCAGTCGGTCGATCTGCATCTGTTCGACGACTCGGACCCGGCCACAACCGCCGCCGTCCATCCGCTCTACTTCACGCCCGATAGCGGCGTATGGACGATCAAGGGCGAGCCGGGCTGGAAGGGCAAGTACTACTTGTATGAGGTCAAAGTCTTCGCTCCCACCACCGGCAAGATCGAAACCAATCTCGTCACCGACCCCTACTCGTTCAGCCTATCGACGAACAGCAAACGCAGCCAGATCGTGAACCTGACCGACCCGGCCCTGGCCCCGGCCGGTTGGTCGAGCCTGGCCAAGCCGCCTCTGGCCGCGCCCGAAGACATCAGCATCTACGAACTGCACGTCCGCGACTTCAGCGTCAACGACCCCTCCGTGCCCGACGACCTCAAAGGCACCTACCGGGCCTTCACCCTGCCCGACTCGAACGGCGTCAAACACCTGCAGGCCCTGCAAGCGGCCGGCCTGACGCACCTGCACTTGCTGCCGGTCTTCGACCTCGCCACCATCGACGAGAATAAAGCCAACTGGCAGCAACCCGATCCGGCCGTGCTGGCCACCTACCCGCCCGATTCGGAAGAGCAGCAGAAAGCCGTCGTCGCCGTCGAGAACGTGGACGGCTTCAACTGGGGCTATGATCCCCTGCACTACACCGCGCCCGAAGGCTCGTACAGCACCAACCCGGATGGCCCCACCCGCATCATCGAGTTCCGCCAGATGGTGGCGGCGCTCAACGGCATGGGCCTGAACGTGGTCATGGATGTGGTCTACAACCACACCAACGCCGCTGGCCAGTCCCCCAACTCGGTGCTCGACCGCATCGTGCCCGGCTACTACCATCGCCTGAACGCCAACGGCCAGGTGGAGAGCAGCACCTGCTGCGCCAACACCGCCAGCGAGCACTTCATGTTCGAGAAGCTGATGATCGACTCGCTGCTAACCTGGGCCAAGTACTACAAGATCGACGCCTTTCGCTTCGACCTCATGGGCCACCACATGGTCAGCAACATGCAGCACGTGCGTCAGGCCCTTGACGCCCTGACCCTGGCCAATGATGGCGTCGACGGCAAGTCGATCTACCTCTACGGCGAGGGCTGGAACTTCGGCGAAGTGGCGAACAATGCTCGCGGCGTCAATGCCACCCAGGTCAATCTGGCGGGCGAGGGCATCGGCACCTTCAACGACCGCCTGCGCGACGCCGGGCGCGGCCCCGGCCCCTTCGATGGCGGCGTCGGCCTGAAGAAACAGGGTTTCGCCAGCGGCCTCTATTACGACCCCAACGACAGCAATCAGGGCACGGCCGCCCAACAGCTGGAACGCCTGCTCTTGCTCACGGATCAGGTTCGCGTGGGCATGGCCGGCAATCTTTCTGACTACACCTTCCAGGATCGCACTGGCGCCCTGGTCAAAGGCTCACAGGTCGATTACAACGGCAGCCCCGCCGGCTACACCAAAGACCCGCAGGAAGTGATCAACTACGTCGAAAAGCACGACAACCAGACGCTATTCGACATCTACACCTACGGCATCCCCGTCGCCCGCAGCATGGCCGAGCGCCTGCGGGTGCAGAACGTCGGTCTCGCCGCCGTCTTCCTGGGCCAGGGCGTGCCCTTCGTCCAGGCCGGCGCCGACCTCCTGCGTTCCAAATCCTTCGACCGCGACAGCTACAACTCTGGCGACTGGTTCAACAAAATCGACTGGACCTATCAGGACAACAACTACGGTGTGGGCCTGCCCGTGGCCGGCAAGAATGTCGACAACTGGCCGATCATGCAACCGCTCTTGGCCAACCCTGCCCTCAAGCCTGGCCCGGCCGATATCGCCTTCAGCCGCGACCTCTTCCAGGAACTGCTGAAGATCCGCTACAGCTCACCGCTCTTCCGGCTGCGTACCGCCCAGGAAGTTCAATCCCGCCTCACCTTCCTCAACACCGGTCCCGACCAGCTCCCCGGCCTCCTGGTCATGGCCCTCTCCGATCGCGTCAATCCCGACCTCGACCCCAACTACGATACGGTTGTCGTCCTGATCAACGCCAATGATGAGGGCCAGACCTTTGCCTCGCCCTTCGCGGGGATGGACCTGAGCCTTCACCCCGTGCAACAGAACTCGGTCGATGCCGTCGTCAAGACCTCCGCCTTCGACGCCGCCACCGGCGCCTTCACCGTGCCCGCCCGCACCGTCGCCGTCTTCGTCGAACCGGAACCCGCTCCCATCACCGTCAGTCTGCCCTTGTTGGCCGATACCTGGGTCAATGGCGGCGTCAACGCCATGCAGACCAACTTCAACGACTACGCCGCCCTCATCGCCCGCGCCACTGGGCTGGACAACGTCCTGCTGGTCTTCGACCGCAGCCCTCTGCCCATCGGCGCCCAGATTGTCGCCGCCAGCCTCACCGTCTCGGCCACGCTGGAATCGGGCGCCAGCGGCAAGTCATTGGCCGTACTCAACAACGTTGCCCCCTTCGACCCGGCCAAAGTCACCTACATCACTGCCCCCACCGTCTTCAACCCCGGCCCGGGCGCGCCCGTCCACCTGGGCGCCATGACCCTTGACGCCAGGAGCCAGGTCGAGACCTGCGACCGCCTGGATCAGGAAGACGATCTCGACGGCAAGTGCTACCTGGCCATCAGCGCCTCGGGTCCGTTGGGCCGCGTGGCCATGCAGAGCCTGGAAAGCTGGCCGCGCGGCCAGCAGCCGCGACTGCTGGTCAGCTATATGAAAGGCTCCGGCGTCACGCCCGACGATGCTGCCCTGTCCCGCCCGGCCGTGCAGTCGGCCATCCAGGACGAAGTCATGTACTTCGTCCTCACCGACCGTTTCTACAACGGCGACCCCAGCAACGACCGCGGGGGCGATAGCGGCGACACCGACGCCGACATCCTGCGCCACGGCTACCGCGCGACCGACAAAGCCTTCTATCACGGCGGCGACCTGGCCGGGCTGGCGAGCAAGCTGGACTATCTGGCCGATCTGGGGATCACATCCCTCTGGCTCACCCCGCCCTTCGTCAACCGCCCCACCCAGGCCGATAGCTCGACCGACCTGGGCATCGGCGGCGCCTACCACGGCTACTGGATCCGCGACTGGCTGAACACCGACCCCCATCTGGGCGCGAACCAACAGTTGAAGGCCCTGATCGACGCCGCCCACAGCCGAGGGATCAAGGTCTTCTTCGATATCGTCGTCAACCACTCCGCCGATTACATCCTCTACGAGGGCGGCAGCAGCAGCTATCGCAACAAGGCCGACTATCCCTACAAAGATGCCAGCGGCCAGGTCTTCGACGACCGCGACTACGTCGGCGCCGCCGCCTTCCCGCCGCTCGACCCGGCCCTCAGTTTCCCCTACAAACCCATCTTCGCCGGCCCCAACGAAGCCGCCGCCAAGAACCCGACCTGGCTGAACAACCCCATCTACTACCACAACCGCGGCGACTCCACCTTCCGCGGCGAAAACTCGCTCTACGGCGACTTCTTCGGCCTGGACGACCTCTTCACCGAACAAGCGACCGTCGTCGCCGGCTTCGAGGACATCTTCAAGTACTGGATTCGCGAGTACGGCATCGACGGCTACCGCCTGGATACGGTCAAGCATGTCAACCTGGAGTTCTGGCAACAACTGGCGCCCGCAGTCCTTGCCTATGCCCACTCGCTTGGCAAGACCGACTTCACCATGTTCGGCGAGGTCTTCGACGGCGCCCCGGCCTACATGAGCCAGTACACGACGGCCGGCCAGCTGCCCAGCGTGCTCGACTTCGGACTCCACGGCCAGGCCGTCAACTTCGCCGCCTCGTCCGCCGCCACCGACAACCTGCGCGACTACTTCGCCCAGGACGACTACTTCACCGACGCCGACAGCAATGCCTATAGCCTGGGCAACTTCATCAGCAACCACGACATCGGTCGCCTGGGCCGCACCGTGCGCTCGGCCAACAACGGGGCCGGCGATAGCGAAGACGTGGCGCGGATGAACCTGGGCTACGCCCTGATCTACTTTGCCCGCGGCTTCCCCATCGTCTACTACGGCGACGAACAGGGCTTCGTCAGCGGCGGCGGTGACAAACTGGCCCGCGAGGATATGATGGCCAGCCAGGTGGCCGAATACAACGCCCTCGACCTCATCGGCTCCGATGCCACCACCGCCGTCGATAACTTCGACCCCAACCATCCCATCTTCGCCTCGCTGTCGGCGTACTCCGAGCTGTTGCAGGGGCACAAAGCCCTGCGCCGCGGCGTGCAGATCCACCGCTACAGCGAAGCCAACGCCGGCATCTACGCCTTCTCACGCATCGATAGCACCGAGCAGATCGAGTACATCGTCGCCCTCAACAACGCCGAAGCGCCGAAAGCGGCCACCTTCGCCACCTTCAGCCCCGACACCGTCTTCGACCAGATCTTCCCAACCACGGCCAACCCGGTTCAGATCACAGCCGGCGCCGATGGCCAGATCACGGTCGCGGTCCCCGCCCTTGGCCTTGCCATCTTCCGCGCCAACACACCCCTGCCAGCCAGCGCCGCCGCCCCCACCATCGCGCTGATGCAGCCGGGCAGCCAGGGCAAGGTGTACGGCCGGGCCGAGATCGTCGCCCAGGCGCCGGTCAACCAGCTGGCCGCGGTCAGCTTCGCCGTCAGGGTCGGCGACGCTGCCGCCTTCACGCCCCTGGGCACAGACACCAACCCGCCCTATCGCATCTTCTACGATGTCAGCGGCTTGCCCGTGGGCACGCAACTGGTGTTCAAGGCCATCGTCAGCGACCTCAACGGCCACCTGAACATGGCCCTGACCTCGGCGACCGTAGTCGAGGAGCCGAAGCCGCCGGCGCAGGCGGGCTACGCCATCATTCACTATCACCGACCTGCGGGCGACTACGATGGCTGGGGCCTGCACCTGTGGGGCGATGGCCTGGACGAATCCGAACTGCCGGACTGGGGCAATCCCAAACAATGGCAGGGCGAGGACGACTTTGGGGTGTTTGCCTTCATCAAGGTCAACGACCCCACCAAGCCGGTGGGCTACATCATCCACAAGGGCGACGACAAGGACACGCCCAACGACCGCTTCTTCACCCCCGCCGCCCAGCCTGAATTCTGGGCCAGCCAGGGCAAGGCCGACAACTTCGCCAGCGCGCCGGCCGCCCTGGGCTATGTGCTCATCCATTACCGGCGACCCGCGGGCGATTACGACGGCTGGGGCCTGCACCTGTGGGGCGACGCCATCGACCCGAGCGAAGCGACCGACTGGGCTGCCCCCAAGCTCCCCAGCGGAACCGACGACTATGGCGCCTTCTTCCAGGTCAAACTCGCCGACCCCAGCCAGGCGGTGAATTTCATCATCCACAAAGGCGACGACAAAGACATAGCCGATGACCGTAGCTTCACGCCCAATCAGAGCGGCGCCTTCCTCTGGCTGAAGCAGGGCGACGCTGCCCTCCACCGGCAGCGCGGCGCGGCGGAGGGTTACGCCCTCATCCATTACCGCCGCCCGGCCGGCGACTACGGCGACTATGGCAGCGCCAACTACGCCGACTTCTGGGGTTTGCATCTGTGGGGCGATACCACCGAGTCGGTCGAGTGGGCCAATCCGCTCAAACCCATCGGACAGGACCGTTTTGGCGTCGTCTTCAAGATCGGCCTGACCGCCAACCCGAACGAGATCGGCTACATCCTCCACCGCGGCGACGGAAAAGACCCCGGCCCCGACCAGTCCCTGAACTTCGGCCGTTCTGGCTTCGAGGTTTGGCAGTTGCAGGGCGCCGACCCCAACCGGCCGTATCTGCTGCCGCGCTAGATCTGCAGTCTGAGATGCGCTGCCCGGCGCCGCCGGGCAGCGCATCTTCTCGTCTCGCCCGCACCTCTGAGGACGAAGCTATGAGCCTGAACATCGATCTCTCGACGCGAACGGCGCTGGTGACGGGCGCAGCCAGCGGCATTGGCCGGGCGTGCGCCGTGGCGTTGGCCGGGGCCGGAGCCAGGATCGTGGCTGCAGACATCGACGCCACCGGCGGCGAGACCCTGGCGGCGGCGGTGGGCGGTCTGTTCGTGCCGGCCGATCTGTCCCGGCGGCAAGATTGCCAGGCCCTGGCCCGAACCGCCCTGGCCCATGCCGGCGCGGTCGATATCCTGGTCAATGTGGCCGGCTTCCAACACATCGACCCGGTGCAGGACTTCCCGGAGGAGAAATGGGACGCGCTGCTGGCGGTGATGCTCACGGCTCCCTTTCTCCTCACCAAATACCTCTGGCCGGCGATGCAGGCGCAGGGCTGGGGCCGGGTGATCCATCTGGCTTCGGTGCACGGGCTGGTGGCCTCGCCCTTCAAGAGCGCCTACATCAGCGCCAAGCATGGCCTGATCGGGCTGACGCGCACCACGGCCCTCGAAGGCGGGCCGTATGGCATCACCGTCAACGCCATCTGCCCGGCCTATGTGCGCACGCCCCTGGTCGAAAACCAGATCGCCGACCAGGCGCGCACGCGCGGGCTGAGCGAGGCAGAGGTGGTGGAACGGGTGATGCTGGAGCCGGCCGCCATCAAGCGTCTGATCGAGCCGGAGGAGGTGGCGGCGATGGCCCTCTATCTCTGTTCCGATGCCGCCAGGGGCGTCACCGGCGCCGCCCTAACCCTGGACCTGGGCTGGACCGCGCGCTAAACGGGCGCGTCCGCCATTCCTGCCCTGCCGCGCGGCGATGATGCCGGTGCGATTTTCTGCACACCGTCAGGAGGAAAGAGAGCATGTTTGCCAAGATCCTGGTTCCGCTCGATGGCTCCGCTCTGGCCGAGCAGTCGTTGCCTGCTGCCATCTCGCTGGCCCAGACCTTTGCGGCTGAGATCTGCCTGGTGCAGGTCATCGTCATCCCCGCCTGGTTGTGGCAGGGTGAGATGAGGGCCGAAAGCCCGGAATTGGTGGAGATGTTGACGGCGCGCGAGTTGGCGCGTGCGTCGGCCTATCTGCGCCGCCAGGAGGAGAACCTCAGCGCTCAGGGCATCCAGGTCGCTGCTTTCGTCGTCCAGGCGCGGTTGATCGACCAGGCCATCCTCGACGCCGGCGCCGAACAGGGCTGCGATCTCATTGTCATGAGCACGCATGGGCTGAGCGGCCTTTCTCGCCTGCTCTTGGGCAGCGTCGCCGAGCGGGTGGTGCAGCGCGCCGCCACACCGGTGCTCTTGATCCGCGCCAGACCCAACTGAGGCTGCCCTCGCCCTCGTTTGCATGGCCGGGGCGTTTTGTGTATCCTGCCCGCCAATTCAGCGCCGGGGCCTTGCAGCTTACATCGCTCGCGGTGAACTGATACCCCCTTGCCAGGAGAACAAAGATGAAACGCATCGCACAGGTTTATGTCAGTGCCATCGACAGGCTCAGCGAGGCCCTGGGTGCAGTCTCGATGTTCCTTGTGGTCGTGACGCTTGTGGTCGGCTTTGCCAATGTGCTGTTACGGTACGTCGGTCGTTTTGTGGGTGCGCGCCTGACTTCCAATCTTTTCATCGAGCTGCAATGGTATCTGTATTCCCTGATTTTTTTGTTCGGTTTTGCCTATATCCTCAAACACAACATCAATGTGCGGGTGGATTTCTGGTATGGGCGATTCTCGGACAAAGCTAAAGCCAGGGTGGATGCCATCGGCCACCTCCTGGCCCTGATCCCCTTCTGTATCATCGCCCTGATCGTGACCTGGCGGCCCATTCTCACCGCATGGGGGTTGCGCCCCAATGGGACATGGGGTCCGTGGGAGCTTTCGCCCGACCCTAGCGGGCTGCCGCGGGCGCCGATCAAAACGGTGATCATCGTCGCTTTTGTCACGCTGTTCCTGCAAGCCATGGCCGAGATGATCCGGCTGTTGGCTACGCTGCGTGACATCGAGGAACTGAAACCCCAGCATCTGCGCAAGATCGAATCCCCTGCGCGTATCGAATAAGGTTTGCACATGCGCCCGCAGGCGCGACCCCATACGCATCGCACTCAAAGGAGAGAGGTTCATGGGTTTTGAATGGCTTGCCATCGTCATGTTCGTGCTGTTCCTCATCCTAATCCTGAGCGGCTACCCGGTTGCCTTTTCGTTTGCAGGCACGGCCATTGTCTTCTCACTCATCGGGCTGGCCCTGGGCGCGTTCAACCCCAATTTGTTCCGGCTGTTGCCCAACCGTTGGTTTGGGGCCATGTCGGACTTCACGCTGCTGGCCATCCCCTTTTTCGTCTTCATGGGTGCGATCTTCGAGAAATCAGGGCTGGCCGAGGAGTTGTTGACCACCATCGGCATCTTGCTGGGGCCGCTGCGCGGGGGCCTGGCGCTGGCGGTGGTGATTGTGGGCACGCTACTGGCGGCGGCCACCGGCGTGGTTGCCGCCACCGTCATCGTCATGGGCATCCTGTCATTGCCGGTGATGGTGCGCTACAAGTACAACCATCGCCTGGCCACCGGCATCATCACCGCTTCGGGCACGCTGGCACAATTGGTGCCGCCCAGCCTGGTGTTGGTGGTGCTCAGTTCCACGGTGGGCGTGGCGGTGGGCGATCTCTTCCTGGGCGCGCTGATTCCCGGCCTCATGCTGGCGGCGCTGTATGCGGTCTATGTGCTGGTGGTGGCCTTTCTGCGGCCGGAGATGGCCCCGGCCTTGCCGCCAGAAGCCCGCACCTTCGCCGGCGCCGCCCTGCTGCGCAAGAGCCTGGTCGCCGTTCTGCCCCCTCTCGTCCTCATCTTCGCTGTGCTGGGTAGCATTTTCGCTGGCATCGCCACCCCCACTGAGGCCGGCGCCGTGGGCGCAGCCGGGGCCTGCCTGCTGGCGCTGGCCAATCGCAACCTCAACTGGACGGTGGTCAAGAACGCGGCCCGTTCCACCGCCAACATCACCTCTCTGGTGCTGATGATCCTGTTCAGTTCCACCTTCTTTGGGCTGGTCTTCGATGGCTTGGGCGGCCAGCGCTGGGTCACCGGCTTCCTCACCAACCTGCCCGGCGGCTACTGGGGCTTCATCATCGTCGCCAACATCATCGTCTTCCTCCTCGGCATCAACCTGGAATTCCTCGAGATCTGCTTCATTGTCATGCCGCTGTTCGTCCCTGCGGCCACGGCCCTGGGCATCGACCTGGTCTGGTTCAGCGTCATGATGGCCGTCAACCTCAATATGGCTTTCATCTCCCCCCCCGTCGGCTTCTCACTCTTCTATTTACAGAGCGTGGCCCCGCCCGAAGTGGAAACGATCGACATTCACCGCGGGGCCTTGCCCTTCTTGGGTCTGCAAGCAGTGGGGCTGGTGCTGGTGATGATCTTCCCGCAAACAGTGCGCTGGCTGGTGGATTTGTCGGGATAAGCCGCGGCGCTGGTCGCAGAAACAAAGGCGTCCGCCGCCGGCGGACGCCTTTGTTTCGTGTGGGGCAACCACCACTTACTGGCTGAACTCGCGCGCCACGAAGTCGGAGTAGGCGGTCTCCAGATAGCTGTGCCAACCCTGGATGCTCTGGCGGAAGCTATTCCACTGCGTAAAGATGGTCTTGAAGTCGGCGTCGGTCCCCGAGATTTCATCGAACAGGGCGAAAGCCGCCTCTTTGGCCGCCTGCAAGATCTCATCGCTATAGACGCGCAACTGAACACCCTTGTCCAAGATCTGTTGCAGGGCAGCGGCGTTGAGGGCGTCGTAGCGGGCCAGCATACCCATGTTGGCCTGGTAGGCGGCGGTCTGCAAGATCTGCTTGTACTCCTCCGGCAGCTTGTTGTATTCGGCCAGGTTGACCTGCACCTCCAGGGCCGGGCCTGGCTCCCACCAGCCGGGCGCGTAATAATACTGGGCGGCGTCGGCGAGGCCAAGCTTGAGGTCATCATACGGCCCCACCCACTCGGCGGCATCGATGGCGCCGGTCTGCAGCGCCTGGAAGATCTCGCCGCCCGGCAACACCTGCACCACTGCGCCCAACTTCGCCATCACCTGCCCGCCCAGGCCAGGGATACGTACCTTCAGGCCCTGCAGGTCTGCCGGTTTGGTGATCTCGCGGCGCCACCAGCCGCCCATCTGGGCGCCGGTGTTGCCGGCAGGGAACTGGATCACGCCGAAACGGTCGGCGTAGAAATCCTGCAACAATTTCAGGCCGCCGCCCTCGTAGAACCAGGCATTGTTCTGGCGGGCAGTGAGGCCAAAAGGCAAGGCGGTGCCAAAGGCCGTCACCGGGCTTTTGCCGGTGTAGTAGTAGGAGGCGGTGTGACCGCACGGTACCGCGCCCTGCTCGACCACATTCAGCACCTCCAGGCCGCCGGCCAACTCGCCCGCCGCCCGCGGGGTGATGCGGAACTTGCCGCCGGTCATGGCCGCCACCCGGTCGGCAAAGATCTGAGCGCCGCCAAAGATGGTGTCCAACGCCAGCGGCCAACTGGTGGCCATCTGCCACTCGATGGTCGGCATACTGGCATCGCTGGCGACTTCGGTGGCTGCTTCGGCGCCGGCTTGCTCGGCCGACGCCGGCGCGGCGGTTGGGGCAGCAGTAGCGCAACCGGCCAGGCCCAGCGCCGCCACGCCGACCGCTCCTTTGGCTGCCACGCCAAGAAACTCACGTCTGTTCATCGGTTTCCTCCAAAAAAAGAGTGTGGAAAGGAATCAAGCGTCACCTGGCCCACAATCGTGAACCATCCTCAAAGGCTGAGGGCGCTATTATAGTACAAGCTGCGGTGACAAAGGCAAGCCGGAGCGAGGGAATCGACACGCGTTCATGCCTGAGCATCGCCGCGTCTGTCCCCCACCGTTTGCCCGTCACCCGCCGACGTGCTACACTTGCTGCAAACGCCCGCCGGAGGCAAAGGAGCCGCCCCCAGCGGGTTTTTTGTGGAGCCTGCATGCCCCTCCTCCGCCTCCCCGGCCTCATCGACCCCCACGTTCATCTGCGCCAACCCGGCCTGACCCACAAGGAAGACTTCCTTTCTGGCACGCTTGCCGCCCTGGCCGGCGGCTTTGGCGCTGTGCTGGACATGCCCAACACCCGCCCGCCCACATCCGACGCCCAGCGCTTGGAAGAAAAGACCCGACTGGCAGCAGCCACGGCTGTTTGCGATGTCGGGTTTTTTGTTGGCGCCGTCAACGACGCCGCCCCCGCCGCCGTCGCCGCCGCCGGCGCCAGGGGCTGCGGCCTCAAGATCTACGTCTCCGAGACCTTCGGCAGCCTGCGCATCGAGCGCCTGGAAACCCTGGCCGCCTACTTCGCCGCCTGGCGCGGGCCTGGCCCCATCGCCGTCCACGCCGAAGACGCCATGCTGGCCGCCTGCCTGACTCTGGCCGCACTCTATCATCAGCGCCTGCACGTCGTCCATGTCAGCCAGCGCAGCGAGATCGAACTCATCCGCCGCGCCAAACAAGCCGGGCAACCGGTCACTTGTGAGGTCACGCCCCACCACCTCTACCTTACCCAGGCCGACCTGCCCCGGCTTGGCCCGCTGGGGCAGATGAAGCCGCCCCTCGCCAGCGAAACCGACCGCCAGGCCCTGTGGGACAATCTGGATGTGGTCGACTGCATCGCCAGCGACCACGCCCCCCATACCCTGGCCGAAAAGATGGGCGAGAACCCCCCGCCGGGCGTCCCCGGCCTGGAAACCACCCTCCCCCTCATGCTGCTGGCCGTGGGCGAAGGCCGCCTGAGCCTGGACGATCTCATCGCCAGGATGCACACCAACCCGGCCCGCATCTACGGCCTGCCCACCTCGCCCGACACCTTCATCGAAGTGGATGCCGAGGCCCGCTACGACTTCCCCACCTCTGGCTGGCGCACGAAGGCCGGGTGGAGCCCCTTTGCGGGGATGCCCGCCCGCGGCCGGGTGCGTCGCGTCGTCCTGCGCGGGCGCGAGCACTTCCGCGATGGCGACATCCTCGCCTCTCCCGGCTCCGGCCGCATTCTTTGCCGACGCGACTAAAGAAACATGGAAAGCGCCTATCTGTGTTTCCCTATTTGCGTCATCAAACACAACAAGCAAGCCTGATCTGTATCTCCCCCATTTGTGTCACTTCCCCCTTTGCAACCTGAAACCAGCAATCGACCATGACCAAAGCCCACTCCCTCCGCACCGCCCAACCCGCCGACAAGATCGACAACGGCTTCTTTGGCAAAGATATCCTGTCGGTGCGCCAGTTCAGCCGCGACAAACTGGCCTACATCTTTGGCGTCGCCGACGAAATGCGCACCCTCGTCCGTCGTTTTGGCTCCGCCGACCTCCTCAGCGGCAAAGTCCTGGCCAACCTGTTCTACGAACCCAGCACCCGCACCGCCTCCTCTTTCATGGCGGCCATGCTGCGCTTGGGCGGCAACGTCATCCCCATCAACGAAGTCCACTACTCCTCGGTCTCCAAGGGCGAATCGCTGCCCGACACCGTGCGCACGCTCGAGTGCTACGCCGACATTATCGTGCTGCGCCATCCCGAAGTCGGTTCGGCGCAGATCGCCGCCGACTACGCCCAGAAGCCCGTGATCAACGCTGGCGACGGCGTGGGCGAACACCCCACCCAGGCCCTGCTCGATCTCTTCACCATCTGGGAGGAGCTGGGCCGGCTGGATGGGCTAAAAGTGGCCATGGTGGGCGACCTGAAGTATGGGCGCACGGTGCACAGCCTCACCCGCTTGCTCAGCTTCTACGACACCGAATTCTGCTTCGTTTCGCCCGACATCCTGCGCCTACCGGCTGATATGGTGGCCGAGGCGCGGGCGCGGGGGTTGAAGGCCACGGAGGTCGAGGATGTGCACGACGTCATCGCCGAGGTCGATGTGATGTACGTGACCCGCGTCCAGAAAGAGCGCTTCACCGACCTGGCCATATACGAGAGCGTCAAAGACCATTACGTCGTCGATCCGGCCCTGATGAAACAGGCCAAAGCGCACATGGTCCTGATGCACCCCCTGCCGCGCGTCGGCGAAATCTCCTATGCCGTCGATCAGGACCCGCGCGCCGCCTATTTCCGGCAGATGGAAAACGGCATGTTCATCCGTATGGCCCTGTTGGCGGCCGTCCTGGGCAAGGCCTGATGCTGTTTGCCAAGCCCGCCTTCCTTGTGTAAGAATGGCACTTCGCCCTTGCCGAACGTGAGGCGTGAGGCGTGAAACGTAAGGCGTGAGGCGTGAAACGTGAGGCGGTGGCGCTCGCGATCACGATTCATGGCAGACAGTTGGCGTTTCATGACCGCTTGCATCCCAGCTTGACGATTGACGGCGGGCGACAGCCATGCTCCCGGCAGAAACGGCCGCCACCGACCATCGTCTATCGACCATCGACCATCGTCGATTCAATCATACCCATACTTTTTTCTCATCGAGGATCAATCGCAATGTCAGCCAAGAAAACTGTGGCCGTCCTGACCGGGGGCGGTGATGTGCCCGGTCTCAATCCCTGCATCAAACAAGTCGTCAATCGCGCCGTGGACGAAGGCTGGCGCGTGTTGGGCTTCCGTCGCGGATGGGCAGGGCCACTCAACTACCGCCACGATGACCCCGAAAGCTGGGGTCAGTGGGTGATCGAGCTGGACAAGAACCGGGTGCGCACCGTCGATCGCTTCGGCGGCACCTTCTTGCACACCTCGCGCACACAACCCAGCAATGTCCGCGCCAAAGACCTGCCCGCCTTTCTCGATCCAGCCGATTTTCCGGCCAACAGCAAGGGCAACCTCGACATCACCAAGAAAGTGCTGCAAACCCTCAGCGATTTGCAGGTCGATGTCCTGATCCCCATCGGCGGCGATGACACCCTCAGTTACGGCGCCCGCATCCACACCGAAGGCTTCCCGGTCGTTTCCATCCCCAAAACCATGGATAACGATGTCTACGGCACGGACTACTGCATTGGCATTAGCACAGCCGTCACCCGCTCGGTTGATCTCATCACCAACCAGCGCA
>CAYWPZ010000097.1:8857-16278 GCA_964460135.1 uncultured Caldilineales bacterium | reverse complement strand
CGACCGAGAGCAGGCTGGCCGGCGTCAGGCGGTTGGCCGCCAGCAGATCGGCCAATGCCCGGCGTTGGCATCCGCGGCGGATTGCGCATCTTCGACTGGGATGCCTTCGCCGTGCTCGATATTTCGACGCAGGGCATCCCTGGCTTTTTGGGTCATTTGGAAGCAGAGAAGATCGAGATTGGCCGTGTCTTGAAGATTTGGGGAGATGGCCAGGGCATCCACAAGACGCCGAAGACGGCTGAAGATTTCAACCAACAGGTAAAGAGCAAGGTGGGTGCGCTGGCAGCCGGCCAGCCGACGCCGGCCACCCCAGCCGTGGCAAAGGACGCAGGCGACTGGTTCCTGGAACCCGGCGGCCCGGTGCTGCACCTGAGCACGCGCAGCGCCCCCTTCCTCCACGCCGATCTGCATGCGCAGCTTTTCGGTTTCCTGCAAACGGACATTCACGCCGACATCACCGACGAGGGCTTCGACTTTGACTTCAAGATCGGCGCCGGCAACGAAGTCACGACCGAACTAGAATGCCATTGGTGGCACAAGGAAGGGAAGCTGGAAGCCCACGGCGATATGGGCATTCATCTGCACGGCGACATCGGGCCGATCATCCCGCATGTGGCAGCGACCCAATTCCATCTCGATACCGATCTGGACGCCCATGTGAGCTTGATCGTTGATCGCGAGCAGTTCAACTTCACTGTCAACGGCAGCTTCGCCTATCAAGGGGCCTCTGTGCACCTGCCGGAACTGGTGATCACGGTCCAGTTAAGCACTCTTGCCGATCTGGCCAAGGCGGTATGGGACCACATCGTGGCGATGGCCGAACATATCTTCGCGGAGTTCCTCCTGCCCGTGGGCAAGTTCATTGCCGAAGGCGCCAAAGAAGTGGCCCAAGTCGCCGAAGCAGCCGCCCATGAGGTGGCTCAGGTAGCCGTTGCGGCGGCGACCGAAGTCAAACAAATAACCGGCGATGTGGCGGACACGATGGCCAAGGCTGCGGACGAAATCGGACAAGCCGCCGAGCAACTGGCTGGTGAGGCAGAGACCCTGGCAAGCCATGCCGCGCAAGCGGCGTTGGATGCGGCCGCGCCTCTCCTCGACAAAGCCAGCGACTTGAGCAACAAAGCGCGGCAATTTGCCGCCGATGCGGCTGCCAGTGTCAAAGCCATTGCCGAAGATGTCGCCGCGCTCGTCGATGAGGCGGCGCACTATGCCATTCATGTGGCCGAACAGGCCGCCCAATGGGTGGCCGAGAAGTGGGACGAAGCCCGGCGCTGGGTGGCCGCTCGCCTGGAGCAAGCCGCAGCCCTGGTCAGTCAACTGGCGCAGGAGGCAGATGAGGCGGTGCGGGCCATCGAAGACGAGATTGCGGAACTTGGCCGCCAGCTAGAAGATCTGCTCAGCCGCGCTGCGCAAAGCGTGGAGGACACCTTGAGCAGCGGCTGGAATACGGCAACTTCCTGGATACCAAGTCCTTTTTGAACGCAGACGGCGCGCCTGCTCACACTTGATCAAGGCTCCGCTTGGATTCACCGAAAATCAGAGGCAATCATGAGCAATAACTCAGCCCTACGTATACGTCACGACCACGAAATCGACCTGAGCGACAAAATGCCTGATCTTGCGCAGGGCTTCACCATCGAAGCCTGGGTCCGGCCAGCGCCCATGGATCACTCCGTCCGTCTGTATCCACAGCCAGGATATGGCGGCGCCCCTGTGCGACTGAAGGAAGGCTTGTACAGGAACATCGCCGCCGATCATCTTCCCCAGTTCGGTTCAGCCTGTCTGCCCGAGGAGATGGAAGCTGTCTTCTTCAGCGAGCCAGATTTTCAGGGCGACTCGCTTGCCATTCGCCAGGATCTGCCGCAGGCGCCTGCCAGTCAGCAGAAAATCGGTTCCGTGGTGGTGCTGGATCGCAGCCATCGCCGCCAGAATCACGTGGTTCTCTTTGCCCAGGCGGGCTACCAGGGCAAGGCCGAGGTGCTGATCCTGCCCGATTTCTGGCAGCGTCCAGATGCGCATGATGCCGAACAGCCAGCAGCGGATCAGAAGCCGGGCCTGACGCAGGTCGGATCGGCCTGGGTTCCGCCAGGTGTGGCCCTGGAAGTAACACAGTTGCATACGACGCATGTGGCAGATGCTGGTTCGATGACCTTTGAGCTATGGTCTTGTGATTCCCAGTTTCGCACCGTCTACGATGTTCAGTTTGTCACCCCTTCCGTTGAAGCTCGGCCTGTGCTGAACTCAACCAACGATCTGCCCAAGGAGTGGGGGGTCAACCTTCAAGCAGGGCAACCGGCGGCGCTCCCAAAGAACAGGGTCGTCTTTTTGTTCGAGAAGGTGGGGTTTGCAGGCAGACAAACCATCATTGCCGGCCAGGATGCGGGGCAACTATCTCACCTGGCGACCGTCGGGTCAGCGATCTATGTCGCCGTCGAAGGCACGGCAGGCGTGATCGGAATTGGACCCAAATCGCAATATACTGGCGAACCACAAATACGATTCTTTGCGGTCGGCGATCCCCTGCCGGCTGATGCAATCAACTGGCGTTTCTGGGTCCCCCCTGACTTCTGCCTGGTTCCAGGCAGGGATGATGCAATTCCCGACAGGATCGGGAGCGGGCTGCAAACGTGTCCAGGCGGCGCCAGCTACATCGTCAAGCGTACGACCGCATCGCCGCCAGGCAAGGACACGCGCAGGCTCGCGGAAGGGATCCAGCGTGTGCAGCGCCCGCCCGACCAGCCCAAAACGCGGGAAGGTCAGGGTATCTATCGCCTGGCCGATGGGCGCTGGGAGACGCTCAAGGGTCCAGGTCAGAGCTGGTGGCAGGATGTCCCGGCCATCACCATGGTCAATATCCCCAGACAACGGGCGCTGTTCCTGTGCAAAAAGCCCCTCGCGCAGATTGAATCAGACGCTGACTACGAAATCCTGGCGGATGGCGTATTCGACCTGGGCGGCCTGGCCTGGCAGCCGCAAGCGGCGATTTTTGTGGCCGCGCCGTATGGAGTTGATGGGGTGCTGTCACTTTCGCACCATGGGCAGGTCATTCCTGCCGCCAGGGCAGTGCGGAGCAGCGACACGCGTTCCGTGTGGGTCCCGCCGGGATTCGAGATGATCCGGGAGCAGCGCCAATGGGAAAGCGGATTCCACGAGCATATCGCTGTTTCTGGTTATCGGGTGGCCCAGATCAGCCATTCCACCCTGCGCGGCGATCTCCCGGCGTTCGACTCAACTGCGACGCACATCCGCACGCGACGAGATGCGGCGCCTCCCGACGACTTGTTGACCTTTACGACGCAAGAGAAGCCACTCCGTCAGCAGAAGTTGGAGCCTGTTGGCGTGGAGGGCAATGAACCCAACACGGTTCCGGCTTTTCAGAGCGTGAAGACGCCGGAAGGGTCGGTGCTCCGGCTATATCAAAACCGTGGCTTTGGCGGAGAATGCCTGAACATCACCGGTAGCCGTGATCTCCTGGATGATCTGCCCTGGACGCCGCACAGCTTTGCCTTTGGCGAAGCGCCTTACGGCGAGGATGGCATTATCTATACAAAGCGTGGACGCAGAGCCGCTGTGGTTCCCCAGGGCTATCAGGTTGGGAAGCTAGATGGCAAGTGGTTTGGACCGGGATACGTCTATTTCGGAGAGCCTCAGGGCTGGTGGGTTCTTTCCCCTCGGCAGGCCGAGCCGGAGCCGATTGCGTCAGGCTGTGCGGCCGGAGCCCGGATCGGCATCCTTGCGCTGAAGCGCGGAACGACCGGCCTGGCGCTGATGCGACAGCCCACTGCGCTGCGCGGCGCAGGCGACGAGCTGCGATTTGGCGACCAACTGCTGCGCCCAGATCGCTGGTATCATCTCGCTCTCACCTGGGATGGCAAGACCATGCGCCAGCTCCTCGATGGCCGCCAGGTGCAGCAGACAGATAGTTCAGAAGAAGAAGTAAGCTTCTCTGGGCCGTGGGTGCTGGGCGAGTGCTTCCGCGGCTCCATCGCACAAGTGCGGGTCTGGAACGTTGCCCGCACCCCGGAGCAAATTCGCGACGAGCGCTATCCCTCCACCCAGCCGGCCACTGCGCCGGCCCTGGATCTCTTTGCGCAAGGGGTTGAGGCCTGGCAAGCGCCGCCCGCTGCCGTCGTCGTCAGCGCCGATCTCCCCGCTGCGCCGGCCGACACCGTGTTCGTCAAGCACATGCAGCAGCAGGTCGAGGCGGAAAACGCCCGCAGCGTCCAGGCTGCCCACCAACAAGCAACCACCCAACGGATCCTGGCCCACAAACGGGCGCAGCGCCTGATCGCGCTCGCGCATGAAAAAGCCCGGCGCGATATCCACATCCAGGGAATCAAGCAGTTGGGGTTTGTCCGGGGCAGCGGGGCGTGGTTCGGCAGCCTGGAGTCACTCACCAGACGGGTTGATATGATCAGCGGCGTGGCGGTCGATTTGGCTCTGGGGCCGGGGGGCATCTCTTACCAAAGTGCGGCAGAAGTGACTACCCTTGATTTTTCGGGAAAGCATGCCAGGGCCAGCCATGAGGGCAAGGTCTGGTTTGGCAAATACTGGATAACAGCAGCCGGGGCCATTGGCCGGGGATGGATACCACCAGAACAGGAGTGGCCCGATGACCAGCAAGTGTTGTTTGAGTTTGACCCTAGAAGTGTGCAGCCTGTTGGTCGTCCCAATGACTGGGATATTGCCCTGGATGTAGATGAACAAATCCTTTACTGGACCAATGGCTGGGAATTGTTTTGGTGCGATGTCAAGGAGGATAAACCGGAGCATTTCCAGGTTCTGCTGCCGCACGTGGCCTCGCCCTCGCCCATCGCCATCGCCGTCGCGCCCGACGGCTCGCTGCTCTGGCTGGACGCGAAAGACGAGGTGGTGCGGATGCTGCCCGGCGACAAACTCCAGAATGCCATCGGAGCCCAGTATGCAGAAGCTGGGGTGGTGCCCGGCGACAGAATAGAGAATGTGTTGGGAGCAGCGGTCGTGACCTTGTATCCAGCGCCCAGACCCGCACGCGGCCTTGCTGTTTCCCGGCTGGAGGACAAAAACGGTTCGGGGAAAGCGGCGGCCTATGTCTACTGGGTTGCGGCCGCGCGGCGAACCATCGAAACGCCGGTGCTCGATACACCCGGCCGCTACATTGACCTGTACCATGATCCCAGGCATCCTCACTGGCACGGCCAGCATGTGGAGATGGTGGCGGTAAGTGAGTTTGCCGGCGTACAGTGGACCGATGCCACAGATGGATCGCCCACCAGGGCGCTCGCCTTTGGGGCTGGACAAGACTCAGACCCAGCGGCAGCCGGGCAAAGTGACCAGCCGGCCAGTGCGGACGATGTTCTGACCTTCGAGCCTGTCCGCCTCGACCTGCGCCATGGTTTTACGGTTTCAGCCGTTCTCGTTTGGCAGAGAACCGGGTTCGATCCCCAAACAGCCATCTGCCTTTACGAACTGGCGACGTTTGAGGACGAAGATCGACTGGTCTGCCTGATTGGACCAGACGCGGCCGATGGTCAATCCGGGATTCCATTCCTGCACCTGCGCTGGGATGGACATGTCGTGACAGGGGAATTTCAGATCGTCTCGAACCGCCGGCTGCGAGCCAATGAACAGCAGCGCGTGACCTGGATGCTGGATAGGCATGGCGTTGTCACCACTTACATCGAGGGCGAAAAGGTGGTTGAAGCAAAGATATCGCTGCCCGATGGTGTACGGGTTTTTGAAGGTCATGCTCTTGGCGCACCCAACCCCGCCCAAACCCATGAGATGATCACAGGGGCCTTGCTGCAGCGCGATGATCCCAGGCAGGTCTTTGCCGCGTTTCAAGGGCGCATCGTTCGCTTTGGCGCCTGGAACTGCACCGCGCCGCAGGCGGCGCAGGGTTGGGAGCAAACGCCCGGCCCCGATCCAACCTGGGCGCGCAGCCTGGTGACGGTGGAAAGCACGCGCCGCTACCTGCACGCCGGTCGCCTCGACGGGCAGGAGCCGCCGGTCACGCTGTTCCCGATCGAGCTGGATGGCGGCTTGAACATCGAAACGGCGCTGGATCAGGCGCATGCCGAGCTGACCCTCGCCCATGCGCAGAAGGCTGCTGCTGAGGAACAGGCCGCGCACCTCAAAGCGGTGGCTTTGCAGGATGCCCACGCCAGGCTCGCTGCGGCCACCCAGAATCTGAGCGCAGCGCAGACACAAGCCGCAGCCGACGTTTCTGCCGCGCAAGGGCAGGCCGACCGCGACAAAGCGGCGGCGCGCGACAGGATGCGCGACGCCGATGCCCAGGCAGAGCGCGACCGCGTCCAGGGCAAACAAGACGCCGATCAACACAAGGCCGACAACGAGGCGACAGCGAGGGATATGGAAACCCGCGCGGCCGCCGACAAGCGCAACCGGATCGCTGACGCCAACCGTCGCCGTTCCGATGCGCAGGATCGGCTAGACGACGCAAAGAGCTAACAGGTTGTCGAAGAAGCCGGTCATACGATTCTCGAGACACGGATCAAGGCCGATGCACACGGATTTTCAGCACAAAGCCACGGTTCCAATCCGTGTTCATCCGTGTACAGACGACTTTTCCGACAGGCTGCTAGGCGACGAGCATTTGGATGATTTCGAGGCGAATATGCTATGAACCCACCAGGCATGAGGGATGGGATGGCTACACAACTCGTACGGTTCAGTAAGTTTTTGAGCCGGGTCTTACGGCACCGGCCACAAGAATATGGCCTGACCATGGACCAACATGGCTGGGTCCTCATCGAGGATCTGCTCCCTGCCGCCAATCGTGCTGGTGTCCCACTCACCTATCCAATTCTTTTGGAGGTCGTGGCGCAAAATGACAAACAACGCTTTGCCATCCGCGCCGATGGTCGGGCGATCCGCGCCCGTCAGGGTCATTCCATCCCTGTCGATTTAGAATTTGTCCCACGTCAACCCCCGCCACAACTTTATCATGGTACCGCCGAGGGGTTTCTGCCCTCGATTCGTGCGCAGGGCTTGACTGCGCGTTCTCGTCAGTACGTTCACCTCTCCGCTGATCCACAAACGGCTACGGCGGTGGGAAAACGGCATGGGATCCCAGTTGTCCTGACTGTGCACAGCGATGCCATGCACCAGGATGGCTATTCTTTCTATCTTTCCGAGAATGGCGTC
This sequence comes from uncultured Caldilineales bacterium, assembly GCA_964460135.1. Classification (GTDB taxonomy): domain Bacteria; phylum Chloroflexota; class Anaerolineae; order J102; family J102; genus SSF26. The sequence goes on along the minus strand of CAYWPZ010000097.1, from coordinate 9,132 downwards.
TGGTTGGTTGAATCTGTCCCCGCGGCCTATCTTGCCTTCCCCGACCGCGAAGCCGCCTGACGTTGCTGGCGTCGCCATTGATCAGAAAGAGTATGGGAGCGTGCATCGAATCGGGGAGGGGTTGGGCTGGAGGTAGTCGGTAGCCGTAGCGGCGATCAGCAGCCAAATGAGCAACTTTCGAGCACTCTTTGGTCTGGAACGGAGTGAAAACGCCCCTATACTGAAGTCATCACCGGCCAAAGGAATCAGCATGACTGCATCGCCATTTGATCGTC
>CAYWPZ010000097.1:0-8847 GCA_964460135.1 uncultured Caldilineales bacterium | reverse complement strand
GGGAGTGGAAATAGCCCATCGCTTTGTCGATGTCAACGGGGTGAACATCCATGTCGCCGAAGCAGGCGAGGGTGAACCGCTGTTCATGTATCATGGCTGGCCGCAGCATTGGTGGCTGTGGCGCCGGCAAATCCCACACTTCGCGCGGCGCTTTCGCGTCATCGCTCCCGACATGAGGGGCTTTGGCTGGAGCGACGCGCCCGACGCCAGCTATGGCAAAGACCTGCTGGCCGAGGAATTCGCCCAACTCGTGCGGGTCATGGGCTACCACAGCATCCGCCTGCTTAGCCATGACTGGGGCGGCTGGATTGGCTTCATCGTCTGCGCCAAATATCCGGGGCTGATTTCGCAGCACTTCGCCGCCAATATCCCACCCATCTTTCCCAAATACGACCTACAGGCCGTCATGGCCACGCTTCGCTTCGGCTATATGGTCAGGCTGTCCTTTCCTTTCTTCGGCCCAGCCATGCTGAGGCAAGATGGCGGAAGATTCGTGCACCATCTGCTCACACGCGGCGAGACGCGCAAAGGGGGTTGGACGGATCAGGAAAAGAACACTTTTTCCGAACAGTTCAAGGAGCCGGCGCGGGCGCGGGCATCGGCCCGACTCTACGGGGGATTTCTACTGAAGGAATATGTTCCCGTCGGCATATTGGGCAAATACAAACGCTATCGCATCCGCACGCCAACGCGCCTGCTCTTTGGCAAAAAGGACTTTGCCCTGTCCCTCAGCCTCTTGCGTGGGGCCGAGCAGTACTTCGATGACTATCAGCTCGAACTGGTGCCTGACAGCGGCCATTTCATCGTCGATGAGCAACCTGCCCTGGTCAACGAGCGGGCATGGGCGTTCTTCACCGACCCTCGTTATCAAAGCCAATGATTTTCGACCCCTTCCAGATCAAGAATCTGCATTTCAAGAACCGCATCGTCCGCTCGTCCATCGGTGGGCGCACATCGTATTACGATGGCACGGTGACGTCGGCCTTCAAGAACTTCGAGAAGCGCTTCGCCGAGAACGGCGTCGCCGGCATCATCACGGCCACGATCAGCGTCGACGACAAGCGCGCCTCGCCGATGGAGTATCCCAAGCTCAGCGATGACCGTTTCATCAAGCCGTTGCGCCAGGCCGTCAAGGCTGTGCAGCCATACGATTGCCGCTACATCATCCAGATCGGCGACACCGGCGGCCACACCCACACCAGCCTCTTCCCGCAGGATGAAGACGGCGAAAGCTCTTCGACCCATCTCGATCTCCTCTATGGCTACCGCAGCCTGAACCGAGCGATGACGCGGGAAGAGATCGAAATGACGGTCGTTCTCTTTGGCGAGGCCGCGCGCCGCGTGCGCGAGACCGGCGCCGATGGCCTGGAGATCACGGCCTCGAAGGGCTACCTCATTCATCAATTCCTGAATCCGGGCGTCAACCGACGGCAGGACGAGTACGGCGGCTCGGTGGAGAGGCGTTTTCGCCTGTTGGAGGAGATCGTGCGTCTGGCGCGCCAGAAGGTGGGCGATGATTTCCCGATCGGCGTCCGCCTCTCCGCCGCCGACTACAACTACCTGCCGGTCAATCTGCGCCTGCCGCCACGATTTCCGCTCAAACAGTACTTTTGGGGCAACACAATGGCGGAGAATCTTGTTTACGCCAGCAAACTGAAGGCGTTAGGCGTGGATTATCTCCACATCGACAAGGGCTATGGCTTCATCAATCCCAAAGGCAACCCTGGCGCGTTTCCTACCCATGAGCTGAAGCTGTTCTACAACGCCAACCGGCATCTGTCCGCCAAAGCCTGGCTGCGGGCGGCCCTCTTCAACACCGTACCCGAGTTCATCCTCCGGCCCATCTCCAATCTGGGCTGGAAAGACGTCCCCGCCATCAACGCCGATGAGGCCAGGCGATTCAAAGCAGAAACGGGCCTGCCCATCATCGCCAATGGCGGCTTTCAGGATCGACGGCTGATCGAGCAGACCCTGAGCGAGGGCAAAGCCGACCTGGTGGCGATGGCTCGACCGCTGTTGGCCAATGTCAATCTTGTCAAGTTGTTCGCACAGGGGATCGACCGGCCCGACAAACCATGCACGCATTGCAACCGTTGCGCCATACGCACCGCGAATTATCCCCTGGGCTGCTATGACCCCTCCCGCTTTGTCTCGCTCGACGAGATGGAAGCGCAGATCATGGCCTGGAGCGCGACCAGCGACGAACGCTTGGGAGAATGAACGGGGGCCTCCTCTTGGGGTGTTCTGGCCATGTGCTCCCTCGCTTCGTCACAACAGAGCGCATTGCCCACGCCGTCGCGCCCAGCAGACTGCCCCGGATGGCGGTGCGGCTGCCGGCTTTCGCCGCCGAACTGCAAACTTGCTTCGGCCCAGCAAAGGCCGCAAACCCGCTTGCGGCGGCGAGCGAGCGGCGCGAAAATGCGGCGCGAAAATGCGGCGCGAGAATGCGGCGGTTCCTTCTCTGGGCTCAGGATAAGCTCTCTTGAGCACAGGCCGTCGATGGTTTTCGAACGCGAAGGAAGGCCGGCCCTCGTCGTCAACGGGCGAAGCTTTGTCTGACTCAACTCCCCACCCACCATGTCTACCCGCACTACTAACCAAGACGTCGTCGCCGCCCTCCAAACCATCGGCGATATCCTCCTGATCAAGGGCGAAAATCGCTTCCGCGTCCTCGCCTTCCACAACGCCGCCGAGAGCATCGCCAACCTCGGCCAAGATATCAACGCCATCCACGCCGCCGGCGAACTGCAAAGCATCGCCAATGTCGGCAAGGCCATCGCCGCCGACATCGCCCAACTGCTGGAAACGGGCCAGATCGGCTACCTGGAAGAACTCAAGGCTGAGGTGCCGATGGGCGTGGTGGAGATGCTGCAAGTGCCCGACATGGGGCCGAAGAAGGCCGCCCGGCTGTGGCAGGAACTGGGGATCACCGGCATCGCCGCATTGCGGGCAGCGGCCGAAGCGGGCAAACTGCGCCATCTCTCCGGCTTTGGCGTCAAATCCGAGGAGAAAATCCTGCGCGGGATCGACCTCCTGGCCCGCCGCGGTGAGCAACGAACACCGTTGGGCCTGGCCCGGCCAACAGCGCTCGCCCTGGCCGCCGGGCTACGAGCCGCCCTCACGCCGGGTTCCATCGACCAGATCGAGCCGGCCGGAAGCGTCCGCCGCTGGAAAGAAACCGTCGGCGACCTCGACCTGCTTGCCACCCTCGGTCCGGCCGGCGACCCCGACACCGTCATGGCCGCCTTCCAAACCCTGCCCGCCGTGGCCGAGGTGGTGGCTGCCGGCCGCACCAAGAGCCGCGTCCGCCTGGCCAACGGGCTGGAATGCGACCTGCGCCTGATGGAGCCGCGGCACTGGGGCGCGGCCCTGCAATACTTTTCGGGCAGCAAAGAACACAATGTCGCCCTGCGCGAGCTGGCCCTGAAACAGGGTTGGAGTCTGAACGAATACGGCCTCACTGCCACCGGCAAGGGCGAGGCGCCCGCAGGCGAAGAACGCTTCTTTGCCGACGAGACCGAACTCTACGGCTTCCTGGGCCTGGACTGGGTACCGCCGGAGTTGCGCGAAGACCGGGGCGAGATCGAAGCCGCCCGCGACCATCGCCTGCCCCGCCTGCTCGCTCTAACCGACGTGCTGGGCGAATTGCACGGCCACAGCACCTGGTCGGATGGCGCCGCCAACATCGCCGAAATGGCCGCCGCCGCCCAACGCCGGGGCTACCGCTACTGGCTGGTCAGCGACCACAGCGTGGGGCTGGGCATCGTCGGTGGGCTGGATGGCGAACGGCTGCGCCAACAGGCCGCCGAAATCCGGGCGCTGAACGAGGGTTGGGCGCAGGCAGGGGTCGATTTCCGCCTGCTGCACGGGATCGAGGTCGAGATCCTGGCCGACGGCAGCCTGGGCCTGGCGGATGATGTGCTGGCCCTGCTCGATGTCGTCGTCGCCAGTATCCACAGCAGCCAGCGCCAGGACCGCGAGACCATCACCGCCCGCTGCCTGAGGGCAGTGCAGAATCCGCATGTGGACATCCTCGGCCACCCCACCGGCCGGCTGCTGGGCAAGCGCGACCCCTCTGATATCGACCTGGAGCGGGTCTTGCCGGCCTGCGCCGCCGCCGGAACCGTGGTCGAGATCAACGCCAACCCTAACCGTCTCGACCTCAACGATACCTTCGCCCGCCGCGCCGTCGCCCTCGGCTGCCGCATCGCCATCAGCACCGATGCCCATACCCCCGACGAGATGGATCTGCTGGCTTACGGCGTGGCCACCGCCCGCCGCGCCGGTCTTAGCCCCGCCGATGTGATCAACACCCGCCCCGCCGCCGAGATGTTGGCCCTGCTGAAGCCTTAACCATTGGGTCTGGCGCCGGCCGCGAGGTTGGGGGCGAGTGTGGGGTGGGGATGGCTTCGGCCTACGTCCTCACAGTGACATTTTGCTCAGGCGTGGGCCATTGTACCAACCCTTGCAGATTCAGGCTGCCCCTTTCGCTAGAGTAATTGCTGATGCGGGCCTGGCAACGCAATACAACAAATGGACTTAGCGCCGTAAGACCTCGGATGGCGACCCCATCCATGCAAAGCACATCATTATTAGACGCCCCCTGCCCCCCGTCTCCCCCAACCACCTTCCACCACCAGGAGCTCTCCCCATGCCGTTCGAACTCGCCCCCCTGCCCTACGATTACGAAGCCCTCGCCCCCCACATCAGCGGCAACACCATGCGCTTTCATCATGACAAGCACCACGCCGCCTACACCAACAACCTGAACGCCGCCATCGCCAAGCACCCCAGCCTGGCCGAGCATAGCGCCGAAGACCTGCTGCGCGATCTCGACCGCGTGCCCGAAGACATCCGCATGGCCGTCCGCAACAACGGCGGCGGCTTCGTCAACCACAACCTCTTCTGGCAGACGATGGGGCCGAACGCCGGCGGCGGCCCTACCGGCGCCCTGGCGGCCGCCATCGACGCCGCCTTCGGCAGCTTCGACGCCTTCAAGACTGCCTTTGCCAACGCCGGCGCCACCCGTTTCGGCTCCGGTTGGGCATGGTTGGCCCTTGACGGCGATGGCAAAGTGGCCGTCTACAGCACCGCCAACCAGGACAGCCCCCTGATGCAGGGCCACACCCCCCTGCTGGGGCTGGATGTGTGGGAGCACGCCTATTATCTGGATTACCAAAACCGCCGCCCCGACTACATCGCCGCCTTCTGGAATGTGGTCAACTGGGACGCCGTCGCCGCCATCTATGCGGCGGCGATGGGTTGATCGACCGACCATGAATGCTCCGCAGCACCCCTGATCAGAAAAATGGTCGGGGGTGTTGCTCTTCACCCCATGCCCCGCCTGACTCGCCAACAATGGCTTGCCCTGCTCGTCCTCCTGACCATCGTCGCCCTGGCCTGGTGGTTCCGTCAGCCGCTACGCGCCCATCTTAGCAATCTGCCCGAGGCCCGCACCTGGCTGCAAGAGCTGGGGCCCCTGGGCGCAGTCATCTTCATCGCCCTCAACGCCGCCCAGATTGTGCTCGCTCCCGTCCCCGGCTACATCGTCCAGCTGGCGGGCGGATGGGTGTTCGGCGCCTGGCAGGGGGCGCTGCTGGGGATCATCGGCCTGGTTCTAGGCGCCACCCTGGCCATGACCCTGGCCCGGTTGTTGGGCCGGCCTTTCGTCAGCCGGATGGTGGGCGCCGAACGACTGGCGCAGTGGGAGCACGTGACCCGCGCCGACCGGCCCTGGTTCTGGGCCTTGCTCTTCCTGGCCCCTATCGGCGACCTCCCCTACTTCCTGGCCGGACTCTCGCGCTATCCCATCCCCCGCCTGGCGCTGATCGCTGCGACCGTGCGCGGCCCCAGCGTCACCCTGGCCGCGGCCATCGGCGCCGGCGCGGTGGCGGTCGATCCGGCGCCGACGATGGCCTGGCTGAGCGCCCAGGCGGCCGCGCTTCATCCCCTGCTCGTGGCGGCGCTGCTCATCGCTCTGGCGGCGCTGGGGGGCCTGGCCGTGCGCTTTGGCCTGCGTCTGAAGGGCGCCCTGCTGGCGCGACTCGACCAGAATCTGCCGGCCGAGGCGCCGGCCGAACCGCTGCAAGCTGCAGACTGACGATCAGCCCGGCGTTGCGGTAGGTTCGGGCGCAGCAGGGGCGGCGGGCAAGCGCCTGGGACGGGCGAGCTTGACCAACTTGCGGCAGCGCGGGCATTCGACATGAATGCTCTTGCTGTTAGCGGGGCTTTGTTCGACGGCCAGGGCCAGGGCCTCGGCGGTGAGGAACCATTGGTTGCGGCAATAGGGACAGGTCGCTTTCATGTGACGGATGGGTTGGGAGGGGAATGACTCGTGGCGACGGATTATAGCAGCTTCGGGGCCGGGGTCGTCACTTTGGCGTTGGGCCGGATCACGGCTGCGGCCAGGTAGAAGATGGCGCGCTCGCGCAGGACGAGGCAGGCGAGGAGGTAGGCGGCGGCGCCAGCGGCGGCTGCCAGGGCCAGGGTGGGCAGCGGGGCCAGGGAGCGTGCCGCTGCCAGGGCGAGGGCGGCGGTGATCGTGGCCCCCATGACGGCCGTGGCCGCCAGCACACGGGCCAGGGTGAGGGCCAGCGCCCGGCCATCCACCCTCCCCCACCGTCGCCGCAAGAGGGCGAACAACACCAGCACTTCGGCGCTGACGGCCACCGAGTTGGCCAGGGCCAGGCCGCCGTGTCCCAAAGGCTGCATGAGCAGCATCCCCAAGAGAATGCTGGCGACGGCCGAAGCGATGGCGACGAAGAGGGGGGTGAGGGTGTCCTGCTGGGCGAAGAAGGCCCGCGCCGCCAGTTCGAGCACGGTGTGGGCGACCAGGCCGAGGGCAAAGAAGCGTAGGGCGGTGTAGATGGCGGCGATGGCGGCGCTATCGAAGCTCCCGCGCCCGTAGAGCAGGTTGAGCAACGGTTGGCCGATGAGGATGAGGCCGAGGGCGGCGGGGATGGCCAGGGCGAGGACGGCGCCGGTGGTCTCGGCCAGGGTTTGGCGCAGGCCAGAAAAGTCGCGACGGGCGGCGAGCTCGGCAAAGGTGGGGAAGGCGACGAGGCCGAAGGCGGTGCCGATGATGGTTTCGGGCAGTTGCATGGCGTCCCAGCCCCATTCCAGGCCGCTGACGCTGCCAGGGCCGAGGCGCGAGGCCAGGTTGGTGGTGGCGATGAGGCCGAACTGGAACACGGCCAGGTCGAGGATACGCGGCCCCATCAGTACGGCCACCCGTCGCACGGCCGGGCTGCGGCCATCCAACACCGGCTGCCAGCGAAAGCCATAGCGGATCAACGCCGGGAGCTTGGCTGCCAGATGCAGGGCCGCTCCCAACACCGCCCCCAGCGCCAGCCCTCGCACCCCCCACACGGGGACGAACCAGATCGCGCCGGCGGCGATGCCCAGCGGATAGAAGACGGGGGCAAGCGCCGGCAGGAGGAAGTGTTTGAAGCCGTGGAGGGCGCTGCTCTGCACCGAGCTGACGCCGAAAAGGAGGGTCGAGAGCAGCACCAGCCGCATGAGACCGGCGGCTTCGGCTTGTCCGGCGGCGTCGAAGCCGGGCGCGATCAGGCGGCGCACCAGCCAGGGCGCGGCCAGGGCGGCCAGGCTGGCGCCAATGGCGACGATGACGACGACCCAGTTGGTGATGGCGCTTGCCAGGCGCCAGGCGCCGGCGCGGTCATCCTGGGCCAGAAAGTCGGCAAAGACGGGGATGAAGGCCGTGGCCAGGGCGCCGCCGGCGACGATGGTGAACAGCAGGTCGGGGAGTTTGAAGGCGGCGTAGTAGGCGTCGAGTTCGGCGCCGATGGTGAAGCGCTGGGCGATGATGATGTTGCGGAACAGCCCGGCCGCCGCCGCCAGACCAAAACAGGCGGCCACGATCAAGGTGTTGGCGGCGATGTGCGAGCGGGCAGATGAGGCGGTGGTCATCCATCCACCTGGGTCAGCGCCTCGGCCGCGGGGACGAAGCTGGGGTTGAGTTCAAGGGCGCGCTGGAAGGATTGGCGGGCGGCGGCGATATTGCCCAAGGCTTGCAGGGCGCGACCCCGCCAGTAGTGCAATTCCTCGATCGTGGTCGTGGTGCGCAGGGTGGCGTCGGCCAGGGCCAGGACTTCTTCGTGGCGGCCTACCGCCGCATAGGCATGGAAAGGCCCGAACTGGTACCACAGCATCCGCCAGGGCAGGCCCAGGATGCGGGCCTGGTCGAAGGCGGCGGCGGCCTCATCCGCCCGACCCAGGGCCACTAGGGTGCTGCCCCGGTTGAACCAGGCGAAGGCATCGTTGGGATTGGCCTCGATCTCGGCTTGCGCCGTCTGCAAAGCCCCCTGCCACATGCTCTGCTCGTCGGCGGCCTCGGCCATGATGCTGGCCGCCGCGGCCGCCTGTTCTTCGCTGAAGACGGCCAGGTGGGCGCGGTTGAAGACGCGCCAGAGTTCGGCGACCTCGGCATAGGGCAGGCGGATGCCCTGATAGGGTGCGTCGCGGGAGATGCCGGTGGCCACATAGCTATCGTAGGCGATCCATTCCTGTTTGGCGTCGTCATAGCCGGTCAGCAGGCGGTAGTGGCCCATGCCGTCGTTCGGTTCCGGCTCCAGCCAGGTTTCAACCAGCACCGGGATGCCGGCGTTTAGCCATTGGCGCAGTTTGTCCGGGCTGCCATCGACGAGGACGGCCGCCTGCAGGCCCTGGCTGCGGGCGAAGGCCGCCAGTTCGTCCAGGTTGACGTTCTTATCGTCGGGGTGGCGGCGCAGGACTCTGCGGATGTCTTCTTGGGTCAGTGGGCTGCCAAAGTAGCTGAGCTGCATCGACAGGGTGGCCGGGCCGCAGTTGTTCCAGGTCTGCCAGGCG
>CAYWPZ010000096.1:7014-16312 GCA_964460135.1 uncultured Caldilineales bacterium | reverse complement strand
ACAGGAACTCGGTGGGGTCGCCGGCCGGCAGGGTCTGTTTGTGGACGTTGATGCGGGGGGCGACCGTCGCCGGCTGTAGCTCGTAGGCCCCGGCGTCGCAGTCGTGATCACTGGCGCTGCCGTTGCCATCGACGTTACGAGCTTTGCCGCGTTCATCTAGCCCGAACTCGGCGAAGAAGGTGCTGCCATAACACACCGACTCATCCACGGCGTCGATGGCGGGACTGCCGGTAGGCACGGCCAGCGTTTGCACCACGGCGCCAGGGGGTGCGCCGGCGAGGATGGGGCTGTCGTTATCGGCCAGGGTGGTGCTGACGATGCTGGCCAGGGGGACGGGCGTCAGGCCGTCGGAGGTGACAACGACATCAGCGGCGGATGGCGTAAAGCTGTAGAAGGCGTCAACGCTGGTTTCACCGTCGTGGCCGAGGAGATTGTAGGCGTTATAAAAAGCGCCGCCGCCGTACAAAAACACCTCGTTGCCATAGCTGATTGCCTGAGGACGGACGAGGCCGCTGGCCAATGTGATGCCTGTGGCTGTGTTGCCGCTGATCAGGTTGCCGTACAGATCAAGATACGAGCCCGCGGTTGGCGCCGGCCGCAGGCTGCCGCTGGGCCGGCTCGCAAGCATTTCCATCACGCGCCCAGGAACCGCGCCGGCAAGCAGATTTTTCATGCCTTCGTCCAGCTCGAACGCCGCCAGGCGATGCGGTCGAGCCGGCAGCGTGGCGTTGGCAAGCGTCACGGTTCCCTCGGTGCTGTAGATGCCGCCGCCCACATCGGCCGTGTTGCCGACGATGGAACTGAGATGGATGAGGGCCCCGAAGTTTTCGTTCATGGCGACGCCGCCGCCCACGCCTCTGGCGGTGTTGCCGGTCACCGTACTGTTGATAAGCGCAACCCCACCCGACGCGACGCTGCCCACACCGCCGCCGTAGTTGGCGCTGTTGCCGGTGAGGGTGCTGTGGGTGATGAAGGCGACGGCGTAAGCCCCAGACTGCCCTATGGCCCCGCCGATGGCGCCGCTGTTGTTCCTGAGGGTGCTGAAGGCCACAAACATGCTGCCGTCATAGCCGTTGGCAAGGCCACCGGCATTGGCGCTGACGTTGCCTGACACGGTGCTGGCGATGACCGCGGCCACGCCACCGTTGTTGTAGAGGCCGCCGCCCGCCCCGTAATAAGAGTAGGATGGGGCGCCAGGCGCAGCGACCTCTGGCGGCGCCGCCCTGCCCGCCCCGCCCGACCATCGCCATCGCGCCTCGCGACCGGCAGCCCCAGCGTCGCCGCTTTCGCGCCTGGCCCGGAAACCGGCCGGGCCGCGCCAACCGGCTGCGCCCTCTGCAGTAACGGAACTGGCCTGAACCGTGACCGACGGGCCGCTGTTGTTAGTCAGTGAACTGTAGCTAACCACCAGAAAGCTGTAGGCGCTCAGGATGCCGGCCCCCAAATAGGCCGTATTGTCAGAAACAGTGCTGGTCAGGACTGTCACCGTCGCTCCATAGGCCTCGATGCCGCCGCCGTAGTAAGCGATGTTACCGGAGACAGTGCTGTTGGACATGGCCAGCATGGCCGATGGGCCGACAAGGATGCCGCCGCCAGCGAAAGCCGCCCCGCCGCTGATGGTGGCGCTGTTCAGGGTCAGATTGCCGCCGCTGCCCACCGCCAGGATGCGGAAATGCTCGGTTGCAGCGATTCCATCCCGGCTGATGGTGTTGCCGTTGCCCTCGATCGTGATCTCGCTCGTCACCACCGGCAGCCCGGTGCGGTCATAGGTCACGTTGTCCGCACCTGTCAGGCTCACGTCCACCTGCAGGTCGATCGTGTCCGCGCCGCTGCCGGCCCCACAACTGCCAACGACGGCATCGGTGTTGGCGGCGACGATGGCGTCAACCAGGGTGCAGGTTCCATCGACTGTGATCATGTTCGCCGGAGCGGCCCCTGCCGGGCCGCCCGACAGCGCCAGCAACAGCGCCGCGCCCGCCAGACCCACGCCCAGCCGTCGCTGTAACTTCCTTCTCTCGCCCTGCCGCAGCCGCCGCAGCCGACCTTTCCACAGGGCATAGCGCGTCGCCAGCGCCGCCCCGCGTTCGGCCAGCAACTTCAGCAGCCAGGGCTTGTCTTTTGCCTGGGCTGCCAACTCCTGCCAGGCCAAACCCAGGCTATCATCGTTGATACTGCCTCGCCAAAGACTCATGGCTAGACCTCCTGTTCTCCCATCATGGGCAGGTCGCGGCAACTCCTGTATGGGCTTTGATACGCACCAGGCTTACTTCTTCACCACCAGGCCCGCACCGCATCGGCTTTCCGCCGCTGGACAGCGTACCTAGACCCTAGCAACAGTCATCGCACCTGCTGTGTGATTGTGTGGTGATGGGGATGATACAGCAGTCGCCCCCGCAAATGCAAATACGACGAAATGAGGCTATTGGCGATTGGTTATTGGTAAGCGCAATAACCAATCGCCAATAACCAGTCCCTACTCACCTCACTGGCTTCGCCACCCACGACCGCAAGGCCGCCGCTGCCGCTGCCATCACCGGCGCCCAGTCTTTGGGCTGCTGCTGTCGGAACAGACGGGCGGTGGGATACCAGGGGCTGTCGCTCTGATCCACCAGCCAGCGATAGTCGGCGGCAAAACACAACAGCACCCAAACCGGCTTGCCCAGCGCCCCGGCCAGGTGCGCCACCCCCGTGTCGACGCTGATCACCAGGTCCAGTTGGCTGACGATGGCAGCCGTATCCGCCCAATCTCCAATCTCCAAACTCCAATCTCGAATGGCTGCCTGCGGCCTATCATCTGCCGCCTGCCACTCTGCCAACTCCCCCGCCTTCTCGCCCACCTGCAAGCTGTGCCACTCGATCCCCGGAACCTCCAGCAGGGGGGCGAAGGCGGCCAGGCTGGCCGAGCGGTTGCGGTCGTTGCCCTGGGTGCTGCTTCCCGCCCAGGCAATCCCAACCCGAAGCGGCTGTTCCGGGTTCCGGGTTCCGGGTGTTCCGGGTTCGGATGATCTATCGTTCATCGCCCATCGTCTATTGTTCGCCCCCTCACTTCTATCATCCGGCGCCGCGAGATACGGCGCCTCGTTTGGGATCGTGTCCAGGGTCGTGCCCAGGACGGCGGGGAGGCTGAGCAAAGGGATGTGGGCATCGAACGACTGCTCGGCGATGCTGCCGGCGCCGCGAATCTCATCCACGCCCGCCGCCGTGCGGAACAGGGCCTGCAACGGCTCCGGCGCCAGCAATAACACCTTGCCCACCCGCGCCCGCGCCTGCTTGAGGAAGCGGATGAACTGGATGGCATCGCCAGCGCCCTGCTCGGTGTGCACCAGCAAGGTCTTGCCGGGCAGGTCCGAGCCATCCCAACGCGGATGCGGCGGCAGGAAAGGCGTGAACTGCCGCGTCTGCCAGCGCCATTCGAATTCACGGAAGCCTTGCGGCAGATCGCCCAGCTTGAGCAACGCCATGCCCAGGTTCATGTGAGCGTCGGCCAGGTCGGGGTTGAGCCGCAGGGCGTGCTGGTAGTGGGCGACGGCATCGTGGAGACGATTTTCCATCGTGGCCACGTTGCCCATGTTGTAGTACACTTCGGCCCGGTTGGGGGCGATCTCGCCCGCCTTCTCGAATAATGCCTGCGCCTCGGCCAGTTGATCCTGGCCGAGCAGTTCGGCGCCCTTGTTGATCAATTCGGCAAAGCCCGGCGGCGCCGGCGGCGCGCCTTCCTCAGCCTGGGCCGGCGGCGCTTGTTTCAGCACGACCGGCACATCCTTCAGCGCCTCGTCCGGCAAGACATACGAGGTGTTGATCAGTTGATTGCCGAACTCCAGCATTTCAGGAAAGCGCGAGGGGACGATCTGGACGGCGAAGATCTCCTGTACCCCCTCCTCGAAGCGCAGGAAGGCGATGGTCTCGCCCGACTGCACGTTTACCACCCATACCCCGCAGTTTCGTTCCTGCAAACGCTCGACCAGGGGGATGCCGCTGAAGACGGCCGTCTCGCGCACCTGCGAGAGGCCAATGAAAGCCAGCGGCCCGGCGAAATCGATCCCGCGCGTAAAGCCCGGCAGCTGGGCCACCGTGCGCCAGGTCTGGTTGGGCAGGTCGGCATACGAGAGCGCCCCCTGGCCCGATTCCAGGAACCACAGCCGGCCGGCCCACAGCCGGGGTGAGTGCGGCATCGACAGCCCTCGCAGCAGAATCTCGTTCTTGTCCACGTCCATGAGGATGCCGCCGCTACGCTTGTTCTCGCGCCAGCCGCCGGCCGTATCGGCCTCGCCCAGCGCCGTCACATACTTCGGCTTGCCGTTCACCATCGCCAACCCGTTCAAATGGCAGCGGTCTTCGGGCGACAAGCCGCTGACGAAGTGCGGCCGCCAGCGCGGGGTGAAGCTATGGTCGGGATCGAGCGTACACAGGCAACAAAAGCGGGTGTTGACAATCCAGAGGTCGTCGTGGCGGCCCCAGGCCAGCTCGTGGATGTCGATGTCGCCGGTGACATGGATCTGCCGCGGGAGATAGGCGGCGTCGTGCTTGCCTTTTGGCTCCAGCTTGGGCGCAACCACCGGCATGTTGCGATAGTACCAGACCGTGTTCTGCCCCCCCACCGTCAATCGTTGCCCGTCCACCGCCAGCCCCATCGGCTTGTGAAAATCGCGGAAATGGGTGTTGATGCCGCCGCCATCATGCCGCACCAGGATGACCTTGCCCGCCTGGTAGGTGCTGACCACCAGGCTGATGCCAAAGTGATCGAGGATAGCGGGCAGGTTGTTGGTGTAGACGCTGCGAAGTTGCGTAGGCGGGGCGGGTTGTTGGCCTGCGTCCGGCTTCGCCGCTGGCGTGGGGGCTTGCATCCCGGCCCTTGCGGGTTGCGGCTGAGGTCTGGCGGGCGTGTGGACTTTCGTAGGCACGGCTTTGGTCATGATGCGAGTGTGTGACAGTTAGCGCCATCCTGAAGATGCTTGCGAACGGAAAGACGGCCGAGGAGGTGCTTGATGCTTACCCGGAGTTGGATACTGAAGACCACCGGCAGGCCATGAAGTATGCCGCTTGGGTCGTTTCAGATCAAATCCAGAGTTTCCCCCATTTGTGTCGCTGAACCGCGCCTGTCCATGCGCGCGACCTGCTCGCCCAGACCGGCGGCCTCGAAGCGCGCCCTGGCCTCTTGCCACAGCGCCCGGCCCCTTGCCTCGTCGCCCTGGCTCAGCCGATAGCCGCCCCAATCGCGCAGGATGGCGGCCCGCTCGGCCTCGTTCCCGCCCGCGTCCGCCAGGGCGCGCGCAAAACAGGCATCGGGCGAAAGGTCGACGCCGGCGGGAGGAGTGCAGGCGACCGGCGGCGGCCCACCCGCGGCCAGCTGCCCCAGCACTCGCCACAGCCCAGCCAGGTAGTCGGAGGGTGTCTGGCCGGCGTGCTCAAGTCCGGCCAGGGCCGAGGCCCAGGCGGCTTCGCTGCGCCCCAGGCCCCATTGCGCCTCGGCCAGATAGCGATACACCTTGACCCGCCCGACGCGGGCCTCGCCCTGCTTGTTTTCCAGCAGCTCCAACAGCAAAGCCTCGGCCTCGGCATACTGCTGCAAATCCACCAGCGCCTCGGCCAGATTGCCCATCACGCCGAAGGCAAGGTCCTGGTTGCCGGTTTCGTGGCACAGTTCCAACACACGACGATAGCCCGCCGCGGCCTCGGCATAACGCCCGCCCAGATGCGCGGTCACAGCCATGTTGTTAAGCACCGTAATCGCCCCGCGACGGTCGCCCAAGCTCAGATAGAGTTCATAGGCGCGCTCGCCAAAAGCGTTGGCCCGCTCGAAATTGCCCAGCCGCGAATGCACGCTCCCCAAGAGGCTAAGATTGAGCGCCTGCACGCGAGCCAGCTTCGCCTGCTGTGCTCCCGCCGCGACCGGGGTCTCGCCCGCCCCGCAAAGGGCCAGGGATTGCTCGGCCAGGCTAATGGCCTCGGTAGAACGATTCTGCCGGTACAGGCTCCAGCCCTGCAAAAACAGCGCTTCGGCCAGAACCATTTGCGCCGGGTCGCCGGCGCGGCGGGCCGTCGCGGCCGCCTGCACAGCGTGCTCAAGGGCAACCTGTAGCTCGTGCTGGCGCTCGTAGACCAGGCTCAACCCGTTCAAGGCCCGCGCCTGCAGCAGGTTGTCGTCGGCCGCCTGCGCCGCCGCCAACATCTGCTGATAGGCCTCGGCCGAACGCCGGTACTCGGCCCGCTGCCACAGCGCCTCGGCCAGCCCGGCCAGCCATCCCATCCTGCCCGGCGCCAGCGCCAATGCTTGCTCGTAGGCATGGATGGCGACTGCCGGTGCAAAGGTGGCCAGCGCCCGCTCGCCGGCGGTCCCGAACCAGGTCGCGGCCTCTTGCGGCTGCCCCGCCGCTTGCAGGTGCCTGGCGATCACACCCGCAAACTCGGCTGCGCGCTCGCCGCTGCGCTCGATCAGCCATGCCGCCGCCAGAGCGTGATAGCGCCGGCGCTGGGGCTTCAGCACCGTGGCGTAGGTCACATCATGCAGGATGGCGTGTTTGAAGGTGAATTCCTGCACCTGGGGGAAAGTGGATTCGGGCCGGTGGAAGATCATCTCCCGGCGACAAAGCCGGGTCAGGACATCCGCCAGCGGGCGGTTGGAGCGGGGGCTTTCGGCGGTCGCCCGGTCGAACTGCGCCAGGGCTTCGTCCCAAAACACACGACCAAGCACAGAAGCCGCCTGCAAAACCTGGCGCTCCTCCTCGGCCAGGCCGTCCAAGCGGGCTTCCAACACCCCCGCCAGGGTGGCAGGCACCTGCGTCTCGACCAGGGCCGACGCAGACACGCGCCACTCCTCATCGCCCGGCACGATGATGCGCCGGTCGATCAGCATCTTCACCATCTCCTCCAGGAAGAAGGGATTGCCTTCGCTGCGGCTGACGATCAGCTCCCGCAGGGTGGGGGGGATGGACCGGGCTTTTCGGAAGATGTCGTCGATCAGGCGGCTGCAGTCGGCGGGCGAGAGCGGGGCCAGGTCGAGACGCTCATCGAGGCCAAGCATGGCATCCCAATCGGGCCACCGCTCGGCCACAGTGGGCCGCGCGGTGGCAATGACAATGGCCCGCAGATGCCGAGCATCGTGCAAGACACGACCGAGGGTCTGGAGCGAGGACTCGTCGGCCCAATGCAGGTCTTCGAGCGCGAGCAGAAGCGGCGCATCGGCGGCAGCGGCCGCCAACATCTGCCCCAGATAAGCCACGGCCCGCTCGTAGAACTGCCCCGCATCGTCCACGGTAGCCTGCAACCAGGGGCTGTCGCCAAAATCAAAGCCGATCAAGCGCCCGATATGGTGCGTCATGACCTCGGCCCCGGCCTCGCTGGGCAGGAATGCCAGCACGCCCTGCATCAGTTTCTGCTGCGCTACCGCCAGCGGATCATCGTCGGCGATGGCAAAGCGATGCGACAGCAGCTGCCGCCACAGCCCATGCGGCTGGCTGCGGCTGGATTCGTCGGCCCTGGCCTTGAAGGCCCAGAAGCTCTGAGGGTGCAGGTCCAGCCAGGCGAGGAATTCGTGCAAGAGGCGGCTCTTGCCGGCGCCGGCCTCGCCGACGATGGCTACGACCCGCAGCCGGCCCTCGACAAGGACAGAGTCGCCGACCGCCTGCAAGCGCGCCAACTCGGCGTCGCGGCCGATCATGCGCGTCTCCACGCCCTCGATCCCGCGGGCGGAAAGATGAAAGGAGCGCGGTTTGAGAGCCATGACCCGGTAGGTGCGTTGCGGTTCGGCCTTGCCCTTGAGCAGCACCGGCTCCATCGCCTGCACCGAAAACAAGCCGCGCACGTGACGGTAGGCTTCGTGCGAGATCAGAACGCTGCCCACCGGCGCCACACTCTGTATACGCTCGCTCACGTTGACCGTATCGCCGGTGGCGGTGAACTCGCCGGTCGAATCGATCAAGCCCAGCAGCGCCGGCCCGGTGTGGATGCCGATGCGCATGGTCAGGGGGGCCAGGCCAGGGAGGATGATTTGCCGCTGCAAGTGTTCTTGCATGGCCAGGCCGGCGCGGATGGCCTGGGCGACGTTGTCCTCGCGCGCGGCTTCGATGCCCCACACAGCCATCACGGCATCGCCGATGTGTTTATCGATGCGCCCGCCAAAGCGCCGGATGACCTCATCGAGCGACGACCACAGTCGGTTCATCATCACCGCCACATCCTCCACATCCATCGACGAGGCCAGGGCAGTATAGCCCGAAACGTCGGCGAAAAGCACGGTCACATGGCGGCGGCGCCCCTCAAGTTCAGGGCGCGCGTGAAGGGTGTGCAAACGTTCGCGCAAAGGCGCCAGGGCTGTGTCCACCACCCCATCGCCCAGGGTGGCCCGCTGTGCTTCAAGGGCAGCGATGCCCCGTTCCAGTTGTGCGATCTCGGTCATTGGGCTGGCTTCCATGCGGGGGCATGATAGGACAATGACCGGATGATGTCAATCGCCCTGGCGTGCATCCTCGCCCAACCACGCCTGCACGAACGCAAGCACAGCCGGCGGCCTTGTCGCCTCCAGGTCGAACCAGGCGATGGCAGGGTCGCCGAGTGAAAACCAGTTGTACTGCCGCCGGATGAACGCCAGCGTGTGGCGGCGCAATAGGGCTTTGGCCTCCTCCAGGCTATGCTCACCCGCCAGAAAGCCTGCCATCTCGCGGTAACCCAGGCTGGAGAAGCCGGGGAGCTGGGGGCCGAACCCGGCCGTCAGCAATCGCTCCACCTCTTCGACGAACCCGGCTGCAATCATGGCTTCGATACGGGCATCGGCGCGGGCATAGAGCGCCGGCCGGGGCCGGGTGAGGCCCACTTGCAGGATGCGGTACGGCGGCGGCGTTTTCGACTGCGTCTGGCTGAAGGGCCGGCCCAGGGTCAGCGTCACCTCCAGCGCCCGAATGACCCGACGCAGGTTGCGGGGGTCGATGCGGGCAGCGCTGGCCGGGTCGAGCGCGGCCAGCCGGGCGAAAACGGCCTCCTTCCCCTCCCGTTCGGCCTGGGCCTCCAACTCCATCCGCAAGGCCGGCTGCGGCGGCAGTTCCGGCGCCTGCCAGCCCTCCACCAGCGCTCGCACATACTGCCCCGTGCCCCCCACCAACATCGGCAAGCGACCGCGGCCATGAATTTGCGCCAGCGTTTGCGCCGCCAGGCGCAGGTATTCGCCCAGCGTGATGGTCTCGTCCGGCTCTTTTATGTCAATAAGATGATGGGGAACAAGTTGGCGGTCGGCCAGGGTGGGCTTGGCTGTGCCGATGTCCAGGCCGCGATAGACCTGTCGCGAGTCGGCCGAGACGATTTCGCC
>CAYWPZ010000096.1:0-7004 GCA_964460135.1 uncultured Caldilineales bacterium | reverse complement strand
GCCAGAGCCAGGGAAAGTTCGGTTTTGCCGACGGCGGTGGGGCCGGCGATGACAAGAAGCGATGGGAGCATCAGTCTCACCAACAGTCGATTGCATCGCGCCAGTGCGAAAGGCGCAAAAGATGGCCGGCGCTATCAAGTTCGACTGCCACCACGTCGATGCGCACCATCCCCTCCCAGCCGACGGCGTCGATGTAGGCTTGCGCCAGCGCACACAGCTTGCGCCGCTTGCTGTCGTCCACGCCCTGCTCGGGTGTGCCAGCCTGGCGGCCGCGCCGGGTCTTCACCTCCACCACCGCCACCACATCGCCTTCACGGGCCAGGATGTCGATTTCGCCCTGGGCACAGCGCCAGTTCTGGGCCAGGATGCGCAGGCCGGCCTTTTCCAGGGACTCGGCAGCCAGTCGTTCGCCCAGACTGCCCAAACCTTTGCGCGGATCGCTCACATTTTCAATCCAGATTTTTGATATCGGGAATAGACAAACGGCGACAAATGCGTCTGGCAAGCTGATCAGAAATCTCGGTATGCTGTGAGATTGCTTGGAGTGCGCCCGTTTTTGGGTTGATCCAGAGTGAATGTGCGCTCCCCTCGCGTTTCAATTCGCACCTATGCTCCAACAAATGCTTTCACAGCGCAGATCTCGTCATGCAATGACAACCAGATCGGGAATGACTCCAGCCGGTTGATTGCGCAGAGCATCCTCGCGGCGATCGAGCAAAACAAGATCGATGGCCGCTGCCAAATCTCGCAAGCATTCCTCTCTATGTGTGGCCTTGTCCATTTGCTTCGGGCACTTCAGGAGAGTAAGCGATGAACCACTCGCCATCCTGCACGACAAAAGCTGTGAACTCATTCATGTTCAATAACCTCCACGTGACTTTAGTTAAACTGAAGTCACTGTGAGAACATAAGTTTCGTTTCTGGTGTGACGATGGACGCTGGACGGTAGACGATAGTAGATTCCCCCCACTCAGGCGGGCTGATCGTCCATCGTCTATGGTCTATCGTCATTGCCAAAACTTCTGATCCCGAAGTGACTTTAGTTTAGCTCTATTCTATCAGCAACTATGGTGCAAGCGGTATCTGGACGAACGGCGCCCAGGTGCGGCGATGGATGGGCGTTGGCCCCCAGAGTTCGATGGCGGCGCGATGGAGAGGGACGCCGTAGCCTTTGTGCTGGTCGAAACGATAGCCGGGATAGGTGCGGTGAAAGGCGAGCATGAGCGCATCGCGGTGCACTTTGGCCACAATGGAGGCAGCGGCGATGGAAAGCGATTGGCTTTCGCCCCGCACCAGTCGCTGCTGCGGCCAGTTTGCCAGCGAGCGCGGGATATGGTCGATGAGCAGATAGTCGGGCGGGCACGGCAGATCGGCCAGGGCCAGTTCCATCGCCCGTAGGGTAGCAGGGAGGATGCCGATGCGGTCGATCTCGGCGGCGCTGACCGCCCCCACCCCAACACCAGCTTCGGCCCGGATGGCCGCGTCCAGCCGCTGGCGCAGGGCCGGGCGCAGTTGCTTGGAATCGGCCACCCCGGCCAGGGCCACGGCCAATCGCTCGGGTTCAGGCGGCAGGACGACGGCCGCCGCTACCACCGGCCCCGCCCATGCCCCCCGCCCGGCTTCGTCCAGCCCGGCCACGCGCCGTCCCTGCGCCCAAAGCCTCTGTTCGATCACGAGTTCCGGCGCCTTTGCGTTCATCACTTATCACTCATCTCGCCTCACATAGCCCAAGCGCCGCAACTCATCAGGATTCCGCCGCCATTGCGGGCGCACGGCCACGAACAGGTCGAGGAAGACCGGCCCCTCGGTCAGTTGCTCGATCTCCTGCCGGGCCTCGCTGCCGATACGCTTGAGCATGCCGCCGCCCTTGCCCACCAGGATGCCCTTCTGTGAGTCGCGCTCGACCAGGATGCGGGCGGCGACATAGGCGGCGCCGTTGGCCCGCTCGCTGAATTCCTCGATTTCCACCGCCACGGCGTGCGGCACCTCCTCGCGCAGGTGCAGCAGCGCCTTTTCGCGCACCAACTCGGCGGCCAGGAAACGGATCTGCACGTCCGTTACCTGGTCGGGCGGGAAATAGCGGGGGCCGGGCGGTAGATGTTGGCGCAGCAGAGCTACCAGGGCCTCGATCCCCCATGCTTTGTGGGCGCTGACGGCAATATCGGCGGCGGCGGGGATGAGGTCACGAAAGCGGGCGCTGTTGGTCAAGAGGACATCGGGCGGGGTGATGTCGATCTTGTTCATCACCAGGATGGCGGGGATGGGCTGGGCGCGCAAAACCGAGGCAACGCGCTCGTCGTCGGCCTGCGGCGGCCGGCTGACATCGGCGATCCAGAGGATGAGGTCGGCGTCGGGCAGGGCGGCCAGGGCCTCCTCGACCATGAACTCGCCCAGGCGGTGCTGGGGGGCGTGGATGCCGGGCGTATCGATGAAGATGGCCTGCAGGTCGGGTTCGGTGAGGATGCCGTTGATGCGGTTGCGCGTGGTCTGCGGCCGCGGGGAGACGATGGCGATCTTCTGCCCCAAGAGGGCATTCATCAGGGTGGATTTACCGACATTCGGCCGCCCCACCACCGCCACAAAGCCAGAGCGATGGTTGGTTCCGACCTCAGCCAAGAGTTCCGGTGGATTCGTATCACTCATGGGCTGCGCTTTCGTGGGTGCGCATCAGCTCGAACTTATGCGCACCCACGACAAAAGATCAAAGCAAGTCGGCTACAACCGCCCGCTCGGCCAGCAGTTCATCACCCGTGGCCTTGATTCCAGCGGCGATTTCGTCATCGACCGCCAGGCTCTGGACGATTTCGTAGCTGCCATCGCCCGCGGCCAGGCAGGGGAAGCTGAAGATGACGCCTTTGGGCGCGCCATACGAGCCATCGCTGATCACCGACATCGACACCCAATCGCCCTTGCGTGTACCCTGCGCCCAATCGCGCACGTGGTCGATGGCGGCGTTGGCGGCCGAGGCGGCCGAAGAAGCTCCGCGCGCCTTGATCACAGCTGCGCCGCGCCCAGCCACGGTGGGGACGAATTCCTTCTTGTACCAGCGCCGACCGACGGCATTGATGGCCTTCTGGCGGCCGATGCGACAATGACTGATGTCGGGCACCATGGTGTTGGAATGGTTGCCCCAGATGATCATGCGGCGAATATCACCGACGCCCACGCCCGCTTTGACGGCCAACTGGCTTAGCGCCCGGTTGTGATCGAGCCGGGTCATGGCATGAAAGCGTTCCTGCGGCACATCGGGGGCATTGCTCATGCAGATGAGGGCGTTGGTGTTGGCCGGGTTGCCCACCACCAAGGCCCGGAAATCGGCGGCGGCAACGGCGTTGATGGCCCTGCCCTGCTCGACGAAGATGGGGCCGTTCTTGCTGATCAGGTCGCTGCGGTCCATCCCGGCTTTGCGCGGGAAGGCGCCGACCAGGAAGGCCCAGTTAGCGCCATCGAAGCCGGCGCGGGCATTGTCGGTCAGCGCCATGCCGTGCAGCAGCGGGAAGGCGCAGTCGGTGAGTTCCATGGCCACGCCTTCGAGCGCGCCCAAGGCCGGGGTGATCTCAAGCATTTGCAGGATCACGGGCTGATCGGGGCCGAAGACGTCGCCGTGGGCGATGCGAAAAAGGAGGGCATAGCCAATCTGCCCGGCCGCGCCGGTGATGGTGACTTTGAGGGGTGGTTTCATGCTATCTTACTCCGTTTTTGTTGATTAAGTGGTTATTTGTTATTGGTAATTGGTAATTGGTAATTGGTAATTACCAATTACCAATTCCAGGCCGTCGGCGGCTAGGACGGGGTGGAGGGCGGCGATGGCGACTTCCAACATGGTCGGGTCGGGTTCGCGCGTGGTCAGTTTCTGCATGGCCAGGCCGGGAGCGATCAGCGCCCGCATGATGATGTTGCTCTGGTAGCGGGTGGAAAAGCGCAGGAATTCGTAGGCGATGCCGGCGACGACCGGGATCAGCGCCAGGCGCGAGAGGATGCGCAGATACCAGGCGTCGAATTGCAGGGGCACGAAGAGCAGGATGCTGATCAGCAGCACGAACAACAGAAAGCTGGTGCCGCAGCGGGTGTGCAGGGTGGAGAAGCGGGCGACGCTTTCTGGCTTGAGGTCGGCCCCGGCTTCGTAGGCGTTGATGGTTTTGTGTTCGGCGCCGTGATAGGCAAAGACGCGCTGGATGTCGGGCAGACGGCCGATGGCGACGATGTAGCCGATGAACAGGGCCATGCGGATCAGGCCCTCGATGAAGGCGCTGGTGGTTTTGGCCAGCCCCAGCCAGTTCTCGAGCAGGTGGCTGAGGGCGGTGGGGAGCAGGAAGAAGAGGCCAATGCCGAAGACCAGCGACAGCAGCACCGTCCCCCAGGCCATCGGGCCGGAGAAACTTGGACCGGCCGCCGTCCCGCCGTCTTGCTCTTCCTCGGCGATGGCCACATCCGCCGACCACATCAATGCCTTCGTTCCCAGCCCCAGCGCATCCCACAACAAGACCAACCCGCGCACAAAGGGGATGCGGCTGATGCTGCCGCGATAGATGCGGGCGGGCAGAGGTTCCTGGTGGACGACGATCTCGCCTTTGGGATTGCGCACAGCCACAGCCACCTGCTGCCGCCCGCGCATCATCACGCCCTCGATGACGGCCTGGCCGCCATAATAGAAGTTGCTCAAGGTTGATTGTCCTGGGGATGGGTCATGGCGGCGATGGTATCATGGCGAGGGGGGAAATGGGAAACGGGAGGCGGGGGCGGAGGGGCACGCTCACTTGGGTACGGGTTAGGGCAGCAAAGCGCGCGCCTGGGCGAGGATGTCGTCGAACATGGCGACGGTGAGACGGCCGGTCTGTGTGTTCTGGCGGCTGGGGTGGTAGGAGGCGAGGAGGGTGGGAAGCGGCGAGGGAAAGTCTACGATCTGGCCGTGCTGGAAGCGCGCCCTGGGCAAAGGAGAGGGTGAATGAGATTGCTGGCGCACGAGACGCAGCCAGGCATCGAAGGCGATTTGGCCGAGAGCGAGGACGAGGCGCAGGTTCGTGAGCAGGGCCAGTTCGCGGGCCAGGAAGGAGCGGCAGTTGGTCAGTTCGGCCGGGAGGGGCTTGTTGTTGGGCGGGGCGCAGCGGGCGGCGGCGCTGATGAAGGCGTCGTGCAACTTCAGGCCATCCTGGCGATGATGCGAGATGGGCCGGTTGGCAAAGCCGGCGCGGTGGAGGGCGGCGATGAGGAAGTCGGCCGAGCTATCGCCGGTGAACATGCGCCCGGTGCGGTTGCCGCCGTGGGCGGCGGGCGCCAGGCCCAGCACCAAGAGGCGGGCGGAAGGGTCGCCGAACCCGGGCAGCGGCCTGGCCCAGTAGTCGTCCGAGCGATAGGCGCGGCGTTTTCCTGTCCCCACCTGCTCCCGCCAGGCGACCAGCCGGGGGCAGAGCTGGCAGGTGATGATGTCTTGGCGGAGGGACTGCCAGGCGCTGTTCATGGTGTTGGCGAAAGGGCGTTGCCGGCGGCGATCCAGGCCTGCAATGATGAGAGAGCGCGGGCAGCGTAGGCCTGGTAGCGCTCGGTCTTGCTGCGGACAGGCGGGTTGAGATCGGGCAGGAGGCCGAAGTTGGCCTTCATCGGCTGAAAGGCCTTTGGGTCGGCGTGGGTGACGTAGTGGAAGAGGGCGCCTATCATCGTCTCGGCCGGCAGAACGGCGGGAGGGAGGCCGCTCAGCAGGCGGGCCAGGTTGATCCCGGCCAAGAGGCCGCCGGCCGTCGAGCCGACATAGCCCTCGGAGCCGGTGATCTGCCCGGCAAAGAAGAGGTCGTCGCGCTCTCGCCACTGCAGGGTGGGCCGCAGGAGGGTCGGGCTATTGAGGAAGGTGTTGCGGTGCATCTGGCCCAGACGGACGAATTCGGCGCCCTCAAGGCCGGGGATCAGGCGCAGCAGGCGCTGTTGTTCCGGCCACTTCAGGTTGGTCTGGAAGCCGACCAGGTTGTAGAGCGTGCCGGCCAGGTTGTCTTGACGCAGTTGGACGACGGCGTGCGGACGCCGGCCGGTGCGCGGGTCGCGCAGGCCCACGGGCCGCATGGGGCCAAAGGCGAGGGCGTCGAGGGCGCGCCCGGCCAGGACTTCGATCGGCAGGCAGCCCTCGAAGAAACGCTCGTCCTCACGCTCGAATGGCCGCAGTTCGATGCCCTCGGCCCCGCGCACGGCGGCAACGAAAGCCTCGTACTGTTCTCGGTCCAGCGGACAGTTGATGTAGTCGCCCTCCGATTCGCCGCTATCCTTGTCGTAGCGAGACTGCCGCCAGGCCGGAGGCATGCGGACGGATTCGAGCGTGACGATGGGGGCGAGGGCGTCGTAGAAGTAGAGATAGTGTTGGCCAGCAAGGGCGGCGATCTTTGCGGCCAGGGCAGGCGAGGTGAGGGGGCCGGTGGCGATGATGGCCGGGCCAGATGGGAGTTCGCTCGCTTCTTGGCGCAAGATGGTGATGTTGGGGTGGGCGCTGAGGGCGGCAGTGACATCGGCGCTGAAGCGATCGCGGGCGACGGCCAGGGCGCCGCCGGCGGGCAGGGCGTTGCGCTCGGCGCAGGCGATGATGAGCGAGTCCAGGCGGCGCAGTTCGGCCTTGAGCAAGCCGAGGGCCTTGTCGGGGGCCAGGGCGCCGAACGAGTTCGAGCAGACAAGCTCGGCGAAGTCGGCGGTGGTGTGGGCTTCGGTCTGGCGGCGAGGACGCATCTCGACGAGATCAACGCCGAAGCCGCGCCGCGCCAGTTGCCAGGCGGCTTCGGAACCGGCCAGCCCGGCGCCAATGACGGTAATGCGAGGGGAAACGGACATCGAAGTGCAAATTTCGGATTGCGAACTGCGGACTACGACTCATCCTTCTCCAGGCGCCACCCAACACATGGCACCTGACACGATGCCCTCACGCATCCCGCCTCCCATCCCCACTCAACGCCGCCATTGCTTTCTCAATAGCAATGGCCTCAGCGTCACTGATGGCCTCGTGGCGGAAGCGATGGTCGCGCTTGCGGATG